>CAYTEG010000013.1:0-7518 GCA_964436805.1 uncultured Candidatus Saccharibacteria bacterium
CATACACTCAAGCCCAAAATGTATAATAAGTGCTGTGACTGGCGATTTTTTACTCATCCACTACGGCTACGCGGGCGACGATTTGGCGCCGACACTAACGCTGCTAAAAAATAACAGCGACACGTTCGAGCACTTTTCGCCGGCCAACACTGCGGGTACGCTACAGTTTAACACCGCCCAGCGTTTTTGCACCGGCTGGCACGACCTCGCCACCAGCGAGAGTTTCCCTTGCCCCGACTCCGCCGAACTACCCGCACAGTTCGACCACTGCCGCCACTGCCAAAACAAAACCGGCTTTAACCCGGCGTTTTACCACGCCACCAGTGTGTCGCCGCAACAACAGGCGCGCAACGGGCAACCACACTTTTTATACCTGGCGCACTTTGCACCGGGTGTGGTTAAGGTGGGGATAAGTTGGGCGGAGCGCGGCATCCGCCGGTTGCTCGACCAAGGCGCACGCAGCGCACTCATTATAAAGACTTACCCAACCGCCACTGTGGCGCGGCAGTACGAGGCCAAAATCGCCGCGCTACCCGGCATTGCCGAAACGCTGCAAATAAAAACAAAGCATAAATTATTGGCGCAAACCTACGACGCCGCTGCCGGCACCACAGAATTGCTGGCCGCCCGCGACCGCATTGCCGATGAGTGCGGCATCACCCCCGACGCCGGCTCCCCTACTCATTTAGATTCGTATTATTTTGGCGACACGCCGCTCAACCAGCCAATTATTATGCACGGCGAACAAAAAATATCGGGGCGCTGTTTTGGCATGGTCGGCAGCACGCTGCTCACCGAACAAGACGGCCAACAATATGGGTTGTGTGTGAGTGATTTTACCGGCTACCCCGTAACAATAAGTGCGATTGAGCAAAAAAATAGCCACCAACCGCAGCAGGTGAGCTTGTTTTAGTGGGATGTGCCCGGAGGCGCCACGCTGGATGCGTGACGACTCCGAGTCCTCCCCAGAGTGCAGGCTAGGCCTGCTCGGTCAGCTTGCGACGGCGGAAGCCGAAGAACAGCAGGGCGCCAGCAGCGGCCAGCGCCACGCCGCCCAGGGCGATGATGCCCGTGTGCGACCCGGTGACCGGCAGCTGCGGCTGGTCGTTGCCGACCGGGCTCAGGCTGGGCTGCGGCGACTGCTCGCCACCCGGCGTCGGGCTGGTGCTCGCCGACGCGCTGGCGCTGGCCGAGACGGACGGCGACGGGCTCGACGACGAGTGGCTCGGGCTGGGCGACGCACAGTTCACGCGGATGGTGTCGTGCCCGAATTTGAACACACACCACACGCTGCTGTCCTTGCCGCCGACCTTGACCGCGCCGTGAACCTTGTAGCTGCCGTTGGCGACGTCAGTGAAGACGAACTTGACCGTCTGGCCGGCGGGAACCCACTTGGCGATCGCTTTGTGGCCGTCGATCCAGATGCGGATGAACAGGCCGCCGTGCTTGTTCGGGTTGCTCACGGCGACGTGCACGTTGGCCTTGCCGGACTCGTCGGCCACGCAGCACTTGCTGCTGATCTTGGGAACCTTGACGCAGTGCGGCTCGTTGTCGCCGCCCTCGCCGTCGATCATGACGAGCGGTGCGTCGTCCGGCAGGTCGACCTCCGGCTTGTTGGGGCTGGAGCTCGGGCTGCCACTGGGGCACCACGGGATGCGCTTGCACACCTTGTCGGTGCAGTCGCCGCCCTTGTCGCCGCTCAGGTTCGTGGCGTTGTCGAGCGTCGCGACGCTCGTGCCGGTGACTTCGTGCGCCGTGCTGGTGTCGTCGGCCGATGCCGGCGATGCCCCGAAGGACATCAGCAGCGCGACCGCACCAGCGGCCACACCGGCAGCCACCGCGACGAGGCCGCGGTGCTTGGGGGGTCGTCCACTCACGTGGATTCCTCCTGTTTCTCTGGGAAGCAAGCCGGGGAACCCCGGCAAGCAACGTAAATTATACCACGTTTTTGCTAAGTTGGCACGAAAAACCATCTCATAGCACATCTTCCTCCCGCAAAACTCTACGTTCGCAAATCAGCTCACTTCGTTCGCCCAGGAAATGGGATGTTTGCGGGAGGAAGATGTGCTATGAGATGGTTTTTTTCAGTAGATAAAACCGTTCCCTATTACCTTTTGCGCCCGCAATATCGCTATCTGCTTTTGCGCCAATAACGAACAAACTTTTTGCCCACGTTTCGAAATTGCGCAAAATATCGCGGCGCATCGCATCGTTTTTAATGACACCTTTGTGCTTGGCGCTGCTCCCCGCCTCGAACTGCGGCTTGACCATCGCCACCACCTGGGTTTTGGGCGAAACAAGCGTGGCGATGTGCGGCAAAATATCGCGCAGGCTAATAAAACTGACGTCGATTACCACAATATCGGGGGTGCTGCTTACCGTTTGCATGTCGCGGATGTCGGTTTGTTCGTGCAGCTCAACCTGTGGGTCACCGCGCAGGCTGGGATGCAGCTGGTTGGTGCCAACGTCGACTGCAATCACTTTTGCCGCGCCATGCTTGAGCGCAAAATCGGTGAAACCGCCGGTGCTGCTGCCGACGTCGAGCACTGTTTTGCCTTTAAAACTAAGGTTGAGCGCCGCCGCGACCGACGCCAATTTAAGCCCGGCGCGCGACACATATTGTTCTTTTATCGCCAGCTTCACCACTGTTTCAGGCGTGACAAAAAAGCCAGGCTTGGTAATGACCTTGCCAGCAACCGTGACTTTGCCGAGCTTAATCCAGTTTTCGGCCTGCGACCGACTGGCAACCAGCCCGCGCGCCACTAAAGATTGGTCTAAACGCTGCTTCTCCATTACTGTCAGAGTACCATACAATCGCGAGTAGGCCGCGTGGCCTATTTTTTTCGCTCTAAATAGTCGGCGGTACGGGTGTCTACTTTAATAACGTCGCCCACTTTTATAAAGGCCGGCACTTTAATTACCAGGCCGGTTTCGAGCGTCGCATCTTTAAGCACGCTGCTGGTCGTGTCGCCTTTTACCACGGTTTCGGCGTAGGTAACCTCAAGAAACACATTGTTGGGCAGTTCGACGTTAATCACTTTGCCGTCAAAAAACTGCAAAATAACGTCGGTGCCGTCTTTTAGGTATGGCGCGGCGTCTTCGACAAAATCGGCCGGGAGCTCAAACTGCTCGAACGTTTTGCCGTCCATAAAGTAAAACGTGCTGCCGTCGTTGTATAAATATTGCACGGTGCGGTTTTCGACGACTGCTTCGTCGAGCCGGTCGGAACCCTTAAACGTTTTAGGGATTACCGCCCCGTCGAGCAAACTTTTAACGCGCACGTTAACAATGCTGCCACCGCGCCCCATGACTTTTTGGCTGTATTCGACAACTCTAAACGGCTTGCCGTCGATTTGGATAAGCGCCCCTTTTTTGAGGTCGGTGATGCTGAGACTCATAATAATTCCTTGTAATTTGGGCGGCTCGCCCCTTATTGTTACAACATATTATATCCTTGTTTTACTTGTTTGAATAGATTAAGGCTGCCCAAACCACCCCACCCGCCATTTTATTCCCCGCTCCGGCACAAGGGATGTGCCTGCGCTTAGGTTGGGGAACAACGAGGAACAAAATGGCGGGTGGGGTGGTTTAGGCGTATCAGAACCGGCGTATTAACCGCAATGACCGCGCGTATAATCCAGCGCCATCTATATACGACGGCCCACCAAGGTCAGAAATCGTTGGCCCGCTAATCGTTTTGCGGCTCGACACAAACCGACGCTTGCCATCGGTGCCCACCCCCACATACATGCCGTTGTGGTCGATTTGGCCTTCTTCTTCGTCGGGGTTTGAGGTGTCGGCGTCGAAACACACAATGTCACCAGGTTGCAATTGGCTGGTGTCGGGCGGCGCGCCAGGGTTCGACCCGACAATAATGCCCGGGCCGTTATTCGCAATATTCGACGAAACCCGCGGGATCGCCACCCCATCAAAAGTAGTGAGCGTCAGCGGCAAACCGTGCCGGTAACCATACACCATGCGCACCAGCCCCGAACAGTCGAGGCTGCGAAACTGCGCCACCTCGGGATTGTCGGTCGTGGCGCCATATTGCCACGGCACTCCCAGGTAATCGTTAAAATCGGCGCCTTCCTGCCGCGAACCGTCGTTTTGCAACGGCCCGTACTGCGCTGCGCCGGCAATTTGCAGGTTGCTTTGGGCGGGGTCGGTTACGCTGGGCGAGCCGTCGACATATTGCATGGCGGTGGCCAAAATATCGGGCGTTGTGTCGAGTAGCCGGGCGCGCAACCACGCTTCGTCGACCGTACCATTAAAAGGCGTGCCGAGCAGCCGCACCCACGCGTTATGCGTTACCACGGGCGGCGCCGGCCACGTGCCGCTTATTGCCAAATCGTCGTAGCTAAACAGCACCGGCGCATCGAGGTAATCCTGTTCGAGGTACGCCCGCAGCCCGACCCGGCCAGCCGTAAACGTGCTATCGGTGGCTTCGGCCTGCCAGCCAGGCGGTTCACCGTCGCCGTTTTTCCAGGCGCGCACACTTACTTTGCCACCGGTCATGGCCGCCCGAATCGTAAACCAATCGCCCGCCACATGCGTCACGCCGGGCAGCGTGACAACCGGGCTTATCGTTGTAGTCGTGCCGTCTACCCTTTTTTGCACGCTCACCTGCACAATATCGGCAGTTTGGCCATCGGGGGTCGCCTCAAAATCGTCGTATGCAAACACAACCGGCAGGGTGTTTGTGTTGCCGGCAAGCAAAATCGAGCGCACCCCAACCGCGCCGGCGGTCGTAAACGTACTGTCGGTAAGTTGCACCTGCCAACTGCCCGGCTCGGGCGAGCCATCTGCCCACGCCTTAAAGCTAAGCGTCGTGCCAACTGCCGACGCGCGCAGCCAGTAAAACGCACCGGCAACGTGCGCCAGCCCGGCGACCGTCACCTCTGACCCCAGCGTTGTAATGGTGCCGCCCTGCTGTTTTTGGATGAGCGCAAATACCGGATTGCCAGCGGTTGGCGAAAACCTTGCCCTAAAAATGTAATGGTTGTTGGCGTCCTGGTAGCGGCCAAGCAAGCCGGGCGCCAGCGACGCGCCTTGGGCGAGCACGGCGGTCGACACTTTTACCTTTACGTCAAAATCGGTCGCCGAGCTTATAACGGTGCGGCGCGAAACGTTAATCGAGCCAACGCTGTGCAACCCAGCCGAGCCATTGGTGCTAAAATCGCTGGCCGTGCCCGATATGCCCCAGGATTGGTCGGTGTTGGCGCTGCCCCATCCGCTGGCTGTGACGCGGCTAAAGCTGTCGACGATGCGCGAAGGTTTAAAATCGAGCCGCGCAATATAATGGTTTTCGAAGTTTTGCCAGCCAAGCAGCAACCCCGGCGACTGGTTGTCGCCGTACGCTGTTTTGTCGGTGCGCACCTTTACCGTCGCGTCGACGTCCTGCAAAATATTGGCCAAACTGAGCCGCCGCGACACATTGGCCGAAGTTACGTTTACTGTGCCAACACCGCCGCTCACTGCGTAATCGCTGTCGGCGCCACCACTGGTATACCATTTGCCGCCAGTTGGGCTCGTTCCCCAACTACTACTGGTTGTGCGGGTGAATTGGTCTAAACTTGGTTGCGCCAGCTCGGTAAAGCTGCGGGTTTGGCCGCGTACCAACACCGTTTTGGCGTTGTCGGTAAATGTAGCGAGCCAGCCCTGGGCGTCGGTAACTTCTGTGCGCGCAGGATTGGCGTACCGCGTGTACCCAAAATTTTGCGCGGCGATCGCCGGATAATACGGCCGTTGTTGTAAAATAGTCGCGATTTGCATAATTACCCCGTTACAAAATCGAGCTGTACAATTAATTGCGTTGGCGAGCCGGTAACTGCGGTGAGCATAACCTCGAGCGTGTCGCCCACCGCGTAACTGGCATTTTGCGGCGCGCTGCCATCGACCCACGCTCCGGTGACCGACACCGACAAATCAACCGCCAAATGGTTGGCCGTGCCGTTTTTGCGCGCGTTGACTGTGGCGCCGCTACCGCCAACCCGGTAGGAGCGCACCCCAGTTAAGCGCGCTACAAACGGTGCACGCCAGGCCACAAAATTGCCAGCCGCCGGGCTCATCACCGGCACCGCAACCGAAAACACTCCGCCTAGTTTGTCTTGCTTGGTGTCGAACGCGGCCGCCATGGCCGGCGCCGCGAGCAGCGAATCTATTTTGTGCGAACCGTCGGCGGCGTGTTCGCGCAGCAAATATGTGTTCAAAATATCGCCCCACAAATTGTCGTCGCCACCAGGTATAGGTAATCTTGCCATCACTAAGTAGAGCGTGCCTGCAGCCGCTTTCGTCCTTGCTTATGGTTGTCTGGCTAAAGATGCTAACGCAGGTTGCCTCGGGATGCAAGTAAAATCAAAACCGCACATAGCGGATTATAATAATGACTGGGGTCCTGTCACACCTCGTGCCTTTTCTTCTGCTCGACAAGCGAGCGGCAGAAAAGTCCCGAGGTCTGCCACCCCACTTAACGCTTCGCGCCATAAAAGTAGGCTCCACGCCAAACGAACCAGCGCTTCTTTTTGTTCCTCGTTGTTCCCCAACCTAAGTGGAGCCCTTTTTGGGCGGAACGGGGGACAAAAAGAAGCGATAGTTCGTTTGGCGATCAGCGAGTAGCTTTTAACTATTCGCCACAAAAGGCAAAAGCGCCAAATGCCGTGCGCGCTTAATAGCCGTCGCCAACTGCGTTTGCTGCTTTTGGCTCAAACCAGTTTTGCTGCGTGGTTCGATTTGCCCGTAAATGTTTACAAAGCGCTGCAGTTGCTTAACGTCTTTATAGTCGAAGTAACGGTAACGGTCTTCGTTCTTGTATCGTTTCATCATAAATGGTTGCTCCTATTAAAATGGGATTTCGCTGAGGTCGATCGGCTTGTCGTCTACCTCTTCGACGCTTGGCTCGCTGCTTTTGGCAGTGCCGGCGCTTTTGCGTGGGGCTGCACTACTTGGAGCACCGCTCCCGCCCTGGCCACCACCATCCAGGAAGGTCACGTCGCTGGCGACAACTTCTACCTTGCTGTGCTTTTGGCCGTCTTTTTCCCAACTGCGTTGGCTCAGGCGCCCCTGCACCAGGCATTTGCGGCCTTTGCTGAGGTATTGGTTAACGAGTTCGCCCAGCTTTGCCCAGGCAACGACGTCGAAATAATCGACGGCTTCCTGAGTTTGGCCGTCCTGGCCCTGCCAGCTGCGGTTCACCGCCAGGCTAAAGCTGCAAACGCTTTGGCCGCCAGGGGTGGTGCGCAGCTCCGGGTCGCGCGTCAGGTTACCCATTAAGATCACTTGGTTAATACTTTTACTCATACCCCGCTCCTTTTCTACCCTATTCTTCTTCTTTGGTTTCTTTGGCTTCGGCTGCTTTGTCGGCGGCTGCTTCGGCTTCGAGCTTGGCGGCGATCGCCTTAGGGTCGACGGCCGTCAACAGGTAACGTAGCACTTCGTCTGTGATGTTAAGCGTGCTTTGCAGCTTTTTCACCGTCTCGGCTGGCAGCGAGGGGGACGTGCTCGCCGACGTGACGATCATCT
>CAYTEG010000013.1:7528-17079 GCA_964436805.1 uncultured Candidatus Saccharibacteria bacterium
AATCCTCTTTTGCAATGCGGTACGCCAGTTTGCGCTTGCCCCAGTTTTCTTCTTTTGTGATTTCGCCTTTATTATCCGCAATGATTTTGCGGAGTTTAGCGAGCGGCTTCTCCAGATCGATTTCGAGATCTGGGTGCAGCAATACTACGAGTTCGTAGTCGCGCTTCATAGTTCCTCCCTGTGGAATCCGGTGCCCCGGATGCGTGTATGCCACGCAGGTTAGTTGTTAACAGTGGTAATTGTACTATATAACGGCAAGTCTTGCAAATAGAAACGTCCGGCGCACTCGGGGCGAACCCGCGAAGTGGCCGGACGTTCTTCTATTTAGGTAAAGCATGTGCGGATGGCGTCCGCGCCTGCCCGCCCAACGAACGACCAACGGGGGTCGCTCACGGCGTTTGCCTGCGTCGGGTCTTCGTGGAAGTCGATCTTCCAGAAGTACAGCCAGCGCAGGTGGTGCGCCTTGGCTGCTCGGCAGGCGGCCGTAAACCAGGTTGCCTGGATGCGGCCGTCGTAGGGCAGATTTGCTGCGTCCCAGGTGAACGGCCGCTTGTACATGCCGGCCGCACCGGGAATACCGACCTCATCGAGGCCAGTCTTGCCGAGCTCGCGCCCCTTGCCGACGCTCTTAAACCAACCATCCCACGCCTTGCGCACATCACTGGGCGCGGCGTCGTCGGGCAGGTCGAACGGCGGATAGGCGCTGATGCCGTACTGTTTGGTCGGGATGTGCTCGGTGCGGTTGGCAAACGGTTCCCAGTGAACCGAATACATCAGTTCACCTTTGTACACCGCCTTGGCCGCGTCGATCACCTCGGCCCAGTGCGGGTCACCCTCGAGCGAATCGAGTTCGACCCCGATCTGAAACGTCTCGACGTCCAGCTCTTCGGCCAGTTCGAGCAGCGTGCGCAGCGTGGCGTTGTACGACGCAAACCATGCGTCGCGGTTAGCCGGCTGGATGCTGCCCCGCCAGTTGCCATCGGCACTGACGAGGTTATCCTGGTTGATGATCGGCCGAAATGTCACCCGCAAATTGTGCGCCCTGGCCGAAGCCACCACGAGCCGCAACATGGCGGCCGACGGCGTCTTGTACTGGGTGCCCACCTTGCTGCCCCGCGGCCCATCGGTAAAAATGGGCACGTTGAGCGCAACGGCGTTGGCGCCCAGGCTGGCGACGTAATCGAAAATCTTGTCGGCACGCTCGGTTACGGCTTGCGGTGCGTTGTCCTTGAACTTGTCGGTGGACACGTACACGTTGACGCCGCGCTCGGCCAAACGGGAATCCCGGTTAGCCAGCCCGATCACGAGCGTAACGAGCACCGCAACCAGCGCGAAACTACTGATGGCCACAACAAGACGACGCACGTCCTCACACTCCTTCACAGGGGTCGCCCGTGTAATAGAAGAACATGGCGCTAAAGCGGCGAACCGCCAGCGACATTACGGCTTGTATATTATAATAAAATTGCTTTTTTTGCTAGTTCTTGCTGTTTCCGCCAATTAAAAAATCCTGCCTTTATTAGCAGAATTCTGTTCGCTGGCAGGGGTAAGCTTTCGCTCGCCCCTGCCAGCCTTGACAACAAAACGGTACCTACCCTACTTGGCAGCCGGCCGGGTCTTGTTGATCGTCACAAACTTCTTGGGCGGACCCTTCAAAGCACTGTAAATGATCACAAAAGCCGGTACGATCGCCGTCATCGGGCAGAGCACGGCGGCCATGAACGTCTGCAACACACGGAACCCCCAGAAGAGGGCGCCGGCAACAATCTTGCTGCGCTGCCGGCCTTTCCGCTGTGCAAACCGTTCGCGGTTCTCGTCGCCACCACTGTTGACCCAGCCGCAAAATGCGTACGACGCCACCCAGCACCCCAAGGATGTCCAGAAGACGCCATGCACCTGCGGCGGAACCTTTGCGATGCCCTGAAACAGCAGCACCGCGCCGATTGTCGATGCAAAGACCGAAAGCAGCCCGAAGGCGTACTTAAAGCCCTTGAACCAACCGGCCGCCTGTGGAAGAATCTCGCGATCCCAAATGGCCTTAAAGTTGCCCCAAGTCCATCGGTGTCGCTGCGAGATGTTCTCCTTCCACGACCACGGCGAAACCAGTTGGATTTCGCGGTAGAAGAAGCCCCAACTATACCCCATGTAGGCGGCGTTGAGGCCAAAGGTCAGATCATCGCTTGCGATAATCGGCCAATCCCACCCGACCATCTTTTCAACGTAGGCGGTAATGCACAGCCCCTCACCATGCACAAAAAGGGGCTTGCCCGTAACACCTTCGGTGCACGAGCAGTAGATGAGGCAGTTTCGCGTTCTGATGTTGTCCATGTGCGACAACAAAAAGTGCATGAAACTGGCGCCTGCGTACTGGCGGCTGGGAACCGTAATCCCCTGGCACAGGTCGTAGTCGCCTTCGAACGCTGCCTCAACGTACTCTTCTGTCGGCAACGTGTCGTCGTCGATAAAGAGCAGTTTGAGCAATTCGAGCGGTATTCCCTTTGTTTCCGCCCAAGCTTCGTGGATCGGTCGGACAAACTCCAGGGCGCGCGCTTTATCAACAGAACGCGCTATGAAGCCCTTCGGCACGACGATTACTGTGTCGGCCAAGGGGTAATTTGTCTCGTGTCCGGGCTCAATTACCACCCAGATTTCGTGTAGCATCGAGAGGTTGTAACTTCTCAAACGCTCCAGCGTCCGATTTACGAGCTCGGGCTCACGGCCAACCGTCGTAATCTGCATGATCAGGGCTTTGTGCTTGTCTGGCACCCGCTTGTAGCGGGTCAAATACCAGACGTAGCCGACCACCATCATCACGACTTCGACCAACGGGGTCATGAAAAAGATAAAGAGTCCCCATTGCAGCGTCTGCAGCCACTGCGGCGGCACAAGTGCCGCAAGCATCAGTGACCACCGAAACCACTCCGGAGGAATCAGTAAAAGGAGGTGCAGTATCAGGCTAGACACTTGCGACCTCCCCCCTTCTTCGTGACCGTTCCTACTTGTTGTACGCCCATGCTGCGGTACCTCCCCAATTGTCGGAGCCAGCATCAGCGTTCTCGTGGGACCGCTCGTACCCAAATTGTTGTCAAGAACCACCTATGCGGAGGTCGAGCCAATTATATGACTCACAGCGTAAAAAAGCAAGCAGACCACCATTGCATATAAAGCGCAACACTGGTAAAATGACGCAGTCCGGTGGGGCGAACTGTTGCCTCAGAGTGACCCGGACGAACCCTTCAGGGGGAGCACATGTTCAACCGCACGAAAAAACCGATGACCCAATCGGAAAGGCACCGGGAAGAGAACCGCAATCCTCTGCCTCGGCGCACGCTGGGCATGTTGCTTATGTACGAGTTGCTTATTGGGATTACTGGCTTCGTGCTCATGTACATGAATGGGCCCGTTGCCAAGTTCCCGTACTCGTTCACCCCAGTCCCGCGGGCGGCGTACGTGCCGTCGAGCAACCCGATCACCCTTGCTATGCAGGGCAAGCCGCCAACGTCGAGCACCGAGCATCCATTGTCGGCGTCGGCGTCGGTACGCGCGATCGTGGTCGAGCTCGACCGCATAAAGCTGCTGGCGGGCGGCAAGTTGCAGCGCGAGATACGGCTTCATCGGCCGCTCGCGTCGCTGCAGGAGGTAATCACGGCCGTTAACGACCGAAGTTTGGTCGAGCAAAACGGCACGGATGTCAGCCTGCACGCCGCGCTGATTTTTGAGCGCGGGGGCAATATGCCCATGCTCATCACGGCGCCAACCATCACCAGCATCACGATGGTCGGGCCGCCTGGGGTGTTTATCGCGTCGCGCCTTTCGCACGTCACCTTTAATGGGGTGCGCGTCGAGACGGTGCAAGCGGCAAACACAAAATTTAGGTCGTTTGTGCTGGCCAGTGGCGGCACCATGAACGTCATAAACTCTGTCTTTACCGGCCTCGGCTGGGACTGGAACAGCAGTTACGGCGCCTCATGGGGCGATGGCGCAACTGGCACGGTGCGTGGCAGCACGTTCACGCACAACTTCATCGGGTTATACACCGCCGAAGCGCGTGACATGTCCATCCGCTACAGCGCGTTCAACGACAACGACCTGTATGGCCTCGACCCGCACACCTACAGCAAAGGCTTGGTCATCGACCACGTCGTGGCTACAGGGAACCGGGCGCACGGGATTATCTTCTCCGACCACGTAACCGCCAGCGTCGTCACTCATAGTACGGCTCGCCACAACGGCGAAAACGGCATTATGATGGACAAACGCTCAACCGGTAACAGAGTCGAGGCGAACATCACGTGCGATAACCACGGAGACGGCGTCGTGACCGCCGATTCACCCGACAACTGGGTGATCGGCAACACGATTTGCAACAACCGTGTGGGCCTACGCGTTGCCGCAAGCGACGTGGGTAGCACGATCATTCTCGGCAATGACGTGCTCGAAAACCACGTCGCCATCGAAGGCCCAACCGCCTTCGACCGCAGCAACGATGTGTACAACAACGGGGGCCAGTGGAAACGCGGCAGCGTTATCAAAACGGTGGGCACGACCCTTCTGGTCATGCTCGTCGTCGCGGTGCTGTTTGCGCTTAACCGCTGGCGCCTCGTTCGGCGAGACCGACGCCGGTTTGCCGAGCGGCAAACGGTCTCGTAACGCGACAAGCCTGGGCGGCGGGTGGTCACTCGCCCGTCGCTCAGGCCGTCGCACACGCTTCTATAACTAGTAGTTATACTGATGAGTCTTGGTAAGACGAAAAGCGTTTATGGTAGACTTAGGCAACTTGTGTTAGCATGCGCCTTAGGAGGTACCATGAAACAATTACTAACGTTTTTACGCACAAAATATCAAATAATCGGGGCGTCGCTTTTAGGCGTGCTGGCCGGCGCGGCGATAACCGGGTTTGCCGTGGTGTACGCCGCGATTCCCGATGGTAACGGCACAATCCACGGCTGCCGCAACAGCACTACTACCCTGCTGCGGGTGATTGATAGCGCGAGCCAGAGTTGTGATGGGAATGAGACCGGGGTTAATTGGGATCAAAACGGAGTGAAGGGGTATGCACGGTTTACTTGGAATAGTAGTACCGAACAATTCGCACTTGATACTGCGAGATCAAAAAATGTTTCCAATCTCTATACAGTAACGGTTGGAACAGAAGATCCGATGCGGTATGCGTGCTTCACCACAACAGTGACTCCTAAAACTATATCGACGACCGCACCTTACAGCGATGGTAGTCCGTACACGACGTTTAAAGATGGGGGTGGCTGGACTGAGAGCCAAATAGGAAATGTCTGTGACAATAATGGTACAGGCGCAAATATTGGAATTGCATACTTTATAGGCGGAGGCCCTACTTTCGTAACAATATTCTAAGAAAGTGCTACCCAAAACGACCGCGCGTTTGTGCCACTGTTACTCGAAAGCGTAACCGAACTCGGCAAAGAAGTACCCGTGCCGTTTACGCTGAACTTACGGGTTGCATTACTTAAACCGCTGTTCGCAATCGTTGCCGAGTTGCCACCCCCCACAGATATAAGTGGGGGTGTGGCACCATTCGCAAGCATTGCCACAAAATAATCACGACCGGCCTGGATGGTAACGCTGGCAGTTAAGGGCATTGTTATGATCTGTGCTGAACTTGCATTTACCGACCAAGGTGTTGTCATATCCGCCGTAACCGCAATTCGAGCCCCAGTGTTATCATAAATTCCCGCAAAATTTTGCCCGCTGGTTAGCGAGGCTGTTCCCGAGCCAATAACCATTATGATATTACTAACCACCCCACCAGTTTGGGCAAAGACTTTTGTTAAGTGCACGCTTCCACTCGTCATCGCCGAGCCGCCTGCGGTAGTTATGCTCATCAAATCAAACGCCCATTCTATATAGCCGTGGCGAGAAGGATTATCCGGCTGATACAAAACCCCCACATCCACCACCCCGCCAGTACTCGGCCCGGTGCCGCTTGTGGCGGTTATTGGCGTAAACCCGTAAATCTCGTTGCGCGCAAACAGCGTGCCGGTATTACCGCCGGCGTCTTCGTACACTGTTGTTTCGGTTAAATCGTGCATAATATTGTTGCTCACGCGGGCACTGGGGCATGTGGTTAGTTTTACGCCGCGCACCGTGCCTGACAAATCGTTGCCTTTGGCCGAAAAGCTGGTGACGTTGCTGGCAACAATGGCGTAGGTGGTCGCGCCAATGGTTGGGTCGTACCACGAATTACGCCGTAGCCGCACTTTTTGGGCGTTGGTAACGGTAAGGCTGCCGCTTGGCCTAATAAACCGGCAGTTTTCGATTGTAAGCCCCTGCACAATCTGGCTGGTGCCGCCGTCGACGCTCAGCAAAGTGGTAACGTCGGCAAAATCGACGTTTTCGACAAACGTATCGGTGGTGGTCAGCGCCGTATTACCACCGTTCGCGGCTATTTTTAGGCCGGTTTGCGCGCCGCTGACGCGGCAATCCCTAAAGGTAGTGTTGGTGCTTTTTGGCACGACTTCGAAGGCGATGCCTTGGTAATTTATCACTTGTATGTCGGCAAAAACGTTATAAAAGTCGCCGTCGACGTGCGAGCTGTTGCCTACCCGGCACGCGGCTTTGTTGGTCGAGCCGTCGTCGGCCATCGAGTCGCCGCCGACCGCCACGCAACCAGTAAACAGGTTGTCGACACACTCGGCGCCGTGGATGTCGTAGTCTGACACGCAGGTGTCGACCGCGCTGCAGCCGCTAATGGTGTTGCCGGCCGCGCCGTTAAATAGCAGCACGGCGTGCCGCGCCGATTGCACGCGGCAGTCGCGCACCGCACAGTTGGTAGTGCCGTATAAGGTGATGCCGTAGCCTTCGCCGCCCAGCGTGGTGGCCGGGTCGGTCACGGTGCAGGCGCTAATTTGGCTAAAATAACTGTCGGTTAAGCGGATTGCCTGGTTGCGCCACGATTTATCGGCCACGGTGTCGCCCACCAGCTGGCAGTTTATAATTTGGCAGCCAACCGTATATTTGGCCTCGATGCCGTAATTGGTGGTCGACATGCTCCCCCACGTGGCCGTGAGGTCGCGGATTGTGGAGTGCTTTACCGGCAGCATCCGCGCCACCCGCGCGCCGTTCGACGTATTATACGTGTGGTACAGCGCGTGCGACAGCCGTATGCTCGTGCCCGACACAATTTGCTTAATCGCCGCAACTTCTTTGTGCTTAAAGTTGGTTGGTTCGGGCGCGCCAGCGGTGGTTGTGGTGTTTTCGTCGTCGATTACCTGCACGTAATCGCCCACCGCAAACAGGCTCGAATCATTAACCGTAACCGTGCGGTCGCCTCTGTTAGCTGGTGCCGTAATGTGTGCGCTCAGCACCCGCGTGACGTTACTGTTGTGGTTTGGCCACGTGCCGGCGTTAAATACCAAAAAGGTGTCGTCGAGCGGTTTATTAAGGGTAATTACGTTGCCGGCGATGCTGGCAATGCTGTTGTTCATTTTTTGCAGGCTGTTGCCGTTGCCGTCGCGCGCGCCGCGTATAACAATATAATCGCCAACCGAAAACGGGCTGATATTGTTGACCGTAATGGTGCTGCTGCCCGACGGCGCGTCGACCGTAATAAACGGCTTGCCAAGCACCGGTGTTTCGTCGAGCTCGCCCTGTATGCGAAACCCGCCCATCGGCCCAAATTTAACCGGCGAATTAAACCGCAAAGTGGTGTTGTCGGTCTTTATTTGGACAACTTGGTTAAGGTACACCACGCCACTTGGCGGCGCCTCGACAATTACTTCGAACGAGTGGTTACCGCTGGTGCCTAAATTTTCGAGCACTGCCTGCAGCACCGGCCCATCATCGGTCGCGCCATCGGCCACCAGGCCGGTTACATGAAACGAATCAAGCGCCGAAGCCGGCAAATTAGCCGTTGGCACCAAACCGCCGGCATCGAGCGGCGCGTAGCCGTTGGCAATACCCCTGTTAGCCGCTTGCTCGGCGCTGTCGGCCTTGCCAAGCGAGGTTTGCACGGCACTGGTTAAATCGGTGGTAGGAATCCCCGCGCCCGGCTTTTGGTACGCCGAAGCCGCCGCCTGTTTGGCCGCGTCAATATCGGCGCCGCGTTTAAGCGAGCCGTTTGCGTTGTGCTCGACCGCCAAAAAGCTGTTAAGCACATCTCCCCAAATACCATCGTCGCTGCCTGGCGTCGGTAACCGTGCCACGTACGCCTCCCTTACCTATATTATAAGCATACTTTAGCGTAGCCCGAGTTGCCTCAAATGTAAATGGTTATGTTTTATATGGGGGAACTGAGAAAGCAGCGCGGCACCTCCTTCCGGCAAACATCTCGACTTTTCTTACCTTTTATGCTATAAATTCAATCAGGAGTAACACCTGCACGTCACATCACTCGTACTTTCCGCTCGGAAGGAGACAACCATGCTTTTCGCTCTCGCCCTCGTCGCCATCATGGCCATTGCGGGCATCGTCAGCCTGCGCGTCCTCCCCACCGACCGGCGAGCCGGCTGGTACCTTATCGGGATGGGCGCGTTCAACGGGGTTCTCGCTTTTGTGAATAACACGCCAGAAGCAAGCACCCTCACGCGCAGCGTTGTCCTGGTTGCACTCGTTCTGTGCACCCTGGGCTCCGTCGGGCTTATGCTCGACGCCTGCTCCATCGCCTACGAAGGTCACCACCCGTTCAACGGGTTCATCGTGGCCACCTCGGTCGCGCTGACCGTCGGCGACATCATCCGGACAACCCACTACGCCAACCCCGTCACCCTGGGGGTTGTGGGCCTGGAAGCCATCGCAGCGCTCGTCCTGGGCTTCCACCTCCTGCGAGGTGGCAACAGCCCGGGCAAGAGCCGAATCCCCGAGGCCTACCGGCACCGGGCAGACTACGGTCGCGATCGATAGGTTTGCAAAGGCTCGTCGCCAAACGTGCCAAGCAAACCGCCGCGGGGTTACTCCGCGGTTCTATAACTTACAGTTATACTGATGAGTCTTGTAAAGACGAAAACCGCGTTTATTCGGGGTCGCCAGCGCTACCGCCGAGGTCGTCGAGGCTGCTAATAAGCACGTCGCGGGGGCGGGCGCCGTCGGCTGGGCCAATAATCCCCTGTTCTTCCATGGTTTCGATTAAGCGCGCGGCGCGGGCGTACCCAACGCGCAGGCGCCGCTGTAACAGGCTGGCGCTGGCTTTGCCGCTTTCGATCACGCAGCGCACGGCGTCTTTGTACATGTCGTCGTCGCCACCGCCGTCTTAATCCATAACCACACTGCCTTTGCCGCTGAGCTGCACTGGTTGGGCAATAATTTCGGGGTCATATTGTGGTGGGCGCTGCATACGCAGGTGGTCGCCAATTTTTACCACCTCTGGGTCGTCGACAAACGCGCCCTGAATACGTTTTGGCTTGTTAAATTCGGGCGTCAGCAGCAGCATGTCACCTTTGCCGAGCAGTTTTTCGGCGCCGCCTTGGTCTAAAATAGTACGGCTGTCGATTTGGCTGGCCACGGTAAAGGCAATGCGCGCCGGCACGTTGGCTTTAATAAGGCCAGTAATGACGTCGACGCTTGGGCGCTGGGTCGCC
>CAYTEG010000014.1:0-17017 GCA_964436805.1 uncultured Candidatus Saccharibacteria bacterium
AAAAGTTTGCCAGCGAGCGCTTTTTGCTCGGGCTTTTGCCATTCGATGTCGGGGAAGAGTGGCTGGCCAGGTTGTTGCTGGCGCCAGTAGTCGCGATCCATAGTTTTAGTATAACATTGAATTTTTATAGATAAAATGGTATAAGTTACTGGAATCCCCTACTTGTGTGAGGAGGAGCATGAAGCCGCTCGATGCGTTTTCGGCGGCGGCCGCGATTATGGCGATTGCGGCCAGCCTGGCCGTGATTGGCAGCAGGATCAAGCAGGAGGTCGCGGTTTATGTGTCGGCGGCGATACTCGGCGTCGGCGTGGCGGCCAGCCTGTTCTTCTACTACATGGCGGCCGTGACAGCGTGGCACACGACCGGCAGCTGGGTGTTCGTCGTGGTGAACATTGCGGTGCTGGCCTGGCTGAGCCGGGCGGCGCGCGAGTCCAAGAACGAGAAGAACGAGACGATCCTGCTCTTTGGCGCGTTGGTTCCGCTGCTCGGTTCGCTGTTGGTCAGCCTAGTCGCCGCCATCGGCAACAGCCTCAGCTGACCCTAAACCCCTACAAGATTGAGGTGATACGAGATGTCTCTCGCAGACATCAACCCCTGGGTCGCCATGGGAGCCACCGGCTTCCTGGTGCTGGCTCTGCTCGGTTTCGCCACGCTGGCGGAACGTCTGAGCTTTCCCAGGACGCTCATGAACAACGTCGGCGGCGCGGTGACGCTCGTGCTGCTCGGCTTCGCCCAGTACGTGTCGTACATTGCGGCCCACGCCGGCAGCCTGGCTGCCCAGTGGACGCTCGGAGTCGGCACATGCGCCGCGTTCGTTGCGGTGTTCGTGGGCGGCAAGGACCGCTGGAAGAACGAGGGTAACGCCATCGTCCTGATGGTGGCCTTCGCCCTGTTCCTGGGGTTTCTGGTCAACGTCGCGCTGGCTCTCGGCATCAAGTAGAGCTGGCGAACCTCCCTGTGCATCCGGCTGCTGCCGCGCGTGCACGGGGAGGCGTTTTTAATTTAAGCTATGTCGAGCGTTACGCTGACCGGGCAGTGGTCGCTGCCCATAATTTCGGCGTGAATTTCGGCTTTTTTAATATGTTTTTTAAGGCTGTCGCTCACCAGCCAGTAGTCGATGCGCCAGCCAACGTTGCGGGCGCGCGAGTTGGCAAAGTGGCTCCACCAGCTGTAATGGCCGTTGCCTTTGGTGAACATACGAAAGGTGTCGACAAACCCGGCGTCGAGGAATTTTTGGAACCCGTCGCGTTCTTCGTCGGTAAAGCCTTTTTTGCCGCGGTTTGGTTTTGGGTTGGCCAAATCGTCTTCGGTGTGGGCAACGTTAAGGTCGCCGCAAAAAAGCACCGGCTTTGATGTTTCGAGCTGCTTGCAGTACGCCAAAAACGCCGGATCCCAGTGTTTGTGGCGCAGCGGGATGCGGCTTAGGTCGTCTTTGGCGTTTGGCGTGTACACCGTAACAATATAAAATTTTTCAAACTCGGCGGCCTGCACGCGGCCTTCTTTATTGGGGTCGCCGTACGTGTCGCCGGTGACGCCAAATTTTTTAACGATATCTTCGGGGAAGCCATTAATAACGCTAAGCGGCTGGGTTTTGGTAAAAATCGCCGTGCCGGAGTAGCCCTTTTTTTCGGCCGAGTTCCAGTATTCGATGTAACCGGGCACATCGATAACCACCTCGCCCTGCTGCGCTTTTGTTTCTTGCAGGCATAAAATGTCGGGCTTTTCTTTTTCGATAAATGGTTTAAACAATTCTTTGCGGATGACCGCGCGGATGCCGTTGACGTTCCAGGAGTAAATCTTCATACGTACAGTATACGACAGATTGAAATTTTAAACTTTTTATGCTATTATATGTTTCACCAGCCACCCGAGACCGGAGGTGAACCGTGGACGCTGGCGGCTTTACGTACGCCGGGCTGCTCGTGCTCCTTGGCATTCTCATCGAGATTGTCGCGGGCATGTTGCCCAAGTCGACGATCAAGACTACTGCCACGTTGGCGGGCGCCGGGGTGATCGCGGGCGGGATTGTGTGGGGATGTATCATCCTCAGCCACTTTTCTATGCCCGAACTCCTGCACCTCACAATCGGGGCGTAACGCGCCCATCACCTATCCCCGGCTGCACTCCCTTTTGGCGAGTGCGGCCGGGCGTTTTATTTTGTGGCAGCCCGTGCTACGCTGAATCAGATGAAACTTACATACACGCGTATCTTGGTAAAAATCTCGGGTGAACAATTAGCAGGCGAAGGCGGATTTGGGTTTAACCCAAGCGTGGCCAAACAAATTGCGGGCGAAATCGCCCAGGTGTTGGCGGCAGGAGTTGAAGTGGTCGTGATTGTTGGCGGCGGCAATTATATGCGCGGCGCACAGGGTTCGGGCGGCGGCCTGGGCCGCGTGACTGCCGATTTTATGGGGATGCTCGGCGGTGTCATGAACGCCACCGCAACTGCCGATGTTTTTAACGTTAATAGTGTGCCAGCCTATGCGCTCAGCACGGTTAAAGTCGACCAAGTGGCCGATTTTTACACCCAGCGCCGCGCGCTCCATCACCTACGCAAACGCCGCGTTGTGGTGGTTGGCGGCGGGATTGCCCGGCCGTTTGTGACGCACGACACGGTGGCGGTGAGCGTTGGGCTCGAGCTCGACTGCGATGTCGTGGTTAAAATCACCAAAGTCGACGGTGTGTACAGTAAAGACCCGGCAAAATTTAGCGATGCGACGCGTATTGAGCGCATGACGTTCGACCAAGCGGTTTCTGACCCCGAAATTAAGGTGATGGATAAAGCCGCGCTTGGGCTCGCGATGGAAAACACCAAAAAGATCGTGGTGTGCGACCTCGAGACGCCGGGCAATTTGCTTAAACTGGTGCAGGGCGAGCATATCGGTACGCTAATTAGTTAAAATGGGGTGGCAGGCGCTGGGGACCCCATAAATAATCTTTTTGTTGTACCCGACAAAAAATTTTTATGGGGAAAGTGCCTGACAGGACCCCAGTCCAGACTGCGTAGGCATCTTTTATATTTCGCGGCGCGATTGTAGCTTTTTATTTTCGCGCTCGATATCGCGCCGCTTTATTGTTTCGCGTTTGTCGTATTCTTTTTTACCTTTAGCGGTGGCGATTTTAAGCTTTATAAACCGCGTGCGGGTGGTCATGCTGAGTGGCACGACGGTCAGGCCTTGGTCTTTAGCGGCCTGTATTTCGGCGATTTCTTTTTTATTTGCAAGTAATTTACGCGCGCCGGTTTCGACGGTGCGTGTGCTTTTGCCTGGTTCGCTGTGCAGCACCGAAAACGACGCGTTGGTTAGCCACAACTCGCCGTTGTGCAGCGTAACATAGGCGCCTTTTAGGCTCACCTGCCCGCTGCGCGCGGCCTTAACCTCTTGCCCGGTCAGCATAATGCCCACGTTAAATTCGTCACGTAATTCGTAGTCGTGACGGGCGCGGCGGTTTTGGATGGTGGCTTCGGGTTGTTTTTTGGCCATGTGTTATATTGTAGCGCAAAATGAACAGAGGTGACATAGTTGACAAAAAGTGTTTTTTGTACTATAATTTTATCAACCGTGGCTTCGCCGCGTGTTGTTCCCGGTTATCGAGTTTGGAGAGGCCATGAGTCCCGACAATCGGATGGGCCTGATCGCGCCCATCAGCTGGCTGGTCACCACCAGCCCGTGGCTGGCGATGGCGCTGATGTTCCTCGTCACCCCTGGTGGAGTGTGGATCGCCCGTCTCATCGGCGGCCGCATCCTTCTGCCGAGCGACGAGTTCAAGAGCTTCGCGGCGAACATCTACTTCGCCCCGGCTTTCGGCATCAGCATCGCGCTCATCAACAGCAGCACGTCCAAGTTCACCATGACGCATTCGCCGCTCGGGTTGCTCTGGACGATCTTCCAGGTCGGCCTGGTGCTGCTGTGGGCCACGATTGGCCTGCTGCACCGCCACAGCGAGACCCCGCGCATGAACAACGGCCAGCGTTACAGCCTGACGTCGCTTTACCACGACGGCGCGGTGTACCTGCTGGCCGGGCCGAGCATGACCCTCGCGGTCGTCTTCGGCCTCATCATGGGCCCGCTCAACTTCAACGGCATCGTGATGCGTATCATAGTAGTCTGGTGCATAGCCAAGTACGTCAAGGGCATCATCCATGACGTCAAGCACCCCGACGAGCGCACGTTCGACGGCCAGTGGACGAAGCTGGACGTCGCCCACACCGATCACAGCTACCCGTGGCAGTGGTCGAAAAAGTGGGGCGAGTGGTACGGCCACCCCTTGTGGTGGTGGCGGCGCTACCGTGGCCAGATCGGCAACGAGTCGCCGCTCATCGGCCGCCTGCTCAACCTGCTGCACGTATAACTGGGAAGCCGCTTGGAAAAATGGGGTTCTAGCCCCCACCAAGCGGCTTTTCGAATTGCAAAAAATATTGTATAATCTTTTCTGTTTGCGGCGCAAGCCGTGAATTCCCGACTGATAGAACGGTGGTGCCCTGTGCATCCCCTCCATGCTCTATGGCGCTGGCTCTGGCACAACACCGGGCTGGCTGCTCGGCTTGACGCGCCGAGGTTCTTCGGCTTCGTGCTCAACCGCCGACCGGTGGTGGGCGCGGCGCTCATGGCGCTCATCAGCCCGTTCATGTTCTGGGTCTTCGACGGCCTCAACCTGTTCCGGTGGGTGCCGCTCAACCAGCAGTGGTACTCGGCGCTCATCGGCGACATCGTGATTGCCGTGATGGTCGGTTGCTACCTGCACCTGGCGCAGTCGGTGCCCGAGTTTGCCGACAAGCCGGTGTTCAAGCGCCGCCGGACGCACTACCTGTGGCTCGTGTTCTGGCTGCTCTTCGGCCTGGTGCATGTCGCCACAGAGTGGAAGGCCGTGGGCGGCTGGGAGCGTGAGTTCGGCCTCAACGGCAGCTACCACACGTTCTTCGTGTACCCCTTCTTGGGGTATATGGTGACGATGCTGACGATCGTGTGTTTCAAGCGCAGTGCGCACGACGTGTGGCAGCAGTACAAGGTGAAGCTGGTGTTCATTTTGGGGGCGTTTTGCTACATGGTCACGCTCGCCTACGACATGACCCACCAGTACGCCCCTAACGGTGTGCTCAAGAACGTGTATACCTCGCCCGAGGACGGATGGCACAACGTGCGGATCATCCTGGAATGGGCGTGGGCCTACGTGAACGCGCTGTAAGTCGGGATGGCCGCGCGGCTTGGGGTTCGCCCCTCGCCGCGCGGCTGTTCTGTTTTAAGACGCCTGCGGACTGCGGCGTTTTTTTGTTTTATTGAAAACGCCAAAGTTATATAATTCTTTTTCGCGCGGGGCAAATTTGTAGTTAAAAAATAATCGGTTGAGCTCGGCCTTGGTGTACAGCGACAGCACATTTAAGCGGCCGTCGTGCACATAGCGGCGGGCCGACAGTTTAAATTGCACCGATTTTAAAATACGAAAGCTGGCGCCGTTATCGACCGCCCGTTTTACAAAATCGTGGTCTTCGGAGTGGTGGAACTCGGGGTTGAACCCACCCAGCCGCTTGTGCCAGGCGCGTTTTACAAACATGCAAAAGCCGCTGCCCATTGGGTTGCGCGAAAACTGGAACGTGGCGTGGTATAAACTGATCGCCTTAGTGCCAATGCGGTCGATTTTAGGGCTGGCTGGGTCGGCGTAAAAATAGGCGCTGGCGATGTCGAGCCGGCGGTTTTTAAATTCGGTGACGGCGTCCTGCAAAAAATTTGGTTGCAGCTCGACGTCGGCATCTAAAAACAGTAAAACGTCGCCGGTTGCTTTTGCCGCGCCAATGTTGCGCTGGGTACTTATGCCTTTTGGGCCGCACAGGCTAATAAGCGGCAGGGCGTCAAAATGTTTGGCCACAACTGCGCAGGTTTTGTCGGTCGAGTTGCAATCGACCACAATTACCTCGTGCGGCTGCAGGCTTTGTTTGGCGATGCTGCCTAAAAGCCGGCCAATGTAGCCTTCTTCGTTGAGTGTGGGGATGATAATGCTTATTTTGGGCATGTTTGCAGTTATTATACCAAAGCTTAGTGTTGGGTCTGTAGTTGTTCGCGCACGGTATCCCAAATATTGGGGTCGCCGTTTACTTTGCGCCAGTACCACCACTCGCCGCCCCACACGTAGATTTCTTTAATGCCAATCTGGCGCGCGAAGGTAAAGCTTTGCTTAATAAGGGCGGGGCTCATCGATTTGTCTTGTTCTTCGATGCTCAAATATTTGGTGTCGACCTTGCCCCACGGCTCCATTTGCAGCTCGTGGATGATGATTGGCCGGTGCGAATACAGCGCAATCACCGCGGCGCGCAGCCGGTGGTACCAAATGGGCGCCGGGTAGGTTATGTAACCGGCCGGCGGGATTTTGTCGTTCCACACCGTGCGGTACACCGAAAACCCAAATTCGTCGGGCACGGGCGCATTTATAGGGAAACCGTGTTCGTCGCTAAGGCTCATGATTATTTTGTGGGTCGGATCCCACTGTTTAAGCAACCCAAATTCTTCGACCAACCGGTTGGCGTCGGGCGCATCGCAGGTGCCAAACCAGTTGTTGACGCCTTCGTTTTCGAGCTGGTAGCTTTCGAGTGCCGGGTTGTCTTTGTAGCGTTTGGCCACGACTTCCATGTAAGCATAGAGCGCCTGTTTCCAGGCGTGGCCCTGCAGGCCGTACGCCCAGTTTGGCTCGTGGCACTCTGGCCAGCGCGGTTGGCGCAGGCCCATCGCCAGGCTTATTTTAACGCCGCGTTTGTTGGCTTCGGCAAATTGCCAGTCTAAATCGGCAAACGTAAACTGGCCGCGCGACGGCTCGCTTTCGTCCCAGTAGCTCATAAGGCGCAGGCGTTTAAAGTTGAGGTCGTCGAGCAGTGCCAGGTAGTTATCGTGCCAATCTACCCCCAAATTGCGCGCTTGTTTAACCGAAAAGCTAACGCCATACACTGGGTCTTTAATGGGCGTAAAAACAAACGCCTCAAGCAGCGCCACCAGCAGCAAAAAGCCGCCCACGGCCGCGCCAATGTATGTAAGCCAGCGCACCCACCATCGCCGCCACCAGCTATGCAGTCGCAGCCGCCAAACCGGTGTGGCCCTCCCCTTTTTCTTGGTCATCTTAAAATTAGTGTACTATTGTTTGCCCAAAAACACGAGCGTAATGGTTTGCTATAATCGTGCCATGAACAACCACCCTATTGTCGGTGTGTGGGAGGTGAACGCCGCCGACGCGCCATTTGCCTGGCACATGATGACTTTTACGCCACACGGCACGATGCTGCAATCAAATCCGCCCGCTGGCAACCAATCCGAAAGCGACAGCGCTGGCCAAGGCATTTGGCGCCTGCATAAAAAAGACGATGTCGAAGCGATGTTTGTCGAATTTAAAGCCGACACCAAAACTGGCGCTTTTATTGGCAAAGGCGTCATTACTTTGCAAATAAAAGTTAACGGCAATACGTTTACTGGTGTAAGCCAGGCCTTCCGGTATAATAGCGACGGTGTGCGCGTGGCCGGCCCGCTGGCTTCGCCGGTAAGCGGCACGCGCGTGACTTTTAATGATTAAACCAGGAGAACCCATGGCCACCCCTCACCTTTCTGATATTGCCCAGCGTAGCCCGCAAGATGCCTTACTTTCGATTTTTGAACAAAGCGCCGCCGCTGCCGCCGATTGGGCGGCAACCCATGGCAAAGACGACCCATTTATCGCGACAACCGCAGTCGGCTCGCCCGACCCCGCAATGTTGCCAACAGCTTTAAACGACCGCCTGCACGCCGAAGCCACGCGGTTATACGGCCCGGCGATGCTCAACTACCGCCCCGGCGCGTTCGAAAACGCCATCCGGCCATACCTTGCGGCCAGCGGCGTTGTGTTTACCGAAACAACCGGCACCGCCATTACCAGCGGCGGCATGGAGGCGATTAACCTTGGTATCCGCGCACTTATTAACCCCGGCGACACTGTTATTATTGAGGCGCCTGGTTTTACCGGCACGATTAGCGGCCTTATTGAGGCGGGCGCAAAAATCGTGCAGCTCGATATTGGCAAAGATGGCATGACGCCGGCCACGCTCGAGGCGGCGATTAAAGCCCACAAGCCAAAGTTGGTGTCGTTAATGCCAGATTGCCAAAACCCAACCGGCGCGCGCATGCCGCTCGAACACCGTAAAGCGATTGCGGCGCTGCTGCAAAAGTACGATGTTTTTGCGCTCGAAGACGGCGCATACGGCGAGCTTGGGTTCGACGCGCAAAAGTTGCCGCCGCTGCAGGCTTTTGCCCCGGGCCACGTTTTGTACGCCACGTCGTTTTCGTAGGTGTTGTGGCCGGCAATACGGGTGGGCTATTTTGTCGCCCCCGCGCCAATTGCCGAACGTGTGCGCCGCATGAAATTTAACTGTAATATGGTTACCTCGGCCGAGGCGCTGGCGAAAGTTGAGCAATTTTTGCTGCTCGACAACGGCGAACTTTTGCGCGGCCGGATTGAACTTTTGCGCACCACTTACAAAGCCCGTTACACCGCGCTTGCTTCGTCGCTCAGCCAGCTCGACGTGTCGTGGAGCGAACCCCAAGGCGGCATGTTCGTGTACATTACCGCGCCAAAAGACGTCGATTTTGCCGCGCTCGTGCCAAAGTTGTTAAAACATGGCCTTGTATTTGTGCCGGGCATATTTTGTTACGCCGACCAAGCAAGTGCGCCGCGCAACACTGCGCGCATTAATTTTGCCAGCACGCCCGAAAACCTAAGCCCGTTGGTTGGCCAGCGGCTTGCAAAAGTACTACAGTAGTTCGCTTTCGTCGACGTCGGCAAAGGTAAAGGGCTGTGTGTTGGTTATGTCCCACGTTTTGGGGATGTCGAGGCTGCCGGCGGCGTATTTGGCCTGCAAATCTTCGACAATAGCTTTGGTTTTGGTGTCGTAATCGGGCAGCGGCACGACGTCTTCGTTAAATTTTGGGTCGGTGCGGGTTTCGAAGGCAATCAGTCGGTTTGTCGTGCTTAAATTAACTGCCACATGCGGCACGCCTTCGGGGATAAAAATAACGTCGCCCGGGCCGTGGTACACCGGCGCTAAATCTTCGCCGACAAGGCTGGCGGCGTAACCCTCAATAACCATCACAATAATATCGGTGTGCGTGTGCAAATGTGGCCGCGCATAGCGCCCGCCCGGCATGTACACCATGCAGGCCGATAGCCCGGTCGTGCCGCACATGTCTTGGGTGACCATAGGGATAAGCCGCTGGCCTTGCGGGCCAAACACCGATTTACTGGTGTATGGCGAGCCAACGACGACTTTTTTGGGTGGAGGAGTATTTTGCATAAATGTAATGTCGATCACCTTTTTATAGTTTAATAGTACCACGCATCGCCAAGCTTATACTTCGTGTTGCCCGGCGCTTTTGGTATACTAAGGTTCAAGATGAAAATTGGCATTTTTACCGATACCTACCGGCCGTCTGTTAACGGCGTGGTGTATGTGACCGAAATTTTGCGCCGTACATTCGAACAAGCCGGCCACGAAGTATATATTTTTGCGCCGGCCGCGGGGCTTAACAATAAAAGCGAAGATGACCATATTATTAGGTTCCCCGCAATTAACGGCGTGGTGAGCGACGAAGATAACTTTTCGTTTTTCTTTCCGCCGGCCGAACTTAAAAGGATTAAAGACCTCGAGCTCGATGTGTTGCACTTTTTGGTGCCTGGCCCGATTGGCCTCATGGCCATTTATGCCGCGCACAAATTACAAAAGCCGGTCGTGGCCGAATATTGCACCGATTACTTCCAGTACGTCGAACACTACCCCAAAGCCATCCCTGGCATTATTGCCCTTTGTTTGGCGCTGCCGCTCACGTTTAAAACGTCGCGCGGCGAGTTGGTCGACATGCTCAAAGCCGGCCGCCCGCGTGTTGGCAAAGGCAACTGGAGCCGCGAAGTGGTTAAAAGTGCGCTGACGCTGATTCATAACCACTGTGACGCCGTAATTGTGCACTCGCGCAAAAGCCAAAAACAGTTGGCGGCGTGGCAGGGCGAGGATTATAAATATCCGCTGCATATTATTCCGACTGGCGTTGATTTAGCGCCATTGCCGCCTCAGGCCGCGCGCGACAAGCTTAAAAAACAGTGGCATATTGCGCCCACCGACGAAGTTATATTATATCTTGGCCGCCTGAGCGCCGAAAAAAACCTCGACTTGTTGATTGGTATGATGGAAGAGCTTATAAAATGGCGCCCGCACGCCAAACTGGTGTTTGCTGGCGATTTTGATTACCGCCCCACGCTCGAAGCCCACGCCAAAGCGTCGCTCGCTGCCGAGCGGATTGCGTTTGTCGGCAAAGTGCCGCACGAGCACATTGCCGAAGCGTATGCGCTGGGCGAAGTGTTTGTGTTTCCTTCTACCACCGACACGCAAAGTTTAACTTTGCACGAGGCAACGCTGGCTGGCCTGCCGGTGGTGATGATCGACGAGCCCGTGACAGAAGTGGTTAAAGAAGGTGTGAGCGGCCTGTTTAGCCAAAACGACCCCATCGACATGGCTGCCAAAGTACGCCGGATTTTAGAAGACTCTACCCTGCGCAAAAAGCTCAGCGAAGGCGCGCGCAAAACTGCCGCCAAGTTTAGCGAAATGGCGCAGAGTAAAAAGATTCTGGCGTTGTACGACGAGATCCTTAAAAAACGCGCTGCGTAAATTACTGTTCGGGCACTAATTTGGTTTTGGTGTGTTCGGCCAATTGGCCGATCCAGTTGTGGTAGCGGTGGTTGATGATTTGTTGTTCTTGTTTGAAATCACGTAGTTCGCCTACAACACTGTCGAGTATGTTGTAAATTTCATCAACCCGAGATTTATCGGCTTTCGTATCTAATTTTTCGTTTAGAGCTTTAAACTCTTTCTGCATGTATCGGTATAGTTTGGTAAATTCGTCGTGGCTCATCGTGGCTTAAGCATAGGCATAGTTGCCTCGTGATGCAAGTACTTTTTTTATAGGTCGTTACTTTGCCAGCGGTCGCCATCTTGTTTTGGAGTGCAGCGCGCCCAAACACCAATATTTGCGGCGCGCGCTGAATCTTGTAATTTGCTAAATTCGCTCTTTTTATTAAACGGAAAACTCACATATGCAAAGCCGTAACCCTGGGAAATGAGCGCTTCTTCGAACAGTGAGCCGTCTTGCAAATACACGTAGCGCAGCAGGCGGCCATAGCGGTCGCGGTTGTCGTCATTGGGGTCGGCCTCGAGCCGCACGCTTTTGCCTGTGAGCGTTTTGTGCGCAAAATCGCTGGCCTCTGGGCCGTAACACTGCACCGGCGCGTTTGGCTTTTTTGTTTCGGGCGTGTCGACGCCGATCATGCGCACCTTTTCGGCTTTGCCGTCCATGTTTACTTCGATCGTGTCGCCATCGGTCACGTGCGTAACAGCGTAAAAACCAGGGGTAATCGCCGGCAGTTCGGGCAGCTTAAACGCCTTGGTTTGCGTGTAAATTAAACTAACCGCAGCACAAATGGCCGCGGTTAAAATTGTGGTTATCAGGGTTGCTCGCCGGCGGGTCATGCCACCATGCTAGCACACGTTGGGTCAAAATTGGTGGAGAGCAGGCAGCCGAAACTGCTACTCCCCGCTAAGATTGTACCACATTAATAATCGATGCCTTTATTGGCTAAAAATTTGTCGTCGAAATGGTGTTTTATTTTGGTCATGTTGGTCGCGATGTCGGTTTTGGGCAGCAATTTTGCCGGGAAGTTGCGGCCGGTCAAACACAAACTGGTTTTGGGCGCGCGCTGGTCGATTAATGCTTCTAGTTGCTCAACATCAAGCAGTCCATCGTTGACGGCATTGTTAATTTCGTCGCAAATTACCAAATCGTAACCGCCTTTTTTGGCGGCGTCGAGCGCAAACTTATAGGTGTTTTGCGCGGCGGTTTTGTGCTCGTCTTCGCTTACGTTTTCGGCGCTTATGTTGCCGGCGTTAAAAAACCCTTTGCCACCTTTGTAAAATGTTAGCTGCTCGCCAAAAAGTGGCTCTATTTTATGAATAAACGTGTGCTCGCCGACTTCCCAGTCTTTTATAAACTGCACGTAAGCCACGCGCCAGCCGCGGCCGAGCGCCCGGCACATCAGCCCAATGCTGGCGCTGGTTTTGCCTTTGCTGTCGCCGGTGTAAACGATCACCACGTTGTCTTTGGTTTTGTAATCTTCGAAAGCCATGTACCAAGCATAGCATTTATGGTGTGGCAAGCGGAGGGGCCTGTTCGGCGTCTCGCCACACCGTTCGTAGAGTTGTGGTCACATCACGCCCGGATGCCGATTCTGAGCATCGGCTCTTCTGACGAGTCGCAATCGGCGTAGTCGAGCTGCCAGATACCCAGCGTTTCGGGTTCGCCCAGAAACTCTGCCAGCATCTCGAGGATGCCGCCGGCGTCGTCGTGGTCGTGGGTGACCGTGATGGCCATGTCATCGGGGTCGAACGAGAAGCGGTGAGCGCCGGTCTCGGTAACGAGTTTGTGTAAAGCTTCGGTGTCGTCGCCCAACTGCAGCACGAATTCGGTGAGGCCAACAAGAAGTTTGGCCGCCTGGAACTGCCGCCAAAGATCCCGTTGCATCTTTGGCCATGTTTCGTCGTCCATTGCCCCTCCGCTTGCGGTGGTATTGGTAGGGTTTCTACCTACTTTTATGATACCAAATGGCTTGCTTTAAGCGCGTCGTCGATTTTTGGCCGGTCGAACCCGACGATAATTGTTTCGCCAATAGTGATGATTGGGGTCACAGCCTGGCCGACTTTTTGCAACACAAATTCGAGCGCTTTTTGGTCGACGCTTATATCTTTTTCGGTGTACTTCACCTTTTTTTGGTCAAAATAATCCATCGCCATGTGGCAAAAGCCGCAGCTCGGGCTGCTGTAAACGGTCACGGCTTGGGTGGTTTCGTTCTTTTCCATTAGCTTTATTATAGCACGTCTTTGTGGCGTGTCAGGTGCCAGCCACCACAGTTAAGGCACTTGTATGTGCGTAAGCGCAGGCCGGGCGTAATAATTTCCTGCTCTTTGCGCACCTGCTCGGCTTGCTCGCGGTTTGGGTAACGCCGTTTTTCGCCGCAGGTTTGGGGCGATTGCAAAAAACGTTCGAGTTTTAGGTGGTTGTTGCGGGGCATATGTATAGTATAAGCGATGATGTGCATCAGGCAGGAGTTTCGCCCGCCTGATGCACATCAGTAGGGCTGTCGTTACGGGCTTTGCGGTGAGCTTTCGGCCGCTTTTCCGGCCGCAAGGCCGCCAGCGGCGAACGGCACGTACACATCTTTGGAGCCGACGACACTGAGGACCATGCTGACGGTGACTCTTCCGTCATCGAGCTCGGTCATCGCGAGGTCGTCCGCGTCGGGATGTGGATTGGGGTTCAGCTCCTTCACGCGCTCATCGTAGAGTGCGTGAAGCACCTCCGCGGCAGCCTCGGGCTTGCCGCTGACGGTGAACCGCAGGCACTCCAGCCCGTAGGTGGGCGGCGTGTCGTTGGGTTCGACCGCGGTTACGAGCAGGCACAGCTCGTCCCCGTACCAGATCGGGATCTCGGGCGCGCGTCGGTCGATGATCGCCCGGATCATTTCGGGTGTGACCCCCGGCACACTGGCGGCGCGCAGCGATGCCAAGTAGTCGGCCACAGCGATTGCGTACGCCAGGCTCACCGATTCACGGAACCGCCGGTACTCCTGCAGTCGCCGACGGCGGGCCGCTGCCCCGACCCCGCCAGCCACCGCCCCCACTGCGGTTGCGGTGGCGACGAGGCCGAGCAGGCCTCTCTTAACGTTCTGGTTCACTCGTACTCCTGCCTGATGCAGTAAACGACGTTTACTCGAATTAGCATCCCATAAAAAGCGCAGAGGGTCAATTATCGAGGGGTTGAGCCGCCCGATCATAACTGGTATACTACAAGTATTAATGAAGAAGCGTCGGATAGCGCCAGTTATTGCTCAGTATGTGCCGGAGGTGGCACATGTTTAAGGCCGTAGCGAGCACTGGCGTTCCCCTGGCGGCTGAGCCTATTTTTCATGTTGGCCCCTTGGCTATTACCAACGCTATGTTTTTTGGCGTGATTACCGGCGCTATTGTGATTGCTATTTTTAGCCTGGCCGCCCGGCGCAGCACGGTGAAACCAAAATCGAAGTTCGCCTTTGCGATCGAATCGCTGGTAGACTTTTTGTTTACCATCGCGCGCGAAAACTTTTCGAACCAAAAGCAGGCGCGCAAGCATTTGCCGCTGCTTTTAACTTTGTTTACGTTTATTATTTTGGCGAACTTGAGTGGGTTGATCCCAGGAGTGGGCACGGTGGTCACTACTACTCCGGAGGGCGAAATCCCGCTGCTGCGGGCTTTTACCACCGACCTTAACGCCACGCTGGCGCTGGCCGTGCTTACCATTGGCACCGTGCAGTTTTACGCTATTAAAGAACTCGGCCTGCCAGGCCACCTAAAGCACTACTTTACCGACAAACCGTGGAACCCCATGAACCTGTTTATTGGCCTCATCGAAGTCATGGGCGAATTTATCCGCATTTTAACCCTCAGCATGCGGTTGTTTGGCGTTATTTACGCCGGCGAAGTGCTGCTGCACGTTATTGGCGAACTGGCCGGTAATTTTGGCTGGGCGGCCACAGTCCCCGTATATTTAATGGAAATTTTCTTTAGCGCCATTCAGGCCTACCTATTTGTTATGTTAACGACAGTGTATCTAAGTATCGCAACGGCTCACAACGACGAGTCGCCGGAGCACGAAGATTTTAAAGAAAACCCAGCCGCGTCCACATTGGCTGCGGAAGGTACAAAGTAAGAAATAAGGAGAAGAATATGGAAGTAGACCCTAACTTGATCAAAGGTTTGACCATCGCATTTGGCGCCCTGGGGCCAGCAATTGGCGTTGGTTTAATTGGTTCATCGGCTGTTAAAGCCATTGGCCGCAACCCCGAAGTACAAGGTAAAGTGCTCTCAGCCGCCTTTATTATGGCCGGTTTGGTCGACGCCGTTTTGGCCTTTGTGCTGCTTATTGTATTTACGACCGCGTAAGGATACTAAGTGCTAGACGTATTAACACAATTTGCTGCCGAGGCACACGAAGCTGCCGCTCCTGCAGAATCTGCGGGCGGTTTGGCTGCGCTTGGCTTAAACCTGCAGTCGTTTTTGTTCCAGCTGATCACTTTTGTGATTGTGCTGGTGATTTTGCGCGTGTTTGTGTACAAAAAATTGGTGGCAACGCTCGACGCCCGCCAAAAAGCTGTCGAAGACAGCATTAAAAACGCACAACTCACCGACGACAAGCTTAAAAACGCCGAAAAAACAATTGCCGGTATGCTGGCCGAAGCCCGCGCCGAGGCCGACACGCTTATTGCCGCCGGCCACAAAGAAGCCGCGCAAATGGTTGAGGCCGCCGAAAGCAAGGCCGCTGCGCGCGCCGAGCATATTGTTAAAGAAGCAAAGGCGCAAATGGATGTCGAACTCGGTAAAGCCCGCGACGCGCTTAAAAAAGAAACCGCGCATTTGGTTGCGGTTGCAACCGAGCAAATTATTGGCGAAAAGTTAGACGCCACCAAAGACGCCAAATTAGTCGACGCCGCGATCGCCAAAGCCGCTAAGGAGCGTGCTTAAGCCATGGCTAAGCTCAGCCGCCGCCGCGTTGCCCGCGAATGGACTCGCCTATTAATTGCGCAGCCAAACCGCCGCGCCGAGCTGGTGCAGCAAATCGCCGGCTACGTAATCGAGCAAAAATTAACCAACCAGCTCCACCTGTTTGTTAACGACGTCGCTGACGAGCTTTTGGCACAGCAAAAGCACATCAGCGCCGATGTTATTACCGCCTTTGGTTTAAGTACCAATTCGCGCGAACATGTGGCCGAACTGCTACGCAAAGTCACCGGTGCCGTCACCGTGGCGCTCACCGAAGTAACCGACCCATCGCTGCTCGGCGGTATAATTGTACGCACACCACAAATGGAGCTTGACGCAAGTGTAAAACGGCAGCTCACAAGCCTAGCCGGAGGAATAAATTAATGATTTCAGCAAAAGAATTATCAGCCGAGCTGCAAAGCGCAATCGGCCAGCTTAAAAGCCAAAAAGGGCTCGAGAGCGCCGGCGTTGTTACCCGCGTCGGCGACGGCGTGGCCTGGATTTACGGCCTGCACGACGCCGGCTTTAACGAGGTACTCAAAATCGAAACCGCCGATGGCAAAACCGTCGACGCCTTTGCGCTTAACTTAATGGAAGACGAAATCGGCGCCGTACTTTTGGGCAGCGACGCCAAAGTGGTGGCCGGCGCGCGCGTCACTTTAAGCGGTGAAGTCGTAAAAGTGCCGGTCGGCCCTGCCCTGCTTGGCCGTGTTGTCGACCCGCTCGGCCGCCCGCTCGACGGCAAAGGGCCAATTAAAGCCAGCCATTTTGGCTTGGTAGAACGCGCCGCCCCAGGGGTGATCGAACGCAAATCGGTGCACGAACCTTTAATGACCGGGCTTGTTGCCATCGACGCCCTGGTGCCAATCGGCCGCGGCCAGCGCGAGCTTATTATTGGCGACCGCCAAACCGGTAAAACCGCGATTGCGCTCGACACCATGATTAACCAGGCGCGCCAAAAAACAGGCGTGGTTAACGTGTATGTGGCGATTGGCCAAAAACTCAGCAAAATCAGCCGCCTTGTTGAGCGCTTAAAGAGCGAAGGCGTGATGGAGCAATCGATTGTGGTTGCCACTAGCCCGGCCGACCCAGCGTCGCTGCTGTACCTCGCCCCGTACGCCGGCACTGCCATGGCCGAATATTTTAGAGACCACAAAGAGCACGCGCTCATTATATATGACGACCTTTCTAAACACGCCGTGGCTTACCGCCAGATGTCGTTGCTGCTGCGCCGCCCACCAGGCCGCGAAGCATTTCCGGGCGACGTGTTTTACCTGCACTCTCGTTTACTGGAACGCTCGGCAAAATTAAGCGACGATTTGGGCGCGGGCTCGCTTACTGCCCTGCCAATCATCGAAACCCAGGCTGGCGACATTAGTGCCTACATTCCAACCAACG
>CAYTEG010000015.1:0-15864 GCA_964436805.1 uncultured Candidatus Saccharibacteria bacterium
CGGTTATCGAAAAATTCTGGAAAGACCTGCTGGGCTTTGCCGACTACTGTTTTAACAAGTCGCACTCGGCTTGCTACGGCATGACCAGCTACTGGACGGCGTACCTAAAAGCACACTACCCGGCGGCATTTATGGCGGCACTCATGACGAGCGACCAAGGCGACACCGACCGCCTGGCAATCGAAATTAGCGAATGCCAGCACATGGGGCTTGCCGTTATGAACCCAGACGTCAACCAATCGTTTGCCGAATTCGCGGTGGTGCCCGACACCAATAAAATCCGTTTTGGGCTTAACGCCGTTAAAAACGTCGGCACCAACGCCGTCGAAGAAATTTTGCGCGCGCGCGAAGAAGGTGCGTTCCAAAATTTCGAAGACTTTTTAAAACGCGTCAACATCCGCATTGTAAACCGCAAAAACATGGAGAGTTTACTAAAAGCCGGCGCGTTCGACGGTTTTGGCGACCGCAGCGATTTGCTTTTTAACCTCGACACCATTTTGGCTTATGCGGCGCGCGTGCAAAAAGACGGCGCGGCTGGCCAAACCGATTTATTTGGCAATTTAATGCAAGACATGATCCCGCCGCTCGCGCTTGAAGTCGCTCCCACCAAAACCACCGAGCGCGAAATGCTGCAGTGGGAACGCGAATTGCTTGGCTTGTACCTAAGCGCCCACCCGCTCGACAAATACAACGCCTACTTTAGCGAACAATGCCTGCCAATCGAAAACTTAGCCAAAGAAATGGACAACAAAACCGCAACCGTCGGCGGCATTATTTTAGAAAGCCGCGCCATTAACACCAAAAATGGCAGCAAAATGGCGTTTGTTAAGATTGAAGACAAAACCGGCGATTTGTAATTTTTTGTTTCCCCAAAACCCTACTAAGATGTGGCGTACGGGCGGGGCAAAGACTATGTGTTTAAAAAAAACCGCAAAATTAACGCCAAAGACCGCGACGGTAAAATAACCGACGACGTTAAAATAATCGCCGACGATATTACCTTTGTCACGCAACAAGAACTCGACAGCTACAAAGCCACTGGCCGCGCCATGAAATCGCCAAAAGCCGGCAAAAGCCTGGGCGTGGCAGCCGGCGCAGCGCCAAGCGTCAGCATAAAATACGTGCCAGTCGAAGACAAACCAGTGCAGGCTGCGCCAGCGCCCGAGGCCAAACCGCGGCTGTACGTGCATGTAAAAAACCCGGATGACCACGACAGCTTGCTCAAATTAAAACAAAGTTTTAACAGCTACCCTGGCAGCTGCGAAGTGGTGTTAGTGCTTGGCGAAGACAAAAAAACCGCCATGCGCATGCCATTTACGGTAGAACCGCACGACGATTTAAAAGCGACTATCGGCACCATGTTCGGCCAGGAGTGCGTAGCGTTTAAATAACGTGTTTACATAGCAGTGCGCACAGCGTATACTGCTAACCGTCCCCCGTTAGAGACGAGAGGCGTCTTGCCATGGAAGACTATTTTGCGCCCGTCGACCTAACCGGTTTGTGGCACGTGGCGCGGGCGGTCGTTGCAGTTTTGTCGCAGCGTCGTTCTATGCCGACCCCCACGGTGCAGTGCCCGATTCAGTTTCCGCAAGGTGCGGTCGAATCGCTTTTGCGGGACGGTGGTACTGCGGCGCAAATCGCCGACATGCTGAGCGAGCTGGCGGCAGAAAACCCAGGCACTGCTGCCTGGCGCTTTAGTGCGGTCACCGTTGCCCACTATGCGGGCATAGTGGTATTGATGCACCCGGCAGGCGTGCACCCAAATGACGTTGGTGACCCAGACAAGATCAGTTTGTTCCAAATTGGCGTTAACACCAGCTTTCATTTGCCTGTGGACGACTTGTTGCGCTACAACCATGCCAGCAAGGTACAGACGGTGGCAGCTTTACGGGCGCAGTGGTTGCGTGACGCACAGCTGGCAGTTGACGCGCTCTCAACCAGGTTGTCCGCCGAGTTCGAACGCCAGAAAGACGCGCTCAATCAAACTGCGCGTCACCTTGTGGCCAACCTGCTCGAAAGAGGACAGCGCGGCACATACGCCTACCTCATGGCGCTTTTGCAGGCGGCGAGCCACCTGGATGTTATGCGCGAAATCACGAAAGGTTTCGGGCAGCCAGATGACGACGTGTGACAGAGTGCGGCGGGCCGGCGCCGCACTCCACAACTTTGTTTTTATAATGAATAACCAGGCGGCCGGCGTGTCGGATATGACACGGGTTTCGCCTGGTTGTGCTTTTTGGAGATTGGTGCGGGTGGTGCGTATGCAGTTGTGGGTCTCATCCTCGCTTGAACCGTCATCGTAACGTCTTATCAGCTTGCGTCGTTTTTTAGGCGGCGCGGAACTGCAGCAGGTTACGTTCGGGGTCGTAAGTGAAGCGCGCGACGGCACTGATGCCCCGCCCTTCTTCCCAGATGGCGATAACCTTTACGTCGAGCGTCGCTCCGTCGGGAGTAACAGTGACGTATAGGCGCTCGCACTCGAAAGCCATCGGCTTGAGCTTGCCCACAAGAATCATGAGCTGCTCAAGGACGGTCTTCGCAGCGGGATAGCCCGCATTGATAGCGCGGATCGAACCGTGGCGGTCGATGTCGAGTTCGGCGATCTCCATACAGAAATCGGTGTACTCGCCACCATCGCCTTGGCTGTAGTCAAGCTCGGAGCCTTCCTGGAACAACTTCCAACGTCGACCTTGACGGTCGATGGTCAAGAAGTTGCACGAGGAGCTCAGCCGCTCCAGCATCAGCTGAAGGGTGAACGTGGCCTGCATGAGCTGCTGCTTGCGCATGACATCTCCTAAAGATCGGCCCATCCGGGACGCTCCCGAACGGATTGGTAATTATTTTATACTATTTTTATATAAAAGTCAATATTGTTGTAGATAAGTACAATTTATTGTAATGTATGGTAAGGATTGTACCTAAGGGAGGCGCTAGGGTGGGTTTGCTCAAGAAGAAAAAGAAGCAGACGCTCGAAGAGTGGTTTGCCAAGGAGTGCGCTGCGCGCGAACCAGAGTGGCGGGCGCGCATCAGCAAGGCGCAGGTTACGTCTCGAGCTGCGGGCGAAGAACTCTCGCGAAAAGACATCGAGGCTACCCTTGCGAAAAATGCAGCCGAGTACGTGAAGAGCCTCGACAGCGAGCTTGCGCTTCGGGTAGTGCTGACCGGCCCTATTTTGGCGGCGACAACATTGTTGTTCGCTGTGTACGCCCTGAAGACCGGGGCGCTGGGTTGGTCGAGAGGCCTGACGGCGCTGGCATTCGTGATTGCCGTAGTGCCGCTGCGGCCGCCGTTCTTTCGGGCATGGCTCAAAAAGTACGCCAAGTCGCACCGCTGGACACTGCTGGCAGTCACCGCACGCGAACATTGGGTGCTCGATGGCTGGCTAGCCGATCGGCGAACGCGCGTGATCACCATTTACAAAAGGGCACAGTCAGTGGCGGTGCCGCTCGTGATAGTTGCCGCGGTGGTCGCTGCCTGGAAGCTCCGTTAGTGCGGCCCGAAGGCCCGCTCCTCAACGACGAGGGGCGGGCATGTTTCATTTTTGCGATAAAACATACATGGCAATGCCAGCCGCGACACTGACGTTAAACGATTCTTTTTTGCCGTGCATCGGGATTTCTACAATGGTGTTGCACTGTGCTAAAAGCTCGGGCAAAATGCCGTTTACTTCTTCGCCGAGCAGCAGCGCGGTGTCGCCCGTTGCAACAAAATTTGGCAACGGCACCGATTTTGGCGATTGCTCGAGCGCGGCAATGTTGTAGCCATCTTTTTTAAGCTGAGTCAAAACTGGGGCGAGGTCGTCGGACTGCGTGATTGGCATGGTCGCTTCGGCGCCTAAAGCTGTTTTGTGAATCTGCGCCGTTAATTTGTCGCGCAGGTGCGGCAAGCGCGCGTCGCCCGGCAACGTTGGGTAGGGCGTATAGCCGGTTAAAAAAACGTTGGTCACGCCAAAGCCGTCGGCGGTGCGCAAAATAGCGCCAACATTGTGTGTGCTGCGAATATTATGGGCGATCACCACCAGCTTATTCGCCAAGGAACCCGTCCTTTTGGCGGCGCCACAAATCGGCGTAAATGCCGCCCAGCGCCAAAAGTTCTTCGTGCGTGCCTTGCTCGGCAATGGTGCCGGCTTCGACCACAATAATACGGTCCAGATGTTTGAGTGTGCTTAGGCGGTGGGCAATTACAATTGCCGTGCGGCCTTTCATGACTTCGGTGAATGCTTTTTGAATAAGCTGTTCGCTGACGCTGTCGAGCGCGCTGGTGGCTTCGTCGAGCACCACCAGTGGCGCGTTACTAAGCACCGCGCGGGCAATGGCAATCCGCTGGCGTTGGCCGCCGCTTAGTTTAACGCCGCGTTCGCCAACCAGTGTGTCGTAAGTGTGTGGCAATTTTGCAATAAAATCGGCGGCCTGGGCTTTTTGCGCAGCTTTTTTAACGGCTTCGGCCGAGACTTTTTTGCCACTGCCATAGGCAATATTTTCGGCAATGGTGCGGTTAAATAACTGGCTGTCCTGCGGCACGTAACTGGTGTGTTTACGCAAACTGGCCAGCGAAAGTCCGCGTACGTCGGTGTTGTTCCATAAAAGTTGGCCGCCGGTTGGCTCGTATAGACCCAAAAGCAGGCTGGTGAGCGTGCTTTTGCCGGCGCCGCTGTGGCCAACAATACCGACGCGCTCGCCGTTTTTAATGGTCAGGTTAAAATCGTGCAAAACGTTTTGCTCGGGTTGGTCGGGGTAGGCGAACGACACATTTTTAAAGTCGAGGGTGAGCGACTTTGCGTGCAAAGTTTCGCCGTCGGTGCGTTCTGGCGGAGTAGCGTACAGGTTGGTGAGGGCGTCTTTTAAAATGCCGTAACTGCGGACGTGGGTATCGAGCTGGTTACTGAGCGCCCAAATGGTTTCGCTGGCCGATGTAATGTAGGTGACGAGCAGCGCGATGCTGCCCAAACCAACATTGCCCTGGCTGTATAAATACACCGCCAGCGTCAGCGCGATGCCACTTACCACGGCGGCGCTGTTGCCTTTAATGGCGTTGGTCATAAGGCCGTAGCGCCACGAATCCTTCCAAAACGTAATGACGCGTTTTTGGCTGGGGGCGAGGTGGGTGTTTTCTGACGGGCCCTGCGCAAAAGTGCGCACTGCAAGGTTGTTGGCTAGAGCGTCGGTGACGCGGCCAGAGGTTTCGCTGAGCGCGTTGCTGGTGCGTTCGTATAATTTGGCCTGGCGACGGCCGCGGTAGGCAAGGGTAAAAATGAGCGCGATAATCCAGGCAGCGAAAACAATAGCCATTAGCCAATTAGTAATGCTCAAAAAGAACATCACCATAATAAACGAGCCAAGTTGCGGCCATAGCCACCAAATAAAGTTTTCGATAACCTCGGTTACTTCGCTGGTGGCGTTGTTGACCCAATAGGCAATTTGGCCGCTGTTAGCGTTAACAAAAAAGCTGTGTTGTTTGCTAAGCGCAACGGCAAACAGTTTGGTGCGCACCGCTTCGCGCAGGTCGGGCAAAAAGCTGCGGATGATAGCTTCGGCAAAACGCCACAGCCATTCGTCGACGAGCCGCATTGCAATAAAAATGCCAACAATCCACCATACCGTGCTGTCGACGTGCCCACTCACCAAATGGTTTATAAGTTGCGCCACTACGTAGGGCGAGCCAACAAAAAGCACGATGCCTATACCGCTCAGCAAAAAATAGCGCGCAAAATTGCCCCGGTAGGGGCGCACGCTATCAAAAACAAAACGCATCGGTTTAGGTTGCACGTTAGCAATTATGGCGCATTACCTCTGGTGGCGCAACAGGTATTTAGCCTATTGGCCGGGCAAGCAATTTTTACGCTAATGCTTTACAATAAATGGAGTGAACGAATCGCCCGACAGCACTAAATTCCGCGATGCCGAAGAAACAAATACCCAGCGCCGGGCTGGTTTGTTAGGTTTGCAATATTTAGATACGCGCACTTTGGGTAAAACCGGCCCGCTATTTAAAGACATTTTAACCTTGCAAGAAATGCAAAACGGCCGCCTGGTGCCGCTGAGCGATAACAACGAAAGCGCGCCGCTTATTTTTGGCATTACCGTTGCGACGCCGCAGCCGCTGTTGCGCCAGTTGCACGACCGTTTTCAAAACCGCGTCGTGCAGTTTATGATGCTGTCGAACCCGGGGTTCGAAGAATATATGCTGCGCTACAACCCGCCCAAAAAAGTGGTGTACGACAACGTTAAAATTGCCAAAGAAGGCGATAGCGACACCATCGCCGAGGTATCAAAAACGCTCGAAACCGTGGCCAGTAACGACATTGTAAATTATTTGTTTAAGCAGGCCGATACACTGGGCGCGTCAGACATCCACCTAGAAAACCAGCAAAACGGCGTGCGCATTAGGTTTAGGGTCGACGGCGCGCTGCACCCGATCGCCAATTTAACGCAAGATAAATACCGCGTGCTGTTTGGTTCGATCGCCACACGCTCTAATATAAGCACCGCCGCGACCACCGCCCAAACTGGCCATATCCAGCAGGAATTTAAAAACGCCGACGGCACCATGCGCACGCTTAACATGCGCATCGAAACCGTGCCGACTATTTTTGGCCAGGATGCGGTGATTCGGTTGTTTAACTTCGACCCGAAGCTGCTTAATTTGCAGTCGCTGGGCCTCGAACCCGCGCAGCAAAAAACGATTAACGATATTATTGCCCACCCGCATGGCATGGTAATGGTGGTTGGCCCGACCGGTTCGGGCAAATCAACGACCTTATATAGCATCATTAGCGCCCTTAACGACCCGAGCCGCAAAATTTTAACACTCGAAGATCCGGTGGAGCTTACCGTGCCGGGCGTCAGCCAAATCCCGGTTAATACCCAAGATGGCGACAGTTTTGCCGAAAAACTACGCGCCGTGCTGCGGCTCGACCCCGACATTGTGATGGTTGGCGAAATCCGCGATTCTGACACCGCGCGCACTGCAATACAGGCCGGTATTACGGGCCACTTGGTGCTTTCTACCTTGCACGCCAGCAGCGCGGCCGCCGCGTTTAGTCGTATTGTCGACATGATCGGCCAAAACCCGGTGTTTGCCGGCGCGATCCGCCTGGTGATTGGCCAGCGTTTGGTGCGCCGTTTAGACGACGCCACAAAAATTGGCTACCAGCCCGATGACGCCACCAAAAAATACATTGCCGACGTGCTTAAAGATTTGCCCGCCACGGTTACCAAGCCCGACCTCGAAAAATTAACGCTATACAAACCCGGTACCTCGGCCGACGTGCCTTTTGGCTACAAAGGCCGCATGGTTATTATGGAACAAATGGTAATAAACGATAACGTGCAGGCGTTTTTGCGCGGCGACGAAAAAAACGTCAATGCCGACGCCATAGAGGCGGCCGCAAAAAACAATGGCATGGTCACCATGCTGCAAGATGGCATATTAAAAGCCTGCGCCGGCACAACGACACTCGAAGAAATTAACAGGGTTATATAATTTTTTGCAATTAAAAAACACCGCGCGCGGTGTTTGTGCTGCTGCGGCCGTCCGTCGTTGGGCGGCCGCAGCGGGTTGGTGCGACGGCTAGTCGCGGTCGTTAGGCGGCTTGGTGCTGAACAGGCTGGGCATGCTCGGGTTGCGCATCTTCGGGATCTGGGAGAAGCCCCAGATCATCCCCCTCAAGACGAAGAGGATCCCGTTGAACACGAACAGGAAGCACACTGCCGAGCACAGCCCCCCGATGATCGAGACGGTGTGCACGTTGTCGGCGCCAGCCTCGTCCATGCCGAAGCCGTGCACGATGGCGCCGCCGAGGGCGTTGTACACGATGAACGACAGGAAGATGATGGCGATGTTCGCCAGTATCCATCCCACGACGATCTTGCCGCGGTGCCGTGCGATGAAGCTCGGCTTGTCGGGCTGCGCGTTGTCGCCGTTACCTACGGTACTCACTTGGTAGCCTGCCTTAGGCTCGAAGGGTGTTGCCGATTTGGTGATTATACAATATTTTTAAAATTTACACAATTATTTTAGAGATCGCCGGTACCAGCCGTTCGTCGAAGACCGACGGGATAATATTGTCGGCGGTTGGCTGCGCAACCAAGCTGGCAATTGCTTCGGCCGCGGCGATTTTGTGTTGGTCGGTAATGGCTTTGACGCAGTTGTCTAAAGCGCCCCTAAAAATGCCCGGGAACACCAGCGCGTTGTTTATTTGGTTGGGGTAATCGCTGCGGCCGGTTGCTACCACGGCGGCGCCAGCAGCTAGCGCGTCGGGCGGCAAAATTTCGGGCGTTGGGTTGGCGAGCGCAAAGACGATCGGGTTTTTGGCCATCGCTTTAATGTCGTCGGGCACCAGCGTACCGCGCGAAATGCCAATCACGACGTCGGCGTTTTTGAGCGCGTCGCGCAGCGTACCTTGTTGTGCGCCGGTCGAAAGTTCGGCAATCTGCGTTTTTTCGAGTGTTAAATCGGTGCGCCCGGCGTGCACAATACCTTTGGTGTCAACCGCAACAAGCTGCGGTTTGGCGTATAAATGAAGTAATTTTGCGATCGCCACTCCAGCTGCGCCCGCGCCAATTAACACAATTTTGCAATCGGCCAAGCGCCGGCCGGTGATTTTGCAGGCGTTAATTAAGCCAGCCAGCGCCACGATCGCCGTGGCGTGTTGGTCGTCGTGCATCACCGGAATATCGAGCTCTTTTTTAAGCCGCTGCTCGATTTCGAAACACTGCGGCGAAGCAATGTCTTCTAAATTAATGCCGCCAAAACTCGGCGCGATGGCCTTTACGGCCGCCACGATTTCGTCGGGCGTGTGCACGTCGAGCACAATTGGCACCGAATCAACCCCGGCCAAATGCTTAAACAACATCGCCTTACCTTCCATCACCGGCATCGCGCCGCGCGGGCCAATGTTGCCCAGGCCAAGCACGGCCGAGCCGTCGCTCACCACTGCTACCAGGTTATTCGTCCAGGTGTAATCGCGCAAAGTTTCGGGGTGGTCGGCAATGTACTGCGACACCGCGCCAACGCCCGGCGTGTAATACAATTTAAGCGTTTCGGGAGTCGGCGTATCGCGTAGGCTGGTCGCGATTTTGCCCTTAAATTTTTTGTGGATGGCCAGTGCTTGTTCGTCCATGCTACCTCCAGAGTAGTGCGGTAATTACGGTGGTTATAAAAACGGCATAACTTGCTTCTACCAAAAGGCCGGGCGGGCGCTCGAACCACTGGATCCCCAAATGAGTGCGGTGAAACCACGTGTTTGGCCGGCCGTTGGCATAGTAGGTAAAAAGCAAAACGTCGGGCAAAATCGCGCACAAAACGCACAGACAAATAAGCGCGGCCATATTTGGTGCGAGGCTGCAAATAAGCGCTACGGCGCCGGCGCTCACCAGGCCGTCGGCGGCCATAATATAGGGGAACGCCCAGTGTTTGCCGTATTCGTATATGGGCGTGCCGCCAAAATGCGGCGTGACATCGAGCAAAAAATGTGACAAAAACGCCAGCGGCGCGGCCAAAAGCGGCTGGCGCACGATAAGCGCAATGGCGCTGCCGGTAAGCACATGGTTTAACCCCGTCATGTCAATTATTATGGCATAGCCAGGTGATAAAATAGAAATATCGCCTTGACGCACAACGATGAAAGACGGTGAAACATGGTTGATGCACAAAACTCACGCTGGGAAAAGGTCGCGGAAGTCCTGCGCGGGCCCGTTGGCCAATTCCCATGGGAGGCGGTGGCAGTTGACGGGTCGAGGCTCGGCGAGTTCGGCGAGCTTGGCGAACTGACCGTGTCGGTGTCGCTGTACCCTGACGGCGTGGTGAATATCGCGCGGTTTGTCGAACCGTCCAGCATCGACGCCGAGTTCATGGATCGGATTGGCCGCTGCGCGCCGTCGGTCGAGACGCTCTACCGGATGGAAGTGCAGCGCTACGATCTTGTAGCCAACGGCCAGGACGTCTACGCTTCTGACGACCAGCGGGCCCGCAACGAGGCGATTTTGGCTACGGCCACCGAAACGCTGGCCGGCACCGACTTGCCAATGGCGTTCGCCTGCCAGTACATGATGGCCGGAGGTGTCGAGCGGATCATCTTCTTCGGGCTGCACGGGGTTTCCCTCGGCGACCTTTGGACGATGTATAAGGCTGCAGTGGTGCTCGCCAAAGAGTAGATACTGCCATCATGCGGCCGGCCACGACCGGTCGGCCGCATGAGCAACAAACTACTTCCATAAACTGGCTATATGTGGTAGAATTTTAGTAAATCTTATTGTAAAACTAAGTGAGAGCACAATGTTTGACCTAATTAAAGCTATTAACGACGCGCAAGCAAAAAAGAAAGTTGTCGATGTCCGCAGCGGCGACACTGTTCGCGTGCACCAAAAAATTAAAGAAGGCAACAAAGAGCGTATCCAGGTGTTCGAAGGGATTGTTATCCGCACCGACCGCAAAAACAGCCTTACTAGCAGCTTTACCGTACGTCGCATCGCCAGTGGTGTGGGCGTCGAAAAAACATATCTTATCCACAGCCCGCTGGTGTTAAAAGTAGAAATTACCAAACGCAGCAAAGTCCGCCGTAAATACCTTACCTACCTGCGCGAACGCAGCGGTAAAAGCGCCCGTCTGGCCGCTGTTGGTTTTGACCGCACAAAGGTGAACGCCGCTAACAACGCCGCCGAAGAAGAAATCGAACACATCAAAGAAGATCTAGCCGAACACCACGACGAATACGCCAAAGAAGAAGCCGCCGAGCTAAAAGCAGCCGACAGCGACAAAAAATAATATTTGCAAAAAATTAAACGGCCACCCGCAACGGGTGGCTTTTTTTATGGGCTTTTTGCGTGACCGCGGCAGGAGATGCTGGAGCTCCCGCCGCGGTCGCTTGGTTATGCGTAGGTTCGCCAACCCGGCCACGCGTAGTCGTCGCCGGCCATCCGCTTGAGGTGCGCGGTGGTGCTCACGATCAGGGTGAGCGGCCACAGCAATACGCTGATGACCGGGCCGATCCAGCACAGCCACCGCGGAATGTCCCACTCGCATGGGTGCGGGAGCCAAACCTCGGCGAAGTACGTGGCGAGGTCGGAGCCGAGCGTGTAGCTCGGCGGTTTGCCCCGCAGCGTTGCCATGTTGCGCACGGCGATGAACCCAGCCACACGCCGCACCAGAATGAGCAGGTACAGGGCGCCGCTGATCACCAGCCAAGTCCTCAGACTCGGCAAAATGACGAACGCGCCCATTGCCAGGCCGTACGCCAGCAACGACGGCAGCCCCACCCACTTAATCGCCTGCCACTGGCTCTTGGCCTCAGCGACCGTAACGTGGAGCCGGTTCATCTCCATCGTGTGCGGGTCGAACTTGTAGCGGCGTGCCCTGCGGTAAACCACCGATGCGCTCCACAGGATGCCGCTGAAGCAGATGAACCCGCACAGTATGGCTCCGAAGAGCGCAAAGGCGTAGTTCATGGTGCCTCCTCTCGGGTGAGTTGTCAGCCGCTGGTTTCCGGCAGGAAGTAGTGGATCACCGGCGTACTGACCGGCCAGGCGATGCCGTGCATCAGGGCGGCCAGCAGGGTGATCTCGTACGTCGTGCGCCGCTTCAGCATGCTCCAGTCGCCGTGCCGGAGGTCGCCATGCTTTATCAGCGACTCTCGCAACACGTTGCGGATCGGCGAGAGCAAACCCCACGCGACCCCAGTGCCGACGTACAGCCACCAGGTGCCGACGATGTAGTTCGCCACCAGCAGCGTGCACAGCGTGACTGCGAACGGGTAGCTGATCAGCGGCAGGTTCGCCGGCGCGTCGGGGCGGACTGCGGCCCATGCAAGGCCAACGGCCATCAGCCCAGACGCCACGTACAGCAGGTGTAGCAGGGTTTCCAGCGTGATTTTGATCGTCATGCCTGCCCATCCTTCCAAGTCGAGGGCTGCGATTATATTACCATGAATTTTGTGATTTTCAACTATTGTGCGAGGGCGAGCTCGTGGTAGAGTAAAACCATGGTCATTGGGGTAGACGAAGTTGGAAGGGGAAGTTGGGCCGGGCCGCTGTGCGTGGCGGCGGTAGCGTGGCCCGACGACGCGCCAACAGCAGGCTTAAACGACAGCAAAAAGCTGACGGCTGCCAAACGGCGCGAAATGGCTGCAATTATTAGGTTACATGCGGCGAGCATTGGTATTGGCTGGGTTTCGGCAGCAACGATCGACCGCATTGGGCTCACGGCAGCACTTAAAATTGGCGCCCGCCAAGCGGTTTTGCAAATTGGTTTGATCGCCCCAATTATTATGGATGGCCGCGACAAAGTTTTGGGCGATATAAAGGCCGATTATATTATTAAGGCCGATGGCAAAATCCCAGCGGTTATGGCGGCGTCAATTATTGCCAAGGTGGCGCGCGACGCCTATATGGCCGCGATCGACGCCCAGTTTGCCGGCTATAATTTTGCCAAGCATGTTGGCTATGGCACCAGCCAGCACCAGCGAGCGATTGTTACTTTAGGCCCGTGCGCCCAACATCGGCTAAGCTGGGAGCCGCTTAAAATTTACGCGGCGTGAGCACCGCGCTTGGCCGCGCTGCCGAAGACGCAGCTGCCGCTTTTTTACGCGCAAAAGGCTGCGAAGTGCTGGCGCAAAACTGGCGCACGCGCTGGTGCGAAATAGATATTGTCGCCTACCGCCAAGGCACCATTTATTTTGTCGAGGCCAAATACCGGTCGTCGCAAAATTGGGGAAGCGGCTTCGACTACATTACCCCGCGCAAACTGCAGCAAATGCACTTTGCTGCCGAATTTTGGTGCGCCAAACATAAATTCGCCGGCGATTACCGTTTGGCCGCAGTTGAACTCACCGGCAATCCACCACGAGTGGTGGGTGCGGTTAATTCGATTGGCTAATCCTTTTTTAAGAAGTTGGTAACAGCTGTAAGGTCGCGCTCGCGCCACAGCACGCGGATTTCGATATCTTCGTACCCCTGCTCAATAGTCCGCACCAGCGCCGGCTCGGCCATTTTTGGCTCAAAAAATGCCTTAAATTTCGCTAATTCTTCGCGCGTGCTAAATGTGCCGCTGGCGTATTTAGGGAAAAAGTTATAGTCTTTGTCGCCACCAAATTTTTCGATAATCCAGTCCCAGTTGTCTTGCATCCACTGCCAGGTTTCGTCGCGGGCGTGGCGGCTGCGGATAAAGTAAATGAACCAGTAAAACACGTCCTGCAGTTTGATGGTGTCGGTCGTAAACAGCGCCAACAACGTTTTGGCCACTTTTTTGTCGCGGATGCTCGACAGCCCGGCCGCAATGTTAATGCGTTCGTCGGCCGACTGCGTTGTTTTGTACCAGCCAAGCAGTTTGTGCACGGCCGGTTCGCCGCGTTCGCGCACCGCAGCACTGTATACCAAACTGCGTACGTCAGATGCGATGTCTTCGGGTTTTTTGGCGGCGTCAAACAGCGCGAGGCAGCGTGCGGTAACGGCTGGGTCTTCGGCGTAAACCATGTTGCCAATAACAAAGGGGCGCAGCAAGGTGTCGAAATGTGGCTCGTCTTTTTTTTGCTCCCAGCCAAGCCGTGTAAATTCGCTGCGCGACAGGTTGGCGATAAAGCGCTGCAAATCGGGTTTGTAGGCCGGGTCGTCGTTAATAATGGTGCGCAGGGCGCCGGTTGCGCTGTTAATTGCCAGCCACACGGCATAATTTGATTCTTTATCGTAGTGGGCGAGCAGCCGCAAAGTGTCGAGCGTTGGCTCGAGCCCGGCGCGGTTAAGCGAAATACTATCCATTAATAAGCGTTGGCGGTCAACAGTGTCGAGCTTGCCGGCGCCGATTGCGTGCGCGATATTAGCGATATTTTTTTGGTCGTAGCGCACGTGGTAAAAGCCTGTGCCACCTTCGTTTAGCAGGTGGTAGTCGGCAGGCGCGACAACAAGCTCGCTATTGGGCTCGGCAAATAATTCGGCGTCGGGCAAGCTACTGCTAAGCAGCGGCACTGGCCACAATGTTTTGTCGGCCGTCGCTTGTTTGGGGTTGGCAAAAAAGCGCTGTTGGGCAATGGTGGCGTGGCCGTCGTGCAGCTGGTAGGTGACCACTGGGTGCCCGGGTTTTGTCACCCAATCGCCCATAAAATGCTCGACATCTTTGCCGCTGGCTTCGCCGAGTGCCTTCCAGAGGTCGTGGGTGGTGGTATTGCCATACGCATGGCGCTTCATGTAAATGCGCATTCCCTCCCGAAAGATGTCAGCGCCCAAATACTGGTGCAACATACGAATAAGCGAGCCGCCCTTGGCGTACACAATCGCCGGGTCGAACAGCGTGGCGATTTCGTCTGGGTGGTGGATGTGCTGCTGCACGGCCTGCACGCTTGCCAGGCCATCGCGGGTAAAGGCGTACTGTTGTTCGGTGGCGCTGTATTGCTCCCACATTTGCCACTGCGGGTAAAAATGGGCGGTGCTAAAGTATTCCATCCAGTTGGCAAAACTTTCGTTAAGCCATAAATCATCCCACCAGTCCATAGTGACGAGGTTGCCAAACCATTGGTGGGCGAGCTCGTGGCCAATGACGCCGGCGATGTGCTGGCGGCTGTCGGCGGGAGTATCGTCTTCGTCGACCAAAAGCGCGGCCTCGCGGAAGGTAATGAGCCCCCAGTTTTCCATGGCGCCGGCGGCAAAGTCGGGGCAGGCGACTAAATCGCATTTTGGCAGCGGGTAGGGAGTGTCAAAATAATCGTCGTAAAAGTCGAGCACTTTGGCGGCGTGCTCCAGCGCAAAGCCAAGTTCGTCTTTGTGGGCGGGCGTGGCGTAGACGCGCACCGTGACGCCGCTTTTATTAATTTGTTCTTTGTGCACTAGCTCGCCGCTCACAAAGGCCAGCAGGTAGGTGCTCATTTTGGGAGTCGGCTCAAAAACGGTCACTAATGCGCCGTCTTTTTGTGAGGCGCTTTGCACTGGTGTATTGCTCAGCGTGGTCACGCCAGGCTCGGTTATAAGGGTGAGCTGGAACGTCGCCTTGGCTGCCGGTTCGTCGACGCACGGAAACGCTTCGCGCGCAAAATGGCTTTCGAGCTGGCTCATTAACAGCTCCTTTTTTTTGCCGTCGTGCGTAAAATAGCAGGGGTAAATGCCGTGCATTGGGTCGGTGATGGCGCCGGTAAATTGTAAGGCGATGGTGTGGTCGCCGGCAGGTAGGTCGTGGCCGGTGGCGACATGCAGCTCGTCGTCGGCGCCGGGCGTTGTTTGAGCTGGTTTGCCGTCGACCATGGCTTTGGTAATGGTGAGGTCTTTGGCGTGCAGGGCAATGTTTTCGGCGGTGCGGTGCAGGGCGCCGGTAATAACCACGCTGCCGGTAAAGCTGCGTTCGGAGCGTTTGCTCACGTTAAGGGTGACATTGTAGTTAGTTGGAGCAAACAGCTCCGCGAGGCGGCGTACAGATTTTGTCATATAGTACTAGTGTACAAAAATATGAGGTATTAAAAAAGATTGGCAATTGCCAATCGGGGTCGCCCGGGGCCCTGCTGTGGTAGCAGGGCCCCGGTTGCAGCGCTAACGCTGCATGAGGTTGAGGATGTCGCCCCACTTCCAGGCGACGGTCTTGGCCGGCTTGTTCTTCGACGCGTCGTCGTTGAAGACGCAGATGAACAGCTCGGTTTCGGTGTTCGGCAGGTACTGCACGGGCCAGCCGCTGCCGAGGTCGTTCTTGTCGCTGATGGCGTCGTAGTCCGACCACTTGCTGTTGCCGATGGTACGGGTGTGCACCACGGCGACGAAGAAGCGGTCGCCCTTGACGGGGCCCGACACCTCGAACTGGACGAACTCGTCCTTGCGGGCGCCGGACGTGATCGTGATGATGTGGCCGCCGGTGAACCGGAACCCCTTGTACGGGGTCTCGTAGCTCGCCGACTTG
>CAYTEG010000016.1:0-15785 GCA_964436805.1 uncultured Candidatus Saccharibacteria bacterium
CGAGATTTTTTAAATAATCAGGCCCGAGCTGCGCGTCGGCGCCTTCGATTTTGAGCGATTCGTTCGAATCAGCAAAAGTTAAGTGCGCGTTTGGCGCGTACTTTTTAAGCGCCGCCTGCATGGCCAAGCCTTCGCGCGCGTAGCCAATAAAACAAACGTTTTTGCCGTTAAGCTCGGTGATCTTCATGCGCTAGCTCCTGTTTAATCAGTTGTTGGGTGTAGGCTGGGACGTCGGAATAATCTGGGGTCAGCGCGTCTGTAACGATTTGGTCTGGGTTGGCGATTTTTGGCAGCTCGTTTTTTATAAATTCCTGGCCAATTACGGTGTTGGCGTAATCGTCGCTGCGCGTGGCCAAGTACATTGCGGCCTGGGTTTCTTGGGGTGTGCCCACGCACTGGAAGGGTTTAAAGGCCTCGGCGCCCCACAGCTGGCGGTACATGCCTAACAACTTTTCATCATCAAATAAGTTTTTCTTAAAAATATCTTGCATCGTTTTGAGCGGCAAAAACGCGGCAAAAATAGCAAACACAAAGGCGCATTTGTCGCACTCGCCGCACCAGCGGTTTTGGTTGGGTTCGTCGTCGAGCTTTTTCCAGAGCCAGTTTTGGTTGCAGCTGGTAAAGTGTTTAAAATATTTTGGTTCGCGGGTAAATAGTTTGGCGATGTGCAGTTCGCTAAGCGGGCGTAGGGCGTTGAGGTAGCGGGTGCTGTGCCCGACGTATTTTTGCGAGTAGTCGGTCATCATCAGCTCGGCTTCGTTGCTTTTGCTCCACTGGTGGTTTACTTGCATGCCTAAATACTCGACGTTGCCGTAGTCGCTGCTGCGTTCGTTGCTAAAAAAGACGCTGTCGAAGCCGTGCAAAATGCCGACGGCCATGGTGAGGAATGTGACGTAGCCGGTGATCGGGATGTGCCCGTTGAGCGCGCCTTGTTTGTTTAGTTCAAACAGTTGTGGGTCGAGCGCGCGTTTAACTTCGATCAGCGGCAAATCGTTAAGCTCGGCCATTTCGGTTATAAATTGGTGGCCTTGCATGCGAAAGAGGGTAGGCAAAATGTTGTGGCGCTTTAAAATCTCGACGGTTAACTGCGAATCTTTGCCGCCGCCAAATGGCACCAAAGCGGTTTTAGGTTCGCGCGGCTCGCTTGTGGCAAGCGCTTTTGGCGCGTCGTCGTGCACCGGAAAAGTTATGTGCCCGCGCCAATCAATCTTGTTTTGGTAAAAAAACTCGCCCAAACCCTTAGTGTAAAATTCTGTCCAAAAATCGGCTTGCTCGGCGTTTAGTTTGCCACTGGTAACTTCGATTTGTTTTGGCGCAAACGCTTTGTAGTAACTGGCGCCGCCGGCCAGATGCAGGGCAAACAGCGCACGGTCAAAGTCGGGCGTGCCGGCGTGGGCAAGGGGAGTATCTTCGGCAAGCGTAAGTGTTTCGGTAAAATGCAGCTCGTCGTCAAAGTTGTAAACAAGCTTAATTTGGCGCGAGTCAGCGTCGAATTTATATGACTCAAAAACAAACCGGTTGTAGGTCTTCATAATTTTAGTATAGCGGGAAGGCGTCTTGGGGGCAAAGCGTGTAACTTACCCACAAGACGCCTTCCAGGTCCCTGCGCCGGGTGCATCAGAGGAAGGCAATAAGCCAGCTGGCCACGATGATGGCGCTGTAGTAACCCAGCGCGCCAAAGACCGTGTCGGTAACTGGCCATATGCGTCCCGTTCCTTCCAAGATGAACGCCCCGAGCCCGACCGCAATGCCGGCGCCAAGCACTGGCCAGCCGCGGCCGAAGCCGTGGTCACTCGCCAGCCAAAGCACGCCGCTGGTTGTCGCCCACAGGAGGGCGATTGCCAGCGCCATCCAGAGCGTCCGGATCAGCATGCCGTACTGCGGCCGATAGGCGTTGACGAATACCTTTTTGGAATGATCCCCGTCCATGTATGACCGTCCTTGTGCAGGTGTGCCTACGCATCGTGTATGCATAAGCCTTGCAGCAAAGATTAATCCTGCTTGCCCGCGCTGTCAATGGTATATACTAACAGTAATGGAACAGATACAAGGCCGAGTAAAAAATCTACAAAAAAATGTGTCGGGCGCTTTGGCCAAAATAAATGCGCCGGCGCTTTTGGCCGAAATCGCCGATTTGCAGGCCAAAATGGCCGCCCCTGATTTTTGGCAAGACAACCTTGCGGCGCAGGCCGTTGCCCAGCGCGAGGCAAAACTGCGCGCCCAACTTGAGCCCTGGCAACATTTGGCAGGCGAATTAGACGACCTGCACGAGCTCGCGCGCGACGAAAACCTGGCAGTAGAGCTTGCCGCGCAAATTAACGACCTCGAGGCTGAATACGAAAAATTAAAGCCACAACTGTTATTTAACGGCCACTACGACGGCCACGACGCAATTTTACGCCTGAGCGCCGGCGTTGGCGGCACCGACGCGCAGGATTGGACGCACATGTTAGAGCGCATGTACGTGCGTTGGGCCGAAAAATCCGGCATGAAAGCCGAGGTGCTCGAAGAGTCAGCGGGCGAAGAAGCCGGCCTAAAAAGCGCGATCATCACCATTGCCGGCGCCTACGCTTACGGCAAATTGCGCAGCGAACACGGCGTGCACCGCCTGGTGCGGTTAAGCCCCTTTAACGCAGACAGCCTGCGCCAAACCAGCTTTGCGCTCGTCGAAGTTTTGCCGCAAATCGACGAACTCGAAGAAGTGCACATCGACGAAAAAGACTTAAAAATCGACGTCTACCGCGCCAGCGGCCACGGCGGCCAAAGTGTTAACACCACCGACAGCGCGGTGCGTATAACACATATTCCTACCGGGATTGTGGTGGCAATCCAAAACGAGCGTTCGCAGCTGCAAAACCGCGAAACAGCGCTTAAGATTTTGCGTTCAAAATTGGCACAATTACAGGCCGAGCAACACGCCGCGAGCCTCAACGACCTAAAAGCCACAAAGTCGGCCGACTGGGGCGCGCAAATCCGCAATTACGTGCTGCACCCGTACACATTGGTTAAAGACACGCGTACCGGGCACGAAGAACACGACGCGGCAAAGGTGCTCGACGGCGCAATTGATCCGTTTATTATTGCTTTTTTATCAAAATAATTGTATAATTTATTCGTAAAAAGAACCGCGAGGCTCTTTCTCGCTCATCACGATCGGAGTGCCTAGCATGTCTTCCACCCCGGCCACCACGCACACGTTCTTGGTTGAGCGTGGTGTCGAGAGTTACCTCCTGCAGGAGCTGGTCGCCATGGCGATCGGTAACGCCCCCGACCCCGAGTTCCTGGAAGGGCTGGCGGCGCTGCTCGACCACGGCTGCTTCCGCAACGTGGCGCAACTGCGCACCGCCATCCGCGACTACGTTGCCAAGGGCAACAACGGGGTGTCGGACAACGCGGACTACATCCGCATCCTGGCCGACACGCGCACGTTCACCGACGTTCGCACGGGCGACACGTTCCTCGAGTACGTCGGCACCGACGACGCCACGGCCATCCGGCTGGAGGAGCTGCTCGGTGACACCGTTCCCGAGTGGTTCTTCCCGGCGCTCTGCGTCGTGGCGCGCCGTACCAACTCGATGACATTCGCCGAGGAGGTCGCCGCGCTGCTCCAGCTCTGGGAGATCTGCGCCATTCCCGCCAGTCGGACGGCCGCTGAGTTCCTGGAGTTCTACCGCCCCGTCCTGGAGCGGAAGGCCGAGGACGCCCAGTGGGTCGTGCCCCAGGTGTGACCCTGATGAGTGAAAACCGGTTCCTGCCACGCGCCCTTAAAAGCGCGCGGCCGGGCCGGTTTTTCATGTAAGTTCTACATCGCCCGTGCGGCGAACATCGAGCTTGTGCTACAATAAACTAGATGATTTTGCTGGACAGGGTAACCAAAATTTTTGGCAAAGACGATAAACCGGCGCTTAACCGCGTCAGTTTGCATATAGAACCAAAAGAGTTTGTTATTATTGTTGGCACCAGTGGTGCGGGCAAATCGACCTTATTAAAGTTGCTGACGCGCGAAGAAAAACCAACCAACGGCAAAATTGTGGTTGGCGGGATCGACTACGATACATTAAAAGACAAAAACATTCCGCTGCTGCGCCGCAAAATTGGCGTGGTGTTTCAGGATTTTAAACTGTTGCCGCAGCGCACGGTGTTCGAAAACGTGGCATTTGCGCTCGAAATCGCCGGCATGAGCAACCGCGAAATTAAGCATACCGTACCAAAAGTGATCGAACTTGTGGGGCTAAAAGGTAAGGAGCTGCAATTCCCAAACGAACTGTCGGGCGGCGAAAGGCAACGCGTGGCAATTGCCCGCGCCGTGGTACGCCAGCCCAAAATTTTAATCGCCGACGAGCCCACCGGTAACCTCGACCCCAAACACAGCTGGGATATTGTGCGCCTGCTCGAAAAAATCAACCGCTACGGCACCACTGTTTTGCTGACCACGCACAACCAGGATATTGTAAACAAGCTGAAGCGTCGCGTTATAACGATCGACCACGGAAAGGTAGTGGCAGATGTCGCAGAGGGCGGCTACCACCAAGGGGAAGCGTAAAATTATGAGACGAAAGTGGATTACACTCGCGCGTATTTGCCGTTACGGCCTATCAAATTTTGCGCGCAACGCCTGGCTTACCACCGCCGCAACGGTGGTGATGACCGTCACGCTTACTATTATTTTAGCGACGTTTACGCTGCACTTGGTTTTTAACGACACGCTGGCCGAAATCAGGCAAAAAATCGACATCTCGGTATATTTGGTCGACGACATCACCGAAGACCAACAGGACGAACTCGAAAAGGCAATCCACGCCGTGCCGAGCGTCACGACAATCGACCACGTCAGCAAAGCCCAGGCGCGCCAGGATTACATAAACCAAAACAGTGGTGACCAACAACAGCTCGAGGCGCTGAGCGTGCTCGGCGAGAAAAACCCGTTCCCGGCCAGCCTTAAAGTGCACGTTAGCAACACCGACCACCTCGACGCCATCGCCAAGCTGGTGGCCGAAGAAAAATTTAAGCGCTACCAGTCGAAACCGGCGTCGCTTAACGGGTCGCGCAAAGACGCGATCGAAAACATTGCCCGCGCCGCCGGGTTCTCCGAAATCGCCGGCCTTTCGGTATCCGGCCTGTTTTTGGTGCTGTCGATTATGGTGATTTTTAACACCATCCGCATGGCCATTTTTAACCGCCGCGACGAAATCGAAATCATGAAATTAATTGGCGCCGAAAAACGTTTTATTAGAGGGCCGTTTATTGTGGAGGCCTGCCTGTACGGGGTGTTCGCGGCCGTAGTGGCGATTGCCATTATGTACACGGCGCTGCTGGTTGCGGGCCCGAATATAAGCAATTATGGCATTAGCATCCAGCCGACAATCGCGTTCTTTAGCCATTACCCGGTGCTCATTTTTGTGGGCGAGCTGCTGGCTGGCATTTTTATCGGGATTATTTCTTCGTTCCTTGCGATCCGCCGCTATTTAAAAGTGTAGACATTGACAAAAGGTAGGTATAAGGTTATGCTTAATTATAAGCGTATGACACAAACAAAAAATAACACTGGTAACAAAACATCATTGCTCCGCGCAATTGTTTTGGTTGTTGCCACCATTGCTTTGGCGGTCGCGCCGTTTGAGCAAACCTATGCCGACAGTTTCGACGACCAAATCCGCGCGCTTAAACAACAAATAAGCGGCTACCAAGAACAAGCCAGCGCCTTGCGCGCCCAGGCCGACACCTACCAAAACAAGGTCAACGCACTTAACGCCGAAAAGGCGCAAATCCAGGCGCAAATCGACCTCAACACGGCAAAAGTCGCCCAGCTTGAGCAACAAATTATCGACACCCAAAACCAAATCGAGCAGCAAAAAGTACTGCTCGGTAATAGTTTGGTTTCGTTATACCTCGACAACGCGGTGACGCCGCTTGAGGTTTTGGCATCGAGCAAAAGTATTTCTGATTACATCGACAAACAAGAATACCGCGACACGGTGCGCGCCGGTTTGCAAGATTCGATCGCTAAAGTTAAAAAACTGCAAGCCGACCTTACCCAGCAAAAAAAGGATACCGAAAACGCGCTTGCCGACCAAAAAACGCAGCGCGACGCTTTAGCTGCCAAAGAGCAAGAACAAGCAATTTTACTTGCCCAGACGCAGGGGCAGGAGGCAAATTACCAAAACCTGGTTAAGCAATCGAACTCGCAAATCGCCAACTTGCGCGCCCAGCAGGCCGCCGCCAACCTAAAGTGGGGTGGTAATGTCACGTTCGAAGCCGCCGGTGGTGGCTACCCGGCCATGTGGGCCAACGCGCCACTCGACGCCTATGTTGACGACTGGGGTATGTACACCCGCGAGTGCACCAGCTTTGGCGCCTTTAAAGTCGCTGCCAGCGGCCGCTATATGCCGTACGGTTTAGGTAATGCAATCCAGTGGCCAAACGGCGCGCGCGCCCACGGCATCCCAGTTGACGGCACACCTCAAGAAGGCGACGTGGCAATTTGGCCAGTAGGCTATTACGGCCACGTTATGGTGGTTTACAGCGTAAACGGCGACGGCAGCATATTTATTGGCGAATACAACTACGACTGGAGCGGCCGCTACAGCGAACGCATTATCAGCAAAGCCACCTGGCAAGCCCAGGGTTTCCAGTTTATCCACTTTTAGTCAAAAAGACATCACTAAATTCAGCTTGTCCTTATGATTTCGTGGTAGCATTAAAGCAGTAATATGCTTAAGTTGTGGAGGTCTTGACGCGCTGTGAAAAAAACAGACGATACTGCCGCTGATGATTCAAAAAAGCCGAGCCTGCTTGCGATAAAAAAGGTGCGCAGCGTGCGCGCCAGTACCATGCTATTTGTTGTAATTGTGGTTGCGGCCGCGTCTTTTGTTGGCGGCTCGCGGCTCGACAGTATTGTGGCGTGGTTAAGCCACAACCAAAATGCCAATACTGCGCAGAGCCTCGATTTTTCGAGCCTGCAAGAGGTGTACCAAAAAATGCGCGGCCAATACGATGGCAAACTCGACACGCAGGCGCTTATTGATGGCGCCAAAAAGGGCCTGGTTGCGGCTACCGGCGACCCATACACCGTATACTTTACCGATGCCGAGGCAAAGCAGTTTAATGACGACCTCGAAGGTAAGTTCTCGGGGGTTGGCGCCGAGATCGGCAGCAAAAACAGCAACATTATTGTTGTCTCGACGCTCGACGATTCGCCCGCGCGCAAAGCCGGCCTGCAAACCGACGACATAATCGCCAAGGTAAACGGCGAAGACACCTCTGGCTGGGCGATCGACAAAGCTGTGTCTAAAATACGCGGCGACAAAGGTACCACTGTTAAGTTAACAATCGTGCGCAACCAAGAAGTAAAAGAGTTTTCGATTGTGCGCGACAACATTGTTAACCCCAGCGTCAAATACGAAATAACCGCCGACAACATTGGCTACCTGCGCATTTCGCGCTTTGCCGAAGACACCACCGAGCTGGCCCAAAAAGCGGCTGCCGAATTTGTAGACAAAGGCGTAAAAGGCGTGATCCTCGACCTCCGCGGCGACGGCGGTGGCTACCTGACGGCCGCGCAAAGCATAGCCGGCCTGTGGCTCCCCAGCGGCAAAGAAGTCGTGCAGGAGCGCACCGGCGACGTCGTGCAAGACACGCTTAAAGCCGACGGCAGCGCGCCGCTTAAGGGCATAAAAACAGTGGTATTAATCGACGGCGGCAGCGCCAGTGCCAGCGAAATCGTGGCCGGCGCGCTAAGCGACCACAAAGCCGCGCAACTCGTCGGCACCAAAACATTTGGCAAGGGGAGCGTGCAGCAACTTATCGACCTGCCAATGGGCGGCCAGCTTAAGGTGACCATTGCAAAATGGTACACGCCAAGCGGCAAAAATATTAATAAAGAAGGCATTGCGCCAGATGTCACGGTGACGCCGACCGATGCCCAAATCGCCGCGTCTGACGACGTGCAAAAAGCCAAGGCGATCGACCTACTCAAATAGCGTCGCCGCGTGGTACACTAAGCCTATATATGGACGCTAAAAAACGAATTTTGCTGGTAGAAGACGACAAGGCGTTGGCCGAGGTGTACGTTGCGCGGCTCCAACTTGAAAATTTTGAAGTTAAACACGTATTAAATGGCGAAGACGCGTTGTCGGCTGCGCTCGAATTTAAGCCCGACCTTGTCGTACTCGACGTTATGATGCCCAAAATTAACGGCTTTGACGTGCTCGACATTTTACGCAATACCAAAGAGACAACTAATATTCGGGTTATTATGCTTACCGCGCTAAGCCAGGCAAAAGACCGCGAACGCGCCGAAAAACTAGGCGCTGACGACTATTTGGTAAAATCGCAGGTTGTTATTGGCGATGTAGTAGAGCGGATTAAGCATCACCTTGGGATGACGGCTTAGTAGCGCACACGCTTTTGCCCATCCTTTTCGCAAACCAGCTACCCCCTCTTTTTATTCCCCGTTCCGCCCAAAAAGGGCTCCACTTAAGTTGGGGAACAACGAGGAATAAAAAGAGGGGGTAGCTGGTTTGCTGTGGAGCCTTTTTTTATGGCGACATACCACTGCAGAGTACAGCGACTAACCCTTCCGAGGCTCCGAAACCAATGTCGGCTTACGGAGTAAACGGTTACGTTGGTTTTGGAAACGGAAGGGTTAGGCAGCGTAAACGTAACTGGCAAATAAATAACCCCTCCGCTATGGAGGGGTTATTTACTACTCGACAATCACCTGCGTGCGCGGCTCGGTCTTGCCCGTAAAGCGCTTTGTGCGCACCTTGCGGAAGCCGACCACACCGTCTTTCGCAGCGTGAATCGTAAAGTTACGGCTGGTAAACGTGCCAGCGCCTGCAATTTTTGTTTGGCCAACTTGGCGCACCAACACTTCGCCAGTTTTGACTTTTTGGCCACCAAAACGCTTAACGCCAAGGCGTTGGCCGGGCGAGTCGTGGACGTTTTTGCTTGTACCAGCAGCTTTTACATGTGACACTTGGATTACTCCGGATTATGTAACTATTAACACCAACAGCTGGCGGGCGACAATTTGATCTGCACGGTGGTAGATTAAGTCTGCGTCGCTCGCATGCTGAAATCTCACACGATTATAGCCCAAATCCTCGAGGTGGTCAAGCAGTTCGAGCTGTTTAAACTGGTTAGCGACGCGCCAGGCCGGCACAGCGACGGTGCAGCGGGTGCCTGGTTTTAGCTGGCCAGCCATATTTTTAAGGAATTTGCCAAGAATTGTGTTGCAATCGTGCATGATTTCGGCCAGCTTTTCGGGTTTTGGCAGGCCGCTCAGCGGTTGGCCCAAATATGTTTCGCATACCACGTGGCCGATGGGGGATTGCCAACGGTGGTTGGTTGCGTCGGCCACCTCAAGGAGCGGCTGGGTAATTTTGTGTTGCTGCCCAAGCCATGCTAAATTAGCGCGCGAATAATCAACCATTTTTTCGCTTAAATCGGTGCCGTAAGTGGGGCAGCCGAGCAAAGCGGCCTCTTGCAGTACCACGCCAGTGCCGCAAAATGGGTCGAGCACGCGCTCGCCGGGCTGCACCTGCGCCACATTTAGCATTGTTTGTGCCAGTTTTGGCGGCAACATACCCACAAACGCGTCGCGTTTTGGCCGCCCAAAGTCGCGCGCGGCGTAGGCGTCGATATCTTGCACCCAGGTGGTGCGGGCGACGTGTGTTTTTTGGCCGTCAGCTATTAGCAAAAGTTCGATGCCAAGCTCGCCAGCTAATTGGTTGTGCAACACCTGTGCGCTGTTAAGCTCGGGCGCGCTGTTGGGGATGATGCGGGCGCTGCGTCCAGCCGCACGCGCGATTTTTTTAAGCTCCAGCCCGGTCGCAAACAGTTGCCGCTGGCTCACTTGCACGCCAAAAACACTAATGCCGAGCTTTATTTTGCCTTCGGGCACGCCGGCGAGGTAGCCAGGGAGTGCCTTTGCGAGTTGCGCGGCAATCTGGTTCCAGCCAGTCGCCGCAATTTCGCCCAGCGGCCTGGCTAGGCGCATCACGCCGCCCAACCGCGCGCTGTCGACGCTACCATTAATAACCGCCGCCTCGCGCCCAAGCGGGCGGACGTTCGGAGCGCCTAATAATGATTCCAGCTCGGCCAAGCCAAATTTGCTTTGCCGGCCTAAAATTGCTATTTGCATATGCCGCTATTATACCCTAAAAACAGAGGTGTTGATAGGGGCGGCCGGCTGTGGTACTATGGCCGCGTCAGCGACGGCAACCAACTACGGAGGCGATATGCTTTACCCACGCGAATTTGTGGCTGATCTTGTCGAAGCACTGCGCAAACACCGCGGCAATGTCGCTGCCGTGTTCGCACAGGTTCGGCGCGCCCAACGCGAACGCCAGTTTGTGCGCTGGGCAACCGACATCTGGCTCGAGGAGCTCAACCACCGCGGCCGGGGAGTCAAGTACAGCCGCACCGACGCCCAGATTGTCGTCGTGGCTGGCTGGGGCGAAGCCTCCCAAATGGTCATCACCACGGTGACGGTCACGCCGCGCCAGAAGTCATCGATCAACCGGACGTTGACGATCGCTTTCCGCGCCGACGGTTCCGAATCGTCCCGCGCGTGGAGCTGAGGCGCAGGGGCAACGCTGCCCGGCTGGGTTCACATCCGGCCGGGCAGCGCGCACAACATTATAGCGCCACGCCCCCGCACCCGCTATAATAATGAGAGCATGAAACTAAAACTTTGGCTTAACATTATTACGTTTGGCGCACTGGCGCTGATTATCTTTTTTGCCTGGGGCGACATTATGCACGCCTTCGAAAAAATGGCGACGCTCAACATTTGGATTTTGCTTTTGATTATTCCGGCGCAGCTTTTTGCGTATTACTCGCTCGGCAAAGTGTTTTTTTACTTTTTTAAAGCGATGGACGTTAAACTGACGATGCGCCAACTGTTTGCGCCAATGCTCGAGCTTAACTTTGTAAACCACATTTTGCCGAGCGGCGGTGCGAGCGGTTTTACCTACTTAACTTTGCGGCTTAAACCGTACGGCGTGTCACCGGCAAAGTCGACGCTAGCGCAACTTGCCAGGTTTGTCTCGACATTTTTGGCGTTTGTGGTATTAATGTTTGTCGCGCTGTTTGTTTTGGCGCTGCAGGGCAACGTGAGCCCGCTGGTTATTTTGGCGGTCAGCGCCATTGCATTTACCGTGTTGTTTTCGACCGCGGTAATTATGTTTGTGGTCAGCGAAAAGTCGCGCATTGAGCGGTTTACCGCCACAGTTACGCGTTGGATCAACCGCGTCATCCACATTTTTAGGCGCAAGCACCCCGAAACTATTTCGCTGAGCGTCGTGCGCAAAATGTTTTTAGAGCTGCACGAAGATTACGTGCTGGTGCGCGGCAATCTTAAACACATGCTGCCGGTGCTGCGCTGGGCGTTTTTGACCAATCTGGCTGAGATGTCATTATTATATATTGCTTTTTTGGCGCACGGCACGTGGGTTAACCCCGGCGCGGTATTAATTGCGCTGGTCGTCGCCAACTTGGTGGGCTTAATCGCCATTTTGCCCGGCGGCGTTGGGCTGTACGAGCCCCTTATGACGGCGGTGTTAATTAGCGGCGGCATCCCCGCAGCGCTGGCCCTAAGCGCCACACTGGTGTACCGCGTTATTTCGCTGCTCACCAGCTTAATTACTGGTTACTTTTTGTACCACCGGGCGCTCAACAGGTATGGATCAAACGACCTTACAAGTTAGCGACCTGCTGGCGCTGGTTAACCAAACGCTCGAATACGCGTACCCAAGCGTGGTGGTCGAGGGCGAGGTTGCGTCGTTTAAGCTAAGCAAAGGCAAGTTTGTTTTTTTCGATTTAAAGGATGATTCTGGCGCGGTCGGCTGCTTTATGATGGCCTTTAGTTTGCACCAGCCACTCGAAGACGGCATGCGTGTAAAAGTGGTGGCGCAGCCGCGGCTGACCGCGTGGGGCAAGTTTAGCCTAAACGTGCGCCAGGTGTTGCCGGTAGGCGAGGGGAGTATAAAGCGGGCATTCGAACTTTTGCGCGCCAAGTTAGACAAAGAAGGGTTATTTGCGCCCGAGCGCAAACGGTTGCTGCCGCGCATACCGCGCCGCGTTGGGCTTATTGCGTCGGTCGAATCGGCCGGCTACGCCGATTTTGTAAAAATTTTAAACGCGCGGTGGGGCGGGGTCGAGCTCATAATTGCCGACGTGCAGGTGCAGGGTTTGAGTGCCGCCGACCAAATTGTGCGCGCCCTGCAGTATTTTAACGGCCAGCCCGACCTGCCCGAGGTGTTGGTAATTGTGCGCGGCGGTGGCAGCGCCGACGATTTAGCCGTGTTTAACGACGAACAACTGGTGCGCGCACTGGCCGCCAGCCGCGTGCCAACATTGGTGGGAGTCGGGCACGAAGTCGACATAAGCCTGGCCGATTTAGCCGCCGATGTACGCGCTGCGACTCCAAGCAATGCCGCCCAAATTTTGGTGCCCGACCGCGCCGCGCTTTTGGCCGAGCTCGCCCAGCGCGAGCAACGTTTGGCCGAACGCATACGTTCGTGCGCCGAGCAAATCAGGCAAAAAATCGCCGGCGCATCGGAGCAAATGTTTGCGCGCCTGCAATCGCACCTTGCCGACCGCGCCAAACAAATCGCCCAAGCCGAAGCCTTGCTTAAACAACTCGACCCAAAAGTGGTTTTGCAGCGCGGCTACAGCCTGGTGCGCGACGAAAAAGGTAAGCTTGTTAAGAATGCTGCAAAAATAACACCAGGCACAGTGCTGACAATCGAGCTGTCGCGTGCAATAATACGGGCAGGAGTCATCGATGCCGAGCAAACCTGAACCAACCTTATCCAGCCTACTCGTCGAACTTGACGAAGTGCTGGCGTGGTTCGACAAACCCGACATCGACCTCGACCAAGCCTTACAAAAGTTCGACCACGGCGTGCAATTGGCCGAATCTGCCAAAGTTAAATTAACGGCGCTCGAAAACAAAATAAGCGTCTTAAAACAGAGGTTCGACCAGCCGGTATGATAACCCTCGTGATTGCCACATGCCTAATCATTTTATTTGGGGCTGTGGCATTCAGGGGCGCCCCTTATGTGCCAACGCACCGGCGGACGATTGTCGAGGCGCTTGATATGCTCGAGGCGCACGGCGGGCTCGAAAAAGGCGATTTGGTCGTCGACCTCGGCTCCGGCGATGGCAGCGTTTTAATGCATGCCGCCCGCCGTGGTTACCGTGCCGTCGGCTACGACCTCAATGTTTTGCTTAATTTTATTGCGTGGCTGCGTTGTTGGCGCAACCATTTGCATGTAAAAATCCATTTGCACGATTTTTGGATTGCCAACTGGCCGTCCGACACCAAAGCCGTGTTTGTGTTTTTGGCCGGCCCGTACATGAACAAGCTAAAGCGCAAAATCGACACCGAAATGGCCAAACGCAGCGAACCGCTGTTGGTAGTGAGCAACGGTTTTGCGATTCCGGGCGTTTTGCCAAAACGGATTAGCCGCGGGTTGTATCTGTACGAAATCAAACCGCCTAAGGTTTAGCTTTACAAAATGCGCTGTCATTTCTACAATTAAGAAGTATGAAGACCCAACGCGAACTTGGCATGGTAAACCCGTTGTTCTTAACCGCAGTAGTGTTAAGTATATTAACGGTTGGCCTGGCAACGTTTGGCACCTGGGCGTTTTTAAACTACCAAGACCAAAAAAATAACGTCGATGCCAAAGTTGCGGCGGCGGTGGCCGATGCCAAACGCGTGCAGTCAGAGGCCGACCAAGCCAGTTTTGTCGATCAAGAAAAACAGCCGACGCGCCAAATTGTGGGCCCAACCGACCTCGGCCAGGTTAAATTTTCGTACCCTAAAACATGGAGCGTGTATGTCGACCGCGATGGCGGCGGCAACGCGTACGAAGCGTATTTTTACCCGCTGGTCGTGCCGCCACTGGCAAGCGGGACGCCCTACGCATTGCGCACCAGTATTGTTAACAACAAATACGAATCAGTGCTCGCCAGCTTTAACGACCGCTTAAAAACAGGGGCGCTTAAGGCCAGTCCGGTTACGATATCGGACGTTGACGGCACGCGGCTCGACGGCGCGTTTACGACGAGCGTGCGCGGTTCGATGGTGTTGTTTAAAATCCGCGACAAAACGCTCGAAGTATACACCCAGGCCGAAAGTTATAAGGGTGATTTTGACAACATTGTCATAAAATCACTCGAGTTTAACAAGTAAACTGTTTGTGCTTATCTGTTAGCCGCATGCTACACTGAGGGTAATGAGGGGTAATAGGGAACAACAATTATTTGGTGAGCCCACGGCAGTTATTGCCGCGGCGGCGCACGAATTAAAAACGCCCTTAACACTTATCGCCAGCCTCGCCCAAATGCTCGACGACGAAACGCTTGGCCTGAGCGAGCCCGAACGTCTGCAATACGTGCAGCGGCTTAAATTGGTGAGCCGCCGCAGCCTGCGCCTGGTGCAAAACCTGACGCTTAGCTACCGCATTGAGCAAAGCCAGCAGGCGGCGTTTAGTTTTGCGCTCGAGCCGGTTAATATGCGCGAGGTGTGCGAAGCAGCGCTGCACGAACTCACGCCGTACGCCAAACAATACAGCCAAAACCTGCAATTGGCTGGAGCTGGCCGCCCTACAATGGCGGTTGCCAACCGCGAGATTTTATATGATGTCGTGGTAAATTTGGTCGATAACGCCATCCGCCATAACGAGCCAAACACCGCGGTGCGCGTGCAACCGGCTGTGCGCGGTAGCCGCGTGCGGTTGCATGTGCACGATAACGGGGTAGGGGTGAGCGCCGCGCAGCTTGGCAGCTTGCGCCAAAATCTTGGCCGCGCGCCGCAGCCACTTACTGGCCATGCCGGCAGCAGCGGGCTGGGGTTGTACATTGTCGGGCAACTTGCCGGCGCAATGGGCGGCACGCTTGGGCTCGGCCGCGCCCGGCAGGGAACAACTTTTTTCGTCGATTTATTGCGCTCACAACAGCTAAGTTTGTGGTAATTATGGCAACAATACTTTTGGTCGAAGACGAAATGCTGCTGGCCGACTGCTACATGCGCTGGCTTGGCAGCGCCGGGCACACCGTGCACCACGCCAGCGACGCATATGCAGCCATAGACACCGTCGACGACACGCCGCCGCAAGCAATATTGCTCGACCTTTTGCTGCCTGGCGCCAACGGATTACAACTGTTACACACGCTGCGGTCGCACGCCGACCTGCAGTTAATCCCGATTATTTTATGTAGCAACGCGCTGCCCGCAAAACTGCCCGATTTGTCGGCTTACGGCGTTAAAAAGGTTATCGAAAAAACAACACTCGACCGCAAAAAACTGTGCGCGGCCATAGCCGAGGTGTTGTCATAATGCAACCATCCTTCCGCACCGAGGCAATTGTGCTGCGCCGCACAAATTACGGCGAGGCCGACCGCATACTCAGTTTGCTCACGCCCGACCGTGGTAAAATAATCGCCATTGCCAAAGGCGTGCGCAAGCCCAAAAGCAAATTGGCCGGGGGTTTAGAACTTTTGGCTGTTTGCGAAGTGACATTAATGCAAGGCCGCGGCGCCATGGCGCTGGTGACAAGCGCGCGGCTCAACCAGTTTTACGGCGAAATTTTACACGAATACGAACGCATGCAACTGGCCTACGAATGCATAAAACAGGTCAACAAAGCGACCGAAACCGTGGAAGAAGCCGATTTTTACTACCTGCTGCGCGACAGCCTGCAATTTTTAGACGCCAAAACAATCGACTGGCGCATTACCGAACTATGGTTTCGGCTGCGCATGCAAGGCT
>CAYTEG010000017.1:0-6703 GCA_964436805.1 uncultured Candidatus Saccharibacteria bacterium
GGCGCTACACGAATCCCCGGTGCCGTACATATTGTTGAGCGCCGCCTGGTTTGGCTGGTACGGCGTGTAGTTATATAGCGATGCCGTGGCCACGTTTTCTATAAAAACAGTCGAAGACCCACAACTACCTTGCGGGTTAAACCGCACCTGGTTATTTTGGCCAGGAATATGGTTGTACGAATTTGGATGGCTGGCATAGTTTTGGAATTGCCGCGCCGAATTATTAACTTGGTTTGTAAACCCGTAATATTGGCTGTCGCAAGCAGCGGAGTCGGGGCAGCCATAGCCAGTCGCACTACGGTATTGGTATGGCCATGGCCAGTCATCGGTGACCAGCGCTTGCTCTTTTTGCAGAATAGTAAGGAGCACTTGTGGGTTTATGTGGTATTGTTGCGAGGCGTCCCAAATAATTTGGGCAGAACTGCGGCCGTTTTCGGAGAATTCTTTAAGGCAGGTGAGCGGCATACTTATGCCATTAGCTTCGGAATAAGCGCGCCGGGTGGTGCCGCCATACGGTTTAGTGCCCCAGTTATCACAGACCGGTACTTTGGCGTTTAAAAACTGCTGGATCTGCGAAACATTCATAGCAAACTGGTTGTAAAAAACAACATCATCAATAATATTGCCGGCGCGCCAGTCGCCCGCCACTACCGCGAGTGCCGGCGCGTTGTTTGCAAACACACAGGCAACCGCCATGGCAACAGCGATACATGCCCTAAAAATAAATACCGGCCGGCGTTTACTAATAGCTATCATTTTTTAACATCCACGCTGGTGCTCGCCGCTGCCGACTGCGCACCATCTTTTTTAAGTACAATTTGCATGTTCCACGCGCCGCCCACTGTAAAATCGGTCAGGCTAATCGGCGTATTTTGGCACGAGGCCGAAGTCGCCTCAAATACGACAGGGAACGTTTTAGTAACCGTGGGCTGACCGTCTTTGGTGAGTGTAATCATGCAGTCGCCGGTGGTTGTGCCGCCGACCTCGGTGCGAATGTTAAACCCGCTGGGGTCTTGGAAGGTGCGCACAATAAATACTTGTAAGGCGGGGTTTTGGGTGGGCGTATCATTTTTTTGGTTCTGAACAATTATCTCTTTTTGCTTATCGCCGGCTTGTTTTTCTTCTTCGGTTGGCGGGTTATAGTTGACGGTATTTGTCGGTTGCGTGCTGGTAGATTGCGGCGTGCGCGACCATAAATACCACACAACTAAACCAGCGGTAATTACCAGAATGCCGGTGACAATAATAAAAATGATTTTTTTGGTCGGTCTTTGCTTTTTGCGAAGTTTCATAATCCTGTACTCTCATTTTACCATAAGGGGTATTCCCCGGCCGGCATAATGCTTTTTTTACAATAATATTTACGAAAACGCGATTTTGCTGAATGCGTCCTAATATATATACGTTTTTCGCGCCCAAAAATTCCAAAAAAATGTCACAAAAATGGCTAAAAGCTTGCCGACCGCTGGTAATTGGTGAAGAATGTCTACAATAACGAACGTCACGGTTATTTGGAACCCAACGCCAACCAGGCTGGCTATAAGCACTAACATAAATTCTTTGTGTGGCGCGTGCCGGCGATTTTTAAATACAAACTTGCTACTGCCCAACCAGTTGAGCACAATGCCAACAGTCATGCTTAGTGGCACGGCCAAGAGGTAGTGCACGCCCAACCAGACCATCAAAACATAGGAGCTAAATTCGATACCGACAATAATTACCGCCATAAGCAGGTAATGCACCAGCTGCGTGTGGGTTTTATATAGCGCTTTAAGCTTTTGGTACATCGTCGTACTGCTCCATAAACTGGTTAAACAGCCGCACGGCAACGGTGTAAAATGCGGCGGCGGTGCGCGGGTTTATACTTGTGCGGTAGGTAAGCATGCGGCAATAATGCACGGCTTCGTGGAATAGCAGCGCTCTGTAGCGGCCTGGGCTGAGTATTCCTTTTAAATGTGCGTCGAGGAATTTATACAGTTGCGAATATTGCACCGATCGCCGCTCTTCAAACGTAACGACACTCCCCTTTACGGTGCAATCAGCCAGGTAATACAAAAATTCGTAACCAGAGTGCACCGATTGCAGCAGCTTTGAATAGTCAACAATTGGGTCGGAAATGGCATTTTCGTTATTGGGGTCGATCAACAAATAATTGCCGTCAGCCGGGTTAACAATAATGTTGTCTATGGTCAGGTCGCCCTGGATGGGGCAGTCAATAACGTCGGACAGGTCGGCCATAGCCTGCGGGTGGTTTTTAATACGCTCAACAATTGCGTGAAAGTTGGTTAGCTCGGCGCCATTAACGGTAATGGTATCGTAACCAAGTAAATGGGCAATGTCGAGGTTGGCATTTGCCGAATCACTTATTTTGTCGACAACTTTTGACTGGATGTAGCTCTGTAACACCCTACGCGCACCCTTTAACTTTTTTTGCGGCTGATGGATGTGTTTGTCGACATAGGCGCAGATTTTTTGCAAAATAACTTTACTTTCGGCCACTGACGACGAGTGGATAACGTCAAAAAATGGCACAAATTCTTCGCGGTATTCGATGTCGATGGCGTAATATTCGGGGTTGGCGCGGTGCTCGCGCAGTACTTTGGCCACACGTTGTAGCTTTTGATATTTTTTAAGCCACAGGTATTGGTCGCGCAGTTTGGATTCGTATTGTTTTAAGATAATCTTTTTAATGACCATTTCGTTTTTTTGCCAGGCAAGCAATGTAAGCGCGTTCGACCCGCCCTTAAATGTTTTAATCACCTGAAACGAATTCGCCAGCTCCTGCGAATTTAAAATGCGGTTGATTTGGTTACCCTGAAAATACGCATCTAAAAATTGGGCAAATTCGCGGGTAATATCGGCATCGCGGTAGAGCTTGTTTTTAAGTACATCCAGCACGCTCGCCTTTTTGGCGACGTATTTTTTTTGCGGCTGCAGCAGAAACACAAAACCCAGTAGTGACGTCGGTGCAATTAATAGCAGCCATAACCCAAACGCCACAAGCGGTCCGGGTAGCGCACTTATTGCCGTAAAGACATCTTGAAAAGTGCCAAGGTAAGCTGGGCCAGACGGCACGGCCACACCAAAATAGGCGGCAATCGCGGCGAGCACCTGTTGCGAACCAGGAATAAGTGGCAATAACCCGGCAATCAGGCAGAAAGTTGAAAGGCCATAACACAGCCACATAACCAGGCTGAGCGCCACATAGCGTGTCATGTGGGTGCGCACTAAAATGCTTTTTAGGCAGTAAATCCCCGACCACCCCATTAACCGCAGTCGGTCGCGCAGCCGTTTGTTAAACAGCGCAGTAAAGCGGTGGTAGGCACGGAGTAACCAAGGTTGTTGAGTGGTTACGGCATATAACATGTAGCCAATCATAATAGCCGTTAAGCTAAGCGTAAGTGTCACGTATGGCAAGGTGCCCGTTTGCCCCATAACTACCAACAATAAAATACCAACGGTTGCTAAAATGGTTGCATCGAGCCACCGTTCGAAAATAATAGTCGCAAAGACGGCAGAGCGGCTAATTGATACCCGCTCGCCAATATAATGAGCGCGCACCACCTCGCCTAGGCGCAGCGGTAAAACGGTGTTGAATAATAGGCCGATCATTTGGCCTTTAAATACATCTAAGGTGCGAATGGGGCGGATTTGCTCCAGTAAGTAACGGTGTTTAACGGCCCGCAGCCAGTGGCCGGCCATTTGCAGGGCAACGGCACCGGCGCCAAACCATAGCAGCGGTTGTAGGGGGAGGCGTTGAAAGTCGGGCAGGTGGTAAAAAACAACCTGCCAGCCAAATACAACCAAGCCGCCAAGGGCGATGAGTAGGAGTAATATGCGGCGGCTGAGGTGTTTTTTCATTATTGTACGACTTTGCAAATAGAGGCTCCAAAGGCTTTCGCGGCGGCCAGGCCAGTGGTGGAGTCTTCGAACACCATGCATTCTTCGGGTTTTATATTAAAGTGTTGGGCGATTTTTTGGTGGCACTCCGGGCTTGGTTTTAGGTTGGTTACATCCTCACCAAAAACCATGTAGTCAAAATGCTGTGTTAGCCCAAAGTGGTCAATTACCGCTCTGGCATTTACTTCGCGCGCCGTAGTTGCGAGCGCCGTATGATAGTGTGGCGCCAGCGCCTGCAATAATGCGACAATAGTATGGTTTTGTTCGATCAAATGCAGGTTATCGGCGTAAATCGTCGCTTTTGTGTTGCGTATTTTTTTGAGCAGTTCGGGAGTATTCGGCACGCCGTGGTCTTTTTCGTACTGCGCCATCATGTCTTTGAGATTTCGGCCAAAAAAATTGCTGTATTCCTTGGCGGTGAGCTCCAGCCCATGCTTTTTGAACGCTTGTTGGTAAGCTTTGGCATTGGCATCTTCGTTAAAAACCAACGTGCCATCTAGGTCAAAAATAAAACAGCGGATTTTTTGCATAGTTTTATCATACCGTACTCTCCCCTACGGCCGAAGTTATTTACAAACAGCCGAGCGAGGGAGTGTCATTATGGCTTTGGCTTCCATGGGGTACACTGGCACTTTTATTGTGTTGTCGGTGGTTGCTTTGCACTGCGCGTTAGCGTTTTGGCTGAACGAGCCAGCTCTTTGTTCGCGTTCGATTGATGCGTTGCGGTGTATAAAATCGATCGCCAGCAAGGCGACTGGCAAAAGGCAAAGTACGACAATGGCGGCCATTTTTTTGCGTCTGTTGTTGTTTTTGTAGAGGCCGCGCGCCAGCACGAACAAAACGCTAAACATAAAGATCCAGTTTTGCGGGTAAAAAAACTGGTCGGTGGCGCTGGTGGTGTAATTAATAAAGAAAAGTGACACACCGGTGCGTTGACTGACAAACAATGCCGTAGCAACCAGGGCGGCGTAAGTGCCAAACAGCAAGATAATGCGGTCTTCGCGGCGGGCGACGCTCCAGGCGCCGACAAGAGTAAAAGCTAAAAGTAACAGCACCGAAAGGTTGTTGAGCGCCATCGCGATCGGGTAGGCAAACGGGAACAATAAGGTGCGGTAAGCAAAAATTTCGATGGTTGTGGCCGCGTTAAATGGTTCGTCCATGTAGCCTTTTATTGGCGTAAACCCGCCACTCATATATAAGAGCACGATTTCGGCGGTAATCAGCATGCCGGCCGCGGCCAGGCTCAAAAAGCTTTTATTCGTTAGGAGTGAACGCCAAAACACTACATTGATTTTTTTGCGGCCAGGCCCATAGTAGCGGAGTAGTGCGAACGGCAAAAGAAGCACTACGGTAATATTGGTTGATGCGCAAAGTACCAACGCGGCGTCGACCCAATAAAAGAGTTTACTTTCAGCGGGCAACCAATGGCGCTTTAACAGTAGTAAAAACGCAATAAACAAAAAGGCAAATTTGTAATTGCCCAGCGTGCCAAACATGGCGTAATTAAATGAAGGGATGGGTAAAAGCGCGAGTGACGCACTTATAACTACCAGCCATGATTTATGCTTTACCTCGCGCCAAAACAAAAGCAGCGGCAGGGCGCACACGGCACCCCAAAATGCATACGACACAATAGCAAACGCTAACGGCAGACTTAGTATCGATCCGCCCAAAAACATGTTGAGCCCAAATCCAATTCCCTCAAGCAGGTACAAACCCGCAACCAAGTAGCCATTAAATGGCGTAAAAAGTGCGGCTAAAAAACCCTTGTCTAATATATTTTGGGCAAAAATTGTGCCGTCTTCGCTGTAAAAGTTAGGGAGCGTCACATAATTCGGGTAGCGCAAGTACGCTATAGCGGCGCCTGCCAAAAAAACCACCAGCCATACAAACCAGCGTGTTTTTACAAACGCCGGCAGCCAATTAGCTGGCTTTAGTTTTTGCTTCATACTCAGCCAACTCTTCTGGCGTCCCAAACGATGCAAATTGCTCTACCGGCGCCGCCTTTACCTTACCGCCATTTTTGAGGATGGTGTTAAATATGTGCGACACATAATATTCGGGCATTTCGGGGGTGAGCGGCTGGGCGAGTAATTCCTGGGCAGATGTGTCAAAAGTTTCGGCCGTGGCAATGTAGTAAGCGCCGGTAATAGCGCGGTCAGAAATAACCACTTTTTCGGCGGTGCGTTTGACGTTCCAGTTGGCGTCGACTTCGGCGTAGCTGTAGCGCGGTTCGTGGGCTTCGAACGTCAGTAGGCCACCCTGAATATCGCTTTTGCCGCTCAGCGAATCCTGTACCATGTCGTAGTACGGCTGGCTGTGGAACCACAGGTCGCAGTCTAAAATAATGACGCCCTCACCTGCCTTAATGTGTGGTTTGGCGCGGTAGGCGTCACGCAGGGCGCCGGTGGGTTCTTCGTCGGTCAGCACAATATTGGCTGAGGGTAAAATAGCTTTTATTTTTTCTTGCAGTTTGTATTGTTCGTCGTGCTCTTTGCGCATAACAATGGTGTAATGCTTGGTGGCTTTAATGCCGTCAAGGCTGCTGAGCGCCTTCATAAACATTGCCTGGCCATCGACTTCGATTAAAGGCTTAGGGGTGGTAAAACCGGCATTTGCAAAACGGGAGCCACGGCCGGCCATGGCAAGGATAATATGTAGGTCACGCATAGTGCCATTGTAGCCTACCTTGGGTGTTTTGGCATTAAAAAAAGACCGCGTGGTCTTACTTGGGGCGGGGGGGGGCGGGCGGCAAGGGTGGAGCCCTCGGAGGACCCCGACAAAAAAAAAATACTAGGTGGGT
>CAYTEG010000017.1:6713-15731 GCA_964436805.1 uncultured Candidatus Saccharibacteria bacterium
TTTTGGGGGGGCGGGCGGGGGCCGCGTTTGTGGTGGCCGGGGCCCGGAGCCGTAACTACTGGGTGAGCTTGTGGATGTCCCGCTGGTGGAAAGCGAAGTCGTCGCTGATGACCTGGAACAGTCCGGCGACCAGGGTCGCGAAGTGCAACGGCTGCGGCAGACGGATGTCGTCGAGCCACTTCTGCGTCGCTGCCCGCTCGGTGTCGTTGAGCGGCCGCCGGGCGCGGGCCAGGGTCATGTGGCCGGCACTCCAGCCGGGCTTGATGCCCGCCGCGCGGACGTCGGGGTCGGCGTCATCTGTCAGCAGGCCGCGCAGCTCGTAGAGCCGCTCGTCGGGGCCGCCGGCAAGGATGATCGTGTCGGCGCTGCACAGAAGCCTCGCCTGTCGGAGCATGCCTGGCATCCCCGTCTGACGGTTGATCAGCTGGGTGAGCGCGGCGTGCCCGGCGCGGGCCCTGTCACTGATCATGGCCGTCGTCTTGTCCTCCACCGCGCCCAGGGTGAGGTGGAGCGTGATGTGGTTGTAGATGCTCCACACACCGGGGGCGGCGGCGTAAAGCCCGAGCAGCTGGTCGCCCAGCCGCTGGCACAACTCAATCGGCGGCCGGAGGCCGACGACCAAGCCGTGCTGGTCGAGCAGTCCGCCTTCGGAGCGGCGGGTCGTTGCGGGCACCTGGGTGGAGAAATTTTCCTCCAGGATACGCCGCATGTTGGCCACGAACTCGTCGTAGCCGTCGTTGCTCCCCAAGGGGATCACCACCGTTCAATTGTAGTTTTACGGTCGCGATTATAATACCATAAATTATATCTAAAGTCAACGTAGTGTGTATTGATTTATATCTGTTTTTATGGTATGCTTACACTTAAGCGTCAATACCAACCACCGATTGAAAGGCGGCTTTGGCGTGCACAGTTCTACCAAGTTGATCGCTGCGCTGCTGGCCGGCGCTGGCATCTCGCTTAAGAAGATCCGCCGGGCGTTCCGGGAGGGCTTCGGCGAGGTCGAAATCAAGTTCGACAAGTCGGTCGTCACCAAGGTCGACAAGGCCATCGAGATCCTGCTCCGCTCTCTCTACGTCGACGGGCACGGCTTCAGCCGGTTCAGTGGCGAGGAGTTTGGCGAGCAGCCGGTCGCGGTTGGCACGTTGCCGAAGTGGCTGCAGGTCATCGTCGACCCCATCGACGGCACCCGGCCGTTCATCAACGGTGACGGAAACAGCACCAGCATCCACTATGTCTACGACCACCATTTCAACGAGATCGTGGCCGCAATCATCGTCAAGCCCAGTACCGGTGAACTGTGGCTGGCCATCGATGGCCAGACCAAGTACTACCGGTACAACGACGCCACCGAGACGTTCGACTACGTGCGCGACTGCCACGTGCAGCCGATCAACGTCACGTTCCCGACCGTCTACGTCGACTGCCTGCACGAGTTCGTGCGTGGCGGGCGTTACGTGTTTCGGCCGGCGAACATCGGCTATCTGGTCGGTGCGTTGGCCGAGGCCGGCTTCGGAACCTTCAACAATGGTTCCAACGGCAATCACCACGCGCTGGTGGCGAACGGCAACGGCTCTGTGGCCGGGTCGATCACCCTGGCGATCGGCGGCATCCAGGATCTCGGCGGCATCGCCGTGGTCGAGGGTGCCGGCGGTTACACGGCGGCCTTCAAGCTGACCGACAACCGTCGCTTGGCCGAGTGCCAGCCGCACGACATCGGGCTGAACTACGACTTCCTGATCACTGCGATCAACGAAGCCGTGCTGGTCAAGCTCATCGCGATCCTCCGCGCGGCTCTGGCTGCCGGCTGACCGCAAAAGACGCTGTCCTGGGCTCCGCATTTCCGCGCGGGCCCAGGGCGAATCACCCCAAGACCTTTACGGGTCTTTTTTTGATGGTATAATTATTAAATCGACAGTCGAGAGGAGAACTCGTAATGATCGAGCTGTTTCAAGCGGCAAGCCAAACGCTTGAGGCGATGGAAGACATCACCAGCAGCCGCATGGCGCTGATCGCTGACGGCAAATCGGCGGTAGTGGTTTTCGGCCGCTATTGCCCTTTGCTGGGCGGGAGCCTCGCCCACACTCTGCGCCGTACTCGTCCGCGCCGGCTGGCCATCAGTGGTGGTACCGGCAAGGATTCTGGCCCTCTGCCGGCGCTTGGCATCAGCGAGGCGCACTACCTGCTTTCGATGGCCGATGGATACCTGGAAGGCCGGCTGATGGGCGGGCCGATCAAAATCCTGACGGACTTGACGGCCAGGGACGGGGTAGAAAACGCCGCCAACATGGTGCGGCTGCTCATCGAGGACGGCCAGAATTGGGACGTCGTCGTGCTGGCTCACAGTACCCAACTGTTGCGGCTGGCGCTGACCTTCCAGCGTGCCGTGCGTGATGCCGGTGATCGCATGGGCGTGTCGTTCTGGCAGCCGAGCGGTTACGTCGCCAACCCCCAGCGGCTGCTCGACCAGCACGAGATCTTCTTCGAGGTCGTGCGCATGATCGAGCTGGCCGACGAAGGCAAGCTGTCGTTTCCCAACCTGCCCGGCAGCGTGACCGCCAACGCCCAGTCGTGCCTGACGCGCGTGCGGCAGCAACTGGCCGAACAAGGGCTCGAACCGCCGTACAGCACGGCCGGCCTGAGGTCGATGGAGATGTCGTAGCGCGGCAAACAACGGGGCCCCACCTACCAAGGTGTGGGCCCCGTCTCAATGTTTGGTTACTTTTTCTTTTTGTACGGTTCGCTTTGGTATTCTTCGGGTTTGTGGTCTTCGAACTTGCTGGCGTTAAATCGCCATCTAAATAGTTGGCGCAGGGCGATTTTGCCAATCGTCATGTTGCGGGCGTTACTTACCTGGTCTTCTTCGCTCCAGGTGATTGGCACAAATTTAAGCGGCGTTTTTTTGCCGTAATAATCGAGCAGTAAGTCGATGTTAAAAGTCATGCGGTCGTCGAAGCCAAGGTAGCGGTGGTCGGCAAGGTCTTTGAGGCGGAAGAGGTTGAGGCCAGAACCAAGGTCGAGGCTGGGGCGCATGGCCACCACGCTGTACAAAACGTTAATGGCACGGTTGCCCCAAATGCGTTCCCACGAATAGCCGACGAGCCGCGAGCCTTTCATAAAACGGCAGCCTAAAATAGCGCCCAGGTTAGGGTGTTTTTCGGCTTCGTCGATTAAATCGTTCAGTTCTTGGGCTTTGGCTTGGTCGTCGCCGTGCAAAATAGCAACGTAGTCGGCGCCCATTTTTTCGCCGTACAAAAAGGCCATTTTGTGGCTGCCGCCAAGGCCCAGGTTACGGGTGTTACGCACGACTTCTATTTTGTCGCCAAATTTTAGGTGGTCTATTGCTTTTTGCGCCGCTTCGGCAGTGTTGTCTTTGCCGCGGTCGTCTATGACGATTACTTTTGCAATACGGTCGAGCAGCCGGCGGTCAAAACCTTCGAGCACGCGGCCGATTTGTTTTTCGCAGTTGTAGGATGGCATGGCGACGAGGATTTTGGGGTGGTTCATGCCTCAATTATAGGGAGCTCGCCCATAACTGCCAAATCTAAAACAGCTGCCGTTTTTTGCGCATCACAAACCAGCCATTTATAATGGGTTTTACGTACCACAGGTAGGTAGCGGTAATGTGGGCTAGATTCAAGGTTCTAATCCGAACTAGCCCACATTACCGTTTTTTGTTCCCGCTCGGCCGCTACCCTGCCAAAGCAATGTCGGCCACAGCAAACGACGTCGCGCCGGCAATGGTTTGCCACATGCCAACCCAACTGTTAAAGCTGCGACCGTCGAGCACCAGCACGTCAATCCTGCCCGCGCCGTTGTTGTAAACCGCAAAGTACAGGTCGGGCTGGCTGTCGCCGTTTTTGTCGCCGCTAAACACCCGTACGTGGGTGACGTCGCTTGCGCCAAACGGCGTTTGCCAATGGCCAAGCCAGTTTTGGAAGCCGCGGCCGTCCAGCACGTGCACATCGGTGCGCGAGCCGTTACCTTTTAGTGACACAAGGTACATGTCGAGCGTGGTGTCGCGGTTGTAGTCGTTGACCACTATTTCGTAGTCGTTCATGGTGGTCACGCCGGCCGGCGTTGCAAAATCACCCAGGCTTGCGGTAAAGTTGCGGCCGTCCAGAATATGCACGTCTACCATGTTGCCCGCGCGGAGCGTGAACACGTACAAATCGACCTTGCCGTCGTGGTTGGCATCGGCAAGCGCCACCTTGGCCGTGTACGGCGACTGTCCACGGATCGGCGTTGCCCAGTCCCCAATAGATGTGGTGAAATTGGGGCCGGCTTTAACATGCACGTCTGTCGTCCCGCTCGGGTCCATCGAAACCTCGTACATGTCATCCACGTGGTCGCCATTGAGGTCGGCGAACAAGTGGTAGCCATTGCGGGCTGACTTACCGTTTTCGGCCGTTGCCAAGTTGAACAGCCAGCTGTTGTAGCCGCCGCCACTTAGCGCATGCGCCTCGGTTTTGCCGCTGCCCGTGCCTACAAATGGCACTACTACAACATCAGCCACCCCATCATGGTTCGGGTCGGAGGGTTGGTCCGACGAACCGCCACCTGAGGCAGTGTCTTTGAAGTGGATGTAGCCAGTTGGCGCTCCTGGCATGATCGTCCGCGTGCCGTAGGCTCCTGTGTCAGCCGGGTTGTTGTACTCCGAGATGGTGACACCGGTTACCTTGCCGGTCGAATCCTTAGTAAGCGAATCGACGAAGGCAACATGACCGTAGCCGTTGTTCCATGGTTGCCCGTCCCACCATGCGACAGAACCCTCTGCAGGGTTCATGTCGACTGTGATGCCAAGCGCCCTGGCATTTGGCCCAAAGTCTTTCGCGTTACCGTGGAATGGGAGTTCGTACCCATCTCGATCATGCAATGCCCAAGCCACCCAGGATGTACAGTAGCGTTTGCACAACCTCCAGGTATCGTACGGATCCTTGCCGCCGCAACTTGGGAAACTGGCGTCATCTTTCCACGGGTAGTTGTCACCACTGCCTGCATACCCCCGCGCTGGCATAAACAAGCCCAGCCCCATAGCTATTGCAAGCATGGTTACGACGAATCGGGTGATGTCCGACTTACGATATTGCAACACGGTACTCCTAATGTGAGGAACAAGGGACGGGGCGCCCAAAGTGCTTTGGTGAAGACGCAAAATCCCTCGTTTGCGTCGCGCTGCTATGATTAATCCACACGTTCCCTCGATTTGCAAATATTATTTACAAACGAGGGAACCTACGTTAGGCTGTAAACGACCCAAGAAAAGGTAATGCTATGAGGATAGAAAAAATGAACAAAAAATCACCTGGATTCAGCCTCCCGATCGCTATTGTCGCATTATTGGTTATAGGGGCGCTTGGTTTTATTGGATGGCGTTTGTATGACGCGAATCGGTCAAATCAGCATCCACAAAGCGAAGTTACAGCTAACCAACAACAAGTTGGTCCGAATGAAGGTTATGTGGTTATTAAGGAATGGGGTGTACGGTTTAAACCTGCTAACGGCGTGGGTACGGTGATTTACGGCGCATTGCCTGCGGCCACTGTTCCGTACGCAACAGAGGAGCTTGCCCTACCTGATGGAAGTATAAAAATAGTAATTTCAACGAAAGAACTCGCAGAACGTGGTAGTGATTGTGGGGTTGAAAAAAATACAACTACCCCGTGGACGATATATAGGTCGCCACAACCCCTAAATGTAGCTCAAGGGGTGACTTTGGGCAAGGTCGGTGATTATTACTATTATTATTTCGGCGCCCAGGCCGCATGTGTAGATAGACAAGAAGATCTTGAACTAAATACAAAAACCTCAACTTTACTACTCTCGTCGATCAAAACACTTGAATTGGCAAAATAGTTCGTTAACCTAGGAGTAACAACGTATGGGCACCAACAAAAAAACTGCAGGTTTTGGAATGATCGGAATAATCTTACTAAGTGCTGTTGTTATAGCGCTGGGGTTTGTGGGTTGGCGCGTGTATGACGCCCACTACGGCCAAAAGCAGCCAGATGTAGCTGCGAGTAAGCAAACTCCAGTCGATGCCAACGCTGGATATGTTGTGATTAAAGAATGGGGCGTACGAATACCATTAAGCGAGAAGACAAAGGGTATGACCTATGCTATTGACGGGAGTAACGCGTTTGCCTTCGTGTCTACACCTCGCCTTGATGAATTGGCAAAACAGAATTCGGAATGCGCTGAGGCTTATAAGTCGGTGAGTATCGGACGTATAAAATTGGGCGACGATTATATGGGCAAGCCCCTTACGGAAAGCGACTTAGGCCGCACTTGGGTGAAAATAGAAAATTATTATTACTACTCTGGGGTAGCTCAGCCTTGTTTTGGCGGTTCTCAGGCGGCAGTAACAGAAATTGGCGACATACGCACGGCATTAATCGAATCGATTAAATCAGTTGAGAGAGCCCGGTAGCAAAGGTAAATAACTGCTACAATAAGCATTAATGAAACCCATAATAAACATCCTAAAACAGAAGTCGCACGAAAAATGGTTTAAGCTCGGGATTGCTGCGTTAATTGCGGCGCCGCCGCTTGGTTTGATTGTATTACTTTTTAAATATGCAGTTAACGTACCTTTTTGGGATCAGTGGGAGCTCCCTGTCTTACTCGAAAAGGCTAACGCCGGCACGGCAAACTTTGGTGACTTTTTTGCGCAGCATAACGAGCACCGTATTTTCTTCCCGCGACTCATTATGGTTGGCCTGGCATTTTTAAGCCACTGGAATACCAATTACGAGGTGGCGGCCAGTGTAGTTTTAGCCGCAATTGCATTTGGGTTTTTATGGTTATTGCTCCGCAGTACATTTACAAATAAAAAGGTTTTATTGGTCGCAATGGTGGTTGTCAGCCTTGTGTTTTTCTCGGCTGTGCAGCAAGAAAACTGGATGTGGGGCTGGCAAGTACAGTGGTTTACCAATATTTTAGGGTTGATTGTTGCGGTGTGGGCGCTTGGTGCTTGGCGCAGCAAATGGCCGCCCGCCAAAATTTTGGTGGCGATAGGGGCGGCTGTATTTTCGACGTTTTCGATCGCCAGTGGTATCTTTGTATGGCTGGTATGCCTGCCATTACTTTGGTTTAACAAAGAATTGAGAAAGTTTTTACCGCTGTGGTTAGGTGTGGCGGCGGTTACGGCGGCGATCTATTATGTTGGCTATCAGGATCCGGGTGGCGCGTCTAAGTTAGTATTTTTGCATGAACCGGTAGCATTTGTGGTGTACCTTTTGGTATATTACGCCCGCCCTTTGGTTGTCGACTTCTTAGTGTCATTACCTGTAGCGTTTGTGTACCTAACTACGGCTGCAACGAACGGCCTGTATTTGTTTAGGCATTTTAAAACAGAGCTTACGACCACACTTTTACCTTGGTTGTGCATTGGTGGTTATGCGCTGCTGGCCGGACTAACGACCGATCTCTCCCGCCTTGGGCTCGGCATTGAACAAGCATACTCCAGCCGTTACACCACACTCTCGAGCCTGTTACTTGTTGCCGTGGTCGTGATGGCTGCAAAAACCATCGAGCTTACCCCTAAGGCAGCTATCCGTAGCGCAATGGCGTTAGTTTTGGTGGTTATAACGCTGCTCGCTGTAATTAATTACGCCAAGGGCATCCAACAAATGAAGCAACAGCACGAGCACCTTTTAAAGGTCCGGCAATGTGCCCACACTGCCCAAAGCGCCGATGACGATTGTCTGCTTATTATGTACCCCAATAAGCAAATTGTGTGGCCGCGCCTGCAGTATTTACGCAGCATCCACTGGGGCGGATTATAAGGCTACGATTTCTTTTTGTAGTCGCCGCGCGACAGCCATTTTTCGAGTAAGCAATACAAAATAACAAAGAAGTAGCGGCTACCCATTTCTTTTATCTTGAGTTTTGACTCGCCATCTTTGCGGTTTGTCCAATAGTTTGGTACGACCGCGTAGCTGTAACCACGCACAATTGCCTTTAAGGGCAACTCAACCGTGAGGTTAAAATGGTGGCTAATAAACGGTTTTACACCGTCGATGGTTTCGCGTTTAAATAGTTTAAAGGCGTTGGTAACGTCGTTATACTTAATACCAAACAAAACGCGGATAATGCCGTTTGTCAGGCGATTTAGATATAACTTTGACGCCGGGTAGTCAATTACCTTGCCGCCCTTCATAAAGCGCGACCCAAACACGGCGTCGTAGTCGCCGTCTTCCATGGTGCGAAAGTACGTCACCAGGTCGACCGGCCGGTCGGACATGTCGGCCATCACAATCGCCACACAGTCGCCTTTGTATGATTCTAACCCCTTACGCACCGCAAATCCAAAACCGTTCGGCGGTGTGTTATTTACGTACCGCACAGCCGGGATTTCTTTGTGCAACCGGCGCAAAATGTTTTCGGTCTCGTCGCTGCTGTTGTCGTTAACGACCACGATTTCGTGGTTAATGTTTTCTTTGTCGAGTTCTTTATGGAAGGCGCGCACCGTTTTTTCGATTGAACCTTGTTCGTTGTGGGCAGGAATAACAAGTGATAGTTTCATACTTTTCCTTTAGCTTAAGATTGGCCGCAAGTCGTCTTCATTTTCTTTAATCCAGTTGTAAATGTCTTCAACGGTTTCGCGTGGGCCTTTTTGCCAGGATAGGCCGGACTTCTTTTTAAACTTACTGCTGTCGGTAATAAAGCTTATCAGGTCGGCCTGGCGTTCGTCAATAACGGGCGCGATGTCTATTTTGTTGCCGGTCACTTCTTCGCATACGGCGGTTAGTTCTTGTAGCGACACGCTGTTTTCGACGCCGCCCCCTACATTGTAAACTTCGCCGCTGTATTTGTTAAAGTTATCCAGCTGGTGTTTGAGCGCGCGGTAGAGGTCGTGGATGTGAATAAAGTCGCGCACCTGCTTGCCGGTACCGCCGTACCCAATGTAGCTGAGCGGTTGTTTAAAGTAATGCCGCGCCACCCAAAGCACAAACACGCCTTGGTCGACTTTGCCCATTTGCCAGGGGCCGGTAATGACGCCGCAGCGGTTAATAT
>CAYTEG010000018.1:0-15100 GCA_964436805.1 uncultured Candidatus Saccharibacteria bacterium
GTGCCGCAACCTCAAAATAATCCGGGCAAGTTTCGCGTTGGCGGGGCCGAAATTTGTTGGGGCAATATTGCAGCCCAAATTGGTGGCTAACGCTGGCAGGTAATGTCGGTTATAAGCGACCCAGAGGCCGACCCACATTTGTACGAATCGGGCGCCAAAGACGCATCGGCGATTACCAGCGCGCAGGTGGTGATTGTAAACGGCTTGGGCTACGACGATTTTATCGATAAAATTTTGGCGACGTCGCCAAACCCAAGCCGCACGGTTATAAAGGCGGCCGATATTGGTAAAACCGACGCCAACGACAACCCGCATATTTGGTATGACTTGCCGCGCGTTTTGGTAATCGCCGGCGATATCGAAGCGGCGCTCAGCAAACAAGACCCGGCCGGCCAAACCACGTACAAGCAAAATTTGCAGGTATTTTTAGACAGCATAATACCCACGCTCGACCAAATTAATGCTATTGGCGCGCAGTACCCAGGCGCGGCGGTCGCCTACACCGAACGCGTACCCGAGTATTTGCTTGCGCAGGCTGGGTTAAAAGTGGTATCGCCAGCTTCGTTCGCGGCGGCAATCGAAGCCGGCAACGAGCCGAGCCCGGCCGACCAAGCGGCGATGATGGCGCTGATTACCCACAAGCAAATCCGGGCACTCATATATAATGCCCAGGCCGAAAGCCCGGCGACAAAAGCGCTGCGCGAGGCGGCCGAAGCCAACAATATTCCGGTTGTTGCCGTCACCGAAACATTGCCAAGCGCCTACCAAACCTACCAGGCTTGGCAGCAGGCACAGATTGACGCGCTTGCCAAAGCACTGGCGGCGACAAAATGAGCATTACCCTCAGCCTTTCTGCGGCAACTTTGCGCCTTGGCGGCCGCACCATCTTAAAACAGCTCAACTTCGAGGTCGCCGCCGGCGAATGCATCGCCGTGCTTGGCCCCAACGGCAGCGGCAAAAGCAGCTTTATCAAGGCGCTGCTCGGGCTATACGAAACAAGCGGCACAGTGCAGGTGCTGGGCACGTCGCCAAAAAACGCGCGCCAACATGTGGGGTATATTCCGCAGCAAAAAGCGTTCGACCGCGATATTCCGCTGAGCGGGCGCGGTTTGGTGCGGCTTGGGCTTAATGGTGCGCAGTGGTTTTTGGGCGCGGGCAGCCCGGCCGACGACGCACGCATCGAGGCCGCTATTGCCGAAGTCGGGGCAAAACGCTACGCCGACCGGCCGCTTGGCCAGCTTTCGGGCGGCGAGCAACAGCGGCTGCGCATTGCCCAGGCGGTTGTAAACGACCCGCCGCTTTTGTTGTGCGACGAGCCGCTTTTGTCGCTCGACATGGCCAGTCAGCAAGCTGTCGCCGAGCTCATTAATAAGCGCCGCCAAAAGGGCGCCGCGGTTATTTTTGTCACCCACGAAATAAACCCGATTTTGCCGTTTGTCGACCGCGTGCTGTATTTGGTGGGCGGCAAGTGGGCAATTGGCACGCCCGCCGAGGTGTTGACCAGTGCAAAACTCACCGAACTATACGGCGTGCCAGTCGAAGTTTTGCGCGTGCATGGCCGCGTGATTGTGGTGAGCGCCACCGAACACGTGGCGACCGAACCGCAAGACACCCACCACCATGTGCACGAAGGAGCCTCCCATGACTGACCTTTTGCTATATATAAGCCAGCCATTTGCCCAAAATGCCCTGCTCGCCGCGGCACTTGTTGCCGTAATGTGCGGGTTGGTCGGGCCGTTTGTGATTATGCGCAGCATGGCGTTTGCCGTGCACGGCACCAGCGAGCTGGCGTTTACCGGGGCAGCCGCCGGGTTATTAGTTGCTGGTAACCCGCTGGCTGGCGCATTTGTGGGCGCAATTATCGTCGCCTCACTTATTGGCGTGCTCGACGTGCGCGAACGCGAACGCGACGCAACGATTGGCATCATCCTGGCCTTTGGCCTTGGTATTGGCGTGCTGTTGCTGAGCTTTTACCGAGGTTTTGCCACCCAAGCCACCAATATATTATTTGGTAATATTTTTGGTGTCAGCGGCGGGCAGCTGCTTATTTTGCTTGGTGTGGGGTTTGTTGCCTGCGTTGTACTGCTCGCCATCTACCGGCCGCTGCTGTTTGCGTCGCTCGACCCAGAAGTCGCCAAGGCAAAGGGCGTGCCAATCCGCGCGCTCGGCGTTGTATTTTTGCTGGTTTTGGCGATTGCCGTCACCGAAGCCGCGCAAGTGGTTGGCACATTGCTGGTGCTGAGTTTGGCGATCGCGCCGGCCGCAGCCGCGCAAAGGTTATCGGTTAAGCCACTTACCGTCACCGCGCTCTCGGTTTGTTTTGCCCTTTTTGCCAGCGTAGGCGGGGTATTATTAAGCCTTGTTTTCGACACCATAAAGCCCAGCGTGTTTATTACGGCACTTAGTTTTGCCATGTACATTGTCGCCCGTTTGGCCAGCCGCAAAAAATAATCGACGTTTTTTACTTTACCGAGGCAAAGTACGTTACAATGTGGTTATGTTTAAACGGGTACCTCAGTGGATAAGTGGTGGCATGGCGGCTTTGGCGCTTGCCTGCTTACTTTTGGCGCCCGCCGCCGGCCATGCAGCCACCTACCGCGACAACACATACGGTGCTTGTAACTACAGCAAGGGCTGCGCGGCTACCCCTCCGCCAACAGAGGTAACGCTTCCGTCGGGTCTTGTTGTCACCATTAATGTAAGCGACGGCCAGGTTATCCCGCTGAGCGGCTACACGGTTATTGTGCAGCCGGCCGATGGTCAAACCGGCAAACTTAAAAATGTCGACTTTTACATTGATGGCGTTTTGCAATTTTCGGCTCCGCCCAACGAACTCGGCGCGGCGCGTTGGCTGTGGCTGCCAACGCAAGAGGCAGATAGCATTAAAATGCGGATCGTCATAACCGCCGACGACGACAGCACCATCACCAAAGATTTTACCGTGTCGGTTAAAAAAGATAGTAGTGTGCCTACTACGCCAATATCACCAACACTGGTGCAAAACTCCGGGCAACCCGGCGATGTTTTTAACACAATCGCCCAAACTGTGCTTGGTTTTGTGAGCAGTCTGCCGGCACCATTTTTGTACGGCTTGCCCTATATATTGCTTGCGCTGTTATTGTTGGTAATTGTGTTACTACTGCGGCAAACGCAGCGCGAAATTGCCGAGGTCGCAACATTACGGCGCATTATTGGCCTTGAGCGCCAGGCAGGGGTCGAAAAAAGCGCGTTTGTCACGCTTGCCTCGCACTATCTGCGCACGCCAATTAGCATTATCGAGGGCGGCGTCGACCTGCTCGAAGGTGCGCAAAAAATGAGTCAGCAAGTCGCAACCCAGGCAAAACAACTTGTCGACGGCACGCGCTTAAAAATAGAGACTCTTTTGGCGCGCTGCGACGCCGCCAGCCAAATTGCCGGGGTGCACGAAACCGACGAGCCGTTGCCCAACCCCTGGAAAAACCCGGGGCTGTATGTGCCGATTGTGCTCGTTGGCCTGCTGGTATTTATATTCGATTACATTGTGTGGCACGTCGAATCGTTTAGCGTGGGCGAACTTAATATAATTGTGCAAATTGTGCTGTTTACGCTGCTCGCCGTGGCGCTGTACCAAATATTTAGGCGACAGCAACTAAGCCGCCGCGACAAAACCGGCATGCAGCGCGCGCTTGCCCATGTGCAGGCCACCAACGAAAACCGCGACGACCTCATTAGCGAGAGCGCTACCATGCTTGCTGGTGACCTCGAGCAATTAAAAACGCTTATCGCCAACCTGCCAGACGCCCAAGAGACCCGCTACATAAAAGATGGTATTGCCCGGTTTAACCATGTGGTGACAAAATTTGCCATTGCCGGCCAGTTACGGCACGGGCAGGCGGCCACACCGTACGTGCCGACATCGCTGAGCGGGCTTGTTGCGAACCTGCCGCGGGCTCTGGCAGACCGCCTGGCCGCAAAAAATATCAGCCTAAAGCAGGGTGAAGACAGCGCCTTTAGCGTGCCCGAGCCAAAGCTTGTTTTATACGTTTTGGCGTCGCTGGTTAACAATGCCCAAGAATACAGCCAGCCGCAATCGGCAGTTGCTATCGAAGCGACTTCGCACGCCCAGGATGTCGCGATTAGCGTAACCGACCACGGCGCCGGCATCCCCCACCAAAAAATGGCAATGCTGTTTCAGCCATTTACCCAAACGCAGGAGGCCGAACGCTACACCCACGAAGGCATGGGCTTTAGCCTGTATCTCGACAAACTTATACTGCACTACCTTGGTGGCACAATAAGTGTCGAATCGAAACCGGGCGTTAAAACAGTGGTGACCATTCGGCTGCCTAAAATAGCGCCCATATCGCAGCCACTCCAGCCACAGCCATAACACCTACCACGATCCAACCAATAAAGGTGGTGAGCGGTTTGTTGCGCCACTCGCCCATTATTTTTTTGCTGCTGCTAATAAGCACAATAAACAGCAGTACCACCGGCGCCACAATGCCATTGCCGACCGCCGAATAAATGAGCGCCTTAAACGGGTCAAGCCCGACAAAATTAAGCGATAACCCAATCAGCATCGACACAATCAGCACGCCGTAAAACGCCGTGGCCTGGCGCCATGAGCGGTACAAACCTTCGCGCCACTTAAAACTTTCGGCAATAGCGTACGAGCTCGAGCCAGCCAGCACAGGAATCGCCAGCAAACCAGTGCCGATAATACCGCCGGCAAACAACCAGTACGTGGCATCACCGGCAAATGGCCGGAGTGCCTCGGCCGCCTGGGCAGCGCTGGTAATATTGGTGACGCCGTTAGGGAACAAAATCGCGCCGCACGCCGCAATGATAAAAAACATCACAACGTTCGACAAAAACATCCCGCTCCATACGTCGACGCGCATCGCCCTAAGGTCTTTGGGCGTTGTGCCCTGGCGCATTTTAATCGTGGTTTGGCCTTTTAATATGCCTTCTTCAACTTCTTGCGAGGTCTGCCAAAAAAACAAGTACGGCGAAATGGTCGTGCCTAAAATAGCGCAAATAAGCAGTAGCTGGTCTTTGTCGAAGGTGATAGCCGGAATAAAGGCGTGCGCCAAAACATCGCTCCAGTTAAGGTGCGCCAAAATCGCCGAAGCAATGTAAGCCAAAAGAACCATCGCCAGCCACTTAAGGTAGCGGGCATATTTGGCGTACGGCGTAAAAATTTGCAGCGCCATGCTCAGCACGCTAAAGCCAATAACCAGCACTCCAAAATCGAGCTGCGGCCACAACAATTGCACTGCTTTGGCCATCGCACCAAGGTCGGCGCCAATATTAAACACGTTCGCCGCAAACAACAACAGTGTACAGACGATAAGCAATTTTTTAGGAAAATGCATTCGGATCGTACCAGCCAAGCCCCGGCCGGTCACTAACCCAATGCGGGCGCACATTTCTTGCACCACGGCCATCAGCGGAAACGTCAGCGCGGCCATCCATAATAACTGGAACCCATACTGCGCGCCGGTCTGCGAATACGTGGCGATGCCCGACGGGTCGTCATCTGACGCGCCCGTTGTAAGGCCCGGCCCTAACATATGCCAGTAGTTACGGCCTCGCTGCAAAACGCTGATTTTCTTTTTGGGTCTGCCCACAGTTCCCCTAAAATGTTTGTGTAGTACTTATCATCACACTAAGCGTAAGCGGTGCGAAAGTCAATAATTAACGCTGTGCCGCCCTACAAAGTGACCTGGGATTTTAACGTGACCTCTTTTTTGTCGCCGCCAAGCTTTTCGTACTTTTGCTCGGTCACCACACTTATTTGCTCGCCTTTGTCGACTTCGTAAATTAACGAGCCTTTTATTTGCTTGCCGCTGGCGAGCTCTTGTGGTTCGAGGCTATCGGCAAAGTCGTCGGTGGTGGTGTATTTTGCGTCTTGCATGCCGCCCGCCGAGTTTTTGATGTTAAAATCGCCGCTCGATATATATGTTTCTCCGGTTTTGTCGCGGTTGCCAATGACAAAATTAACTTTTACCAACTCTTTGCCGGTGCCAGCCTTAAGGAATCTGCTGGTCGACACAAAGTTACGCTCCACCCCTGTTACCATATAGCTCAAGCCATCGCTTAAGTTGACTTGTTGGTTAACTTTTGCCTTAATATCCTGCTCTTTTATAATATCTTGCGGGTCGATAAGGTTGCTTAGGTCGAGCTTGCCGTCGCTGCGGTCAACGACTTCGCTGTTGCCTGTAAGGTTGCCGACCACGCTCGATATTGGATTGTCTTTGCTAAAGAACAAAAAGTAAGCGCCGACAGCAAGGGCGACCGCCACAATCACGGCGCCTACAATTACCAACATTTTTTTGTCGGGCTGGTTGCCAGCGTGATGCGCCGGGGCAGCATACGGCGAAGGCGCTGGTGGCGGCGGGCCTGCAGGGAACTGCGCGGGAGCGGGCGCTACCGGTGGTTGCGGGCTGGCAGCAAATGGTGTTTGCGCAGGTGCCGAAAACGACGGCATTGGTGTGTCGTCGGCCATAGGCTGCGCTGGCGGAACCGGCGCCGGCGGCGTTACAGGTTGTGGTTGAGGTGGCTGCGAAAAATCATGTTGCTCTTTTTGTGGTTCCATATGAGTCGCCTTTTATATTTTAAGACCATAATATCATATTTGGGGTGGTGACATTTTTGTGCAAATATCTAACTTGAATAGCGAGGCAACATAGCATAGTCTACTTAAAACCCCTTATCACCTATAATCATAATCATGCCCATACTAAGTAAAAAACTACAGCATATCGAAACTGGCCATCTTTACGAGCACTTATTAACAATTAGTGTACGCAAAGCACTTCTGGACGCACAGCTTTTGACACCAATTGATTTTAACCTTTATTCTGAAGTCCTGCATGAAGGCAGAACTCTCTTTCACTTCACTGGTAGCGATATGGCGGTGCAAGCTATACGGAAAGCGATTAATGTAGCAGACCAGGCAATTATTCAAGGCAACATCGATCTTAATTTAGCACTTCAACATATCGCCGCCGAGTACAAAACCGAAGTGCGCTTTGAAGAAGCCGCCCTCCGTTTAGCTCTACAAGAAACAGCAGCAGCCAAATGGGAAGGTTATGATTCGCTACTCACCTTCTTACCCAAAGCCGGTTCGGCATATCACGAAGTCTATGGTGATAGTATTTTGGACATAGTAAAAAAATCAAAAGATTTTGTAAACATAACTATAAACATTTACCTCGACGAAGCCGCATATAAAGAACAGCCAGCAACAATTTTTATATTTGATGAACTCGCGCATACCTATTTAGAGCAGTACTTTTCGGCCTGCCTGGATCATAACCTTGGGGTCTACTGGCGACGAACCGAGAGCCGCCGCAACAAACACCATATAAAGCATGGCCTCTTGCTTACTGCAAACAAAAAAGTAAAAACGACCGATATCGAAAGGGCGATTGGTTCACTTGCAAAAATCCTCGACGGTAGAGATTTTACCGAGAAGTTCCAAACATACATCAGCAGCTTTGCGGCTAAAGATGACGTACGGCTCGAACAGAACTATATGCGCTTATACCAAGACTATGGCTTGATAATGGGCAAAAACGCGCTCGAGTCAGCAATTACACATAAAACATTCGGCAATTTAAAAGAGAATATGCGCGCTGAGGTTCGCGTTATTGGTGCTTAACCAGTGGCCGTATATGATTCAGCAAATAAAACGACCCAGCAACTATGAGTACCGGCTCCGGGCGCTGTAACAACAGCTTAAACGCGGCAGTGGGTTCGGCCACGATTTGGATCGATTTTGCCCCGTGGCGCTTAAAAACCTGGGCTAATTCGGCCGGATCGACCGATGCGTGCGGGCTATCCTGCGCGCTGTCAAAACTGGTGATAATAATATGGTCGAGCAGCGGCACAAGCTCGGCGACCGAATCTTCCAACCGGTAACTGCGCCCGCCGGCAAAGCTTACGACGGCCGCTTTTGGTTTGCCTGGGTATTTGCGCCGCACGCTTTCGCCGAGCGCGTGCAGTTTTTGGGCGTTATGCGCACCATCGATAATAAGCGTTTTGTCGCTCAACATTACTTCTTCCATGCGCGCCGGGATATGCGTTTGGGCGGCGGTCGCCAGTTGTTGTTTGGTTATTTCGGGCTCGCCATTTTGCCGCAATACCTGGTTAACAGCCTGCAGCGCCAAGCCAAGGTTGCGCTGCTGAAACAGTGGTAAATCGGTAAAATCGGCCAGCGCCGCATCGTTTGGCAAAACATGCAAATCGGCGCGTTTTTGCGTCGCCCGCGCCGCAATTTGCTCCATCACCTCCGTGCCCTGACGGTAACAAAACACACTGTTTTTTGGCAAAATAATGCCGGCTTTTTGCGCGGCAATCTCGCCGAGCGTCGAGCCGAGCACGTTAATGTGGTCGAGCTCGATGTCGGTTATTACACACACTTTATCTGGCCGCGCCACAACATTGGTGCCGTCGACCAGCCCGCCAAGGCCGACTTCGACCGCGGCGTATTCGGCGCCGCGCCGCACAAATTCCCAATAGGCAAAGGCGACCATCACTTCAAAGTAGCTGGGCTCGACGCCACTTTTTTTAATGATCTTTAAAAATTCGGTTAGTTCGGCGCAAAAAACTGCCTCGGGCAACGGCACCAAACCTATTTGTACGCGTTCGTTTATTTCGTCTACGTGCGGCGAAACCGTCAGGCCAACCTTTTTGCCGGCCGCTTTTAAAAGCGCGGCGACGTAATAGGTTGTCGACGTTTTGCCAGAGGTGCCAGCGACATGCACCACTTTTAACTTATTTTGCGGGTTGCCCAAAAAATCCATAAGCTTGGTCATGGTCTCGAGCGTATACACATGTTGGCGCGATAATTTAACCGGCCAAAACTGTTGCAACAAGGCGTTTGCTTCTTTAAACGTTTTCAATGAAGCCCCCCGCGATCTTATACATTCATGGTACGCCCGATAGGAATTGAACCTACGGCCTTTGGTTCCGGAAACCAACGCTCTATCCAGCTGAGCTACGGGCGCGCGTTTTATGAGTATAATAGAGTTACTATGCAGATTCAAACGAACGTGTCGCTTAAAGACTATTCTACAATGCGCCTGGGGGGCCTGGCCGCTTACCTTGCCCACATAAGCACCGACGCCGAACTTGCCGAGGCTATCAGCTGGGCGCAAAAGCGTGAACTGCCGATAATTATGATCGGTGGCGGCAGCAACATTTTGTGGCGCGACGAAGGCTTTCCGGGGCTTATATTGGTGAACCAAATAAAAGGCTACCACGAGCAGCAAAAAGATGGCCTTACCTACGAAATCACGGCCGGCTCCGGCGAAATTTGGGACGAGTTTGTCGGCAAAGTAGCCCAGCGCGGCTTTACCGGCATCGAAAACCTTAGCCTCATCCCTGGTACGGTCGGTGCCACGCCGGTGCAAAACGTTGGCGCGTACTACCAGGATATATCTGACACCATGGTGCACCTTACCGCCTTCGACCTGCAGCAAAATAAAATGGTTACATTGCAAAAAGCCGACTGCAAGCTCGCCTACCGCACCAGCCGGTTTAAAACGGTTGACCACGGGCGCTTTTTTATCACGTCGGTCACGTTTCATTTGCAAAAGCGCAATCCCGAGCCACCATTTTACCCGTCGCTGCAGCAATATTTAGACGACCACAATATTACAACGTTTACGCCGCAGGTTATCCGCGAGGCTGTGTGTGCGGTGCGCGCCGCAAAGCTGCCCGACCCGGCAAAAGTGGCCAACAACGGGTCGTTTTTTGCCAACCCCATGGTTTCGCAAAAAAAATTAGACGAGCTGCAGGCCAAATACACTAATGTTATGCACTGGCCGGTCGGCGAAAAAATGTATAAAATCCCGGCCGCATGGCTGGTGCAAGAAGCCGGTTTTAAAGGAGTGCACGACGCCGAAACAGGCATGGCCACCTGGCCCACCCAGGCGATTGTGCTGGTAAACGAGCACGCCAAAAGCACGGCCGACGTCGTAAAGTTTAAGCAAAAAATACTCGATGCCGTGCACAAGAAGTTTGGGGTGATGCTCGAGCAAGAACCGCAAATCTTATAACTTGACTAAAACAACCTAGCACAGTATAACTATACCGACCTGTAACTTCGGCCAGCCGGGCCGGATAGTGGTTTTTGTGCCGCCCACCCTGGGCAGCGCAGACAGAAAGGAAGGCACGAAGTGAACCGCGAGGGACTCCTCAAAGCACTTCAAGACCCGCTCGGATTGGGCTTGGCCTTGGTCGCACTCGCGATCCTGGCCGCAGCCTTTATGTGGTATTTCGGCCACAACCGCAGCTCAAAGCGTGAGGTGGAGGCTTTCGACACGATCGCCAACGCCCTCACCGCGCACCAGGAGGCCATGGCCGAGCAGTCCAGGCGGTGGGGCAACCAGTTCAAAGACTGGGACAACCTGCTCCGCGGCATGACCGCACGGCTCAACCTGCTGGTGGCACCGGCCATCACGATGATCGCCAGTTCACCCCAGGGGTGGGACGCAAGCATCGAGGGCATGCAATATCGCCCTCTCAGCTTCGACCCAACCCAACCCGACGAACTGTGGCGCCAAGTCTGGCGTTTCACCAATCAGTCGGGTGGGCATTACCCCTGGGAGCCTCACCGTGATTTTGAGCGGTGGAGCTACTGGCAGATCTTCTGCTTCTACATGGCCGTTGTGCACGGCTACAGCTTGCCGTGGAACGACATCACGGCCGCGATCCCCAAGGTCGCAGAGATGGCGGCGTACAAGGATTGGTTGGAGCACCCACAGGACGGTGACGCCACCGGCCTGGTACCGAGGGTACCGCAGCAACCGCATCCGACCGACTAAACACCGGTACGACGCACCGTGTGCTGCAGCTTCGGTGCTTCGCGCGAGTGGCCAGGCTCCATAGCCAAATGCCACGAAGTTACAGGATTCCCCCGCCCACGGCAACCCAGCCGGGCGGGGGAATCTTCATTTTATTGCAAAATAAATTGACAACTATTGCAAGTTATAGTATAAAAGCTAAGGCTCTATGATACGCCTGGCATCCGCCGGGCAGCACTTTTTGTTGGAGCACGCCGCCCATGGTGGGCGACGGAAGACTGTTCTAAGGACAGGTCTTGGTAGCACTCGACACGCCGGCAGAAGCCGCCACATCGCGGCAGCACATCACCGGCTCGAGCACAATCCTCCCCCGGCTCACGCCGGAGATGATCCTCGACATGACGCTGCAGAACCTCGCCGACGCCCTCAATCGCACCCGCCAGCACAGCCGCAGTCACTGGTGGCTCCGCCGCCGCGAGAAGATGGATCAGTGGGGCAAGCCGTGGTACGTGAGCAAGCGGCGCCTGCGCAGCTACGAACGTATCGGGATCATCATCGCCGACGGCGGCGAGGCCAACCTGCTCCACCTGCTGGAGCGCGGCATGGTCACGTACGAATTCCTCAGGAATCTCGCCAAGTGGCGTGGCACTCCCCGCATCGTGCGCGTCCGGATCGACACGGCGCTGCGGCAGCACGACCAGCTCGACGGCATCGACATCGACGACCCGGTCGTCAACCTGCTCACGGCGTGCCTGCACCCCGACGAATGGGGGCGGACGCGCGTGCAGACGATGATCGTCGAAGGTATCGCCAGCGGCGACATCAAGGCGATGTTCGACAACGGCAACTTCGGCGAATGCGCCGAGAAGGTTCGCGCCGACCTGATCGCCTGGGGCCACATGAACGAGGAGTTCGAACCCGTCAACTACCACGACGAGTTCGAGGTACCGACGGTCAAGCCCAGGCGGCGGCCGTCGACGCGCACTCGGAAGCCTGCGACCACCAAGAGCGTACCCGCGGCTCAGACCGCACCCAAGCCGGCGCGCAAGAAGCGCGAGACCGTCGGTGCCGGCGTCTGACCTCTGACCTCGGCAGCAACATCATAGAGTTCCCCCCGGCTCCGCCACAAGCGGACCGGGGGACTCTTCGTTTTTAAGCCTTTTCGCCGGGCAGCGGGAAGGCTTTTGTAAATTCTTTTATTTCTTGGTGGATGCCCGCCAGCTTTGCGTCGTCGCCGCGCGCGGTAATGGCGGCGTCGATCCAGTCGGCGACTCGCTCCATTTGCGCTTCTTTCATGCCGCGCGTGGTTAAAGCGGGCGTGCCTAACCGAATACCACTCGGGCTAAACGGCGGCCGGGGGTCGAACGGCACGGTATTTTTGTTGACCGTGATGCCAGCTTTGCCCAAAGCGACTTCGGCGTCAGCGCCAATCACGCCTTTGTTGGTTAAATCAACGAGCATTAAGTGGTTGTCGGTGCCGCCGGTGACAAGTTCGTAACCTTTTTGGGTTAATTTCGCCGCCAAATGTTTGGCGTTTTTTACAATTTGCTTGCCGTATTCTTTAAACGCCGGCTGCGAGGCTTCGAGCAGCGCCACAGCAATCGCCGCGGTTTGGTGGTTGTGCGGGCCGCCTTGCAGGCCAGGAATGATCGCGCGGTCAATAAGCGTTGGCAGGTTTTCGCGCGTGCGCTCAACTGCCTTTAATGGGTTCGACGGATTACCGTTGCACAAAATGAGCGCACCACGAGGGCCGCGCAATGTCTTGTGCGTTGTGGTTGTTACAACGTCCGCTATGCCGACTGGGCTTGGGTGTTCGCCGGCAACGACTAATCCCGCAATATGCGAAATATCGGCCAGTAAAAACGCGCCCGAGGCGTCGGCAATAGCGCGTAATTTTTGCCAGTCAAAAATACGGGGGTACGCAGTAGCGCCGGCAACAATCAATTTTGGTTTGTGTTCGGCGGCAAGCTTGCCAATGGCTTCGTAGTCTAAAAAGCCATCTTTGTTGGTTTGGTACTGCACGCTGTTAAACCATTTACCACTAAAGTTGACTTTGAGGCCGTGGGTCATGTGGCCGCCAAAGTATAATTGCAGGCCCATCACCGTGTCGCCGGGGTCGCACAGGGCGTAGTACACGGCCATGTTGGCGGGGCTGCCGCTGTAGGCTTGCACGTTAGCGTGCGTGGTGCCGAACAGTTTTTTGGCGCGGTCGATGGCCAGGTTTTCCACCTGATCCACAAATTCGCAGCCGCCGTAGTAACGTTTGCCAGGGTAGCCTTCGGAGTACTTGTCGGTTAAACGGCTACCGAGCGCTTTTAAAACATCCGGCGAGGTGTGGTTTTCGGACGGGATCATTTCGAGGCCGTTACGTTGGCGCTCGGTTTCGAGTTGTATGAGTTTTTCAATTTCGGTGTCGAACATAGTGAGGCTCCTTAGGGTTGGCGGGCGGGGTTGAAAAACTTTTAGATCATACAACTATTATATCGTATAATGCCCGCTTTCGCCTTCCTCCCGCCCAAGGGTGCACGCCGGCGGTAAGAAATTCCGCCTTCGTTCACTTGGGAAACAAGAGCCCCTTTGGCGGGAGGAGGGCGGCGCTACCTGGCCTTGTGGTTTCGAGCGCCGCCAAAAAAGTAGGCTCCACGGCAAACCAACCATCCCTTCTTTTTGTTCCTCGTTGTTCCCCAACCTAAGTGGAGCCCTTTTTGGGCGGAGCGGGGAATAAAAAGAAGCTATGGTTGGTTTGCAAAAGGAAGGCAAAAGCGGGCTTGTACCACCAACAAAAAAGAAGAAACAAAAACCCTGCACAAAACCCTAGACAACATATCATCTGTGATATAAGATTTTATATATGAAAACCGTACCTGAGATTAGTTACGCCGCCAAAATCGGCACCTTTATCCAACAAACCCGCACCCAAAAAGGCATCACCCAGGCAGAACTCGCCAAGCGCATTGGCACCAGCCAAAGCGCAATTAACAGAATAGAAAACGGTGGCCAAAACCTCAGCATGGAAATGCTGGCGCGCATTAGCGACGCCCTCCACAGCCAAATCGTCAGCTTACAGCAACCCGGCACGCTTAACTTCCGCGTCGAAGGCGGCCATAAACTCAAGGGTGAGATCACCGTCCGCACCAGCAAAAACGCCGCCGTGGGTTTATTATGCGCAAGTTTGTTAAATAAAGGCACGACCACGCTGCGCCGCATGCCAAAAATCGAAGAGGTCAACCGGCTCATCGAAGTCATGGTGAGCATTGGCATTAAAGTGCGCTGGCTCAACGACATGGGCGACCTCGAAATCAAACCGCCCGCCAAACTCGCCATGGAAAAAATGGACAACGAAGCTGGCCGCAAAACCCGCAGCGTTATCATGTACATGGGGCCGCTCATGCACCTGCTTGCGTCGTTTAAAATCCCCTACGCCGGCGGTTGCAAACTGGGCGAACGCACCGTTTTGCCCCACTTGTACGCGCTCGAAGAATTTGGCCTAAAAGTTAAAACGACCACTGGTTTTTACCACGCCACAAGCAAACCAAAAGCGCCGGGCACGGTGGTGATGTACGAAAGCGGCAACACCCCGACCGAAAACGCGATTATGGCTGCGGCGCGCACGCCGGCCGTTACCACCATCCGCCGCGCTGCCAGCAACTACATGGTGGTCGATTTGTGCCATTATTTGGTGCGGCTCGGCGTCAAAATCAACGGCATCGGCACGCACACGCTTACCATTCACGGGCTTAAAACAATTAACCGCGACGTAGAATATTGGCCAAGCGAAGACCCCATCGAAGCCATGACTTTTTTGAGCATCGCCGCTACCACCAACTCGCCTATCACCATTAAACGCGTGCCGATCGACTACCTCGACCTCGAGATTTTAAAGCTGCAAAAAATGGGCATGAAGCTAAAAATTGGCGAGCCATACCTTGGCGCCAACGGCATTACCCGGCTGGTCGACATAAAATGTGTCGATTCGTCGCACCTGGTGGCGCTCGACGACAAGCTCGAAGCCCACGACGACCCCGGCATGAACATGGACAACCTACCCTACTTTGTGCCGGTTGCCGCCAGCGCCCACGGCACCACGCTCATTCACGACTGGATGTACGAAAACCGCGCTATTTACTACACCGAGCTCACTAAATTAAACGCGCAGATCACTCTGCTCGACGTGCACCGCGTTACCATAAATGGCCCGACTCACTGGAAGGCCGCCGAAGTTGTCACCCCACCCGCCCTGCGCCCGGCCGTGCTTTTTTTAAATTGGCTGCTTGCTGAGCCCCGCGTTTAGACCCAGCGGAACG
>CAYTEG010000019.1:0-14851 GCA_964436805.1 uncultured Candidatus Saccharibacteria bacterium
CGGTAGCTCAGTGGATAGAGCAGGAGACTTCTAAGCTTCTGGCCGTTGGTTCGATTCCAACCCGGGGTACCAGTTAGTATATCTACCAATTTTATTCGTTCACATGATATATTAAGCATAAGGAGAATAAAATACATGAAACGTCATCAAAAAGGCTTCGGCGTCGTAGAGATAATCATCATTGTAGTTGTCCTCGTACTTATAGGGCTAGGCATATGGTATGTATGGCAAGCAAACAATAAGGGCACCCCTACTCAGCAGTCATCAAGCACATCATCTACTGGCAAGGCGCTAGAGATCCCGGAGTTTGGCGTTAAGGTCAACAACCCAGAAAACCGCAGCTTCCAAACAACCGCAAGAAAAATATGTGGAGCCGAGTGTGACCCAGACAACACCTACATGGTTCGGGATGAGAACCAGGAATATTACGACAGATGTGGGTATGCGGCTTCTATTTCTAAGGCACATCTGGGCTCGCAACAACCTGGCGAATACGACAAGCTCATTGACGGCCAATGGTACTACATTGGGCCTGGTGACCACTGGCAAGCACCTTGCGACAATGAACAGTCAGGTGACGAAGCATATCAGACGGCGCTCAGGCAGTACCTTCTGGACAACTTAGTCAAACTATAACGACAGCCAAAAGCGCCACCTCTGCTTATCGCGACGTGGCGCTTTAATTTGGCGCACTGCCGTGCCTCGTATAGTGGGTAAAGCTCCCCTAGTAATCATCTGTAAAACCTGCTAAAATAACCCCGAAGTATGGCGGACGTAGCTCAGCTTGGTAGAGCGTCGGGTTGTGGTCCCGAATGTCGTGGGTTCGAGCCCCATCGTTCGCCCCAAATATAACAGCCTATCGATATGATGGGCTTTTATATTTGCTATGATGAGGGTATGAAACTTCTTCTTACATCTGGCGGGTTGAGCAACAAAACTATTATTCGGGCTTTAGACGACCTTGTTGGCAAGGCGCCAAAAGACACCGAGGTGGCGTTTATACCGACTGCGGCGTGGGCAGACAGAGGTAATAAAGATTGGCTTATCCGCGACCTTACTATTGGCTGCAAAAAACAGGCACGTTCGACCTTTTGCCGAAACTTCTTAAAACCAAGGTGTATGTGGGTACAAGCGCGGGCAGTATGGTTGTAGGCCAAAGTTTGGCGCTCAGCTCGCAGGCGTTAAAACAGGGGTCGCCGTTTAAAAAAGTTGATATGGACACCTTGGGGCCAAAAGGCTCGTCATCTGGCAAAACACTTAAATTAGTCGATTTTGTCTTTCGACCCCATATCAACAGCGCCCCCCACGCAAAATTAGAGGTAATTGGGCAAAAGGCGGCCTCTGTTCCCTACCCGGTGTACGCTTTAGACGACACCTCTGCTATTAAAATAGATGCGATACAACAGAGGTCGTAACTGAAGGAACATGGCGTTTGTTTACACCACTATAGGTTGACTTTGTAGTCTTTTTATTATATAATAGTATCAACTCGACGTAAGGAGTATCAGAGATGACCGACACCTCCGGCGAGTGGATCCTCAGCCAGGGCCCTAACCGGCCCATCTGGGAGCCGGTCAGGCTCGCGGATTTCGCCGATGAACGCCTTGAGGCACTTCATGCACTGCGTATGCAGCTGCATAAGGAGGTCGAGGGCGACATCAAGGATGACCGCTTGGCACTGTATGCCATTATCGAGACGCTTATGCGGCAGACCGTGGTGACAGCAGACCAAGGCAAGGCTATGACCATCGTCTTGGCGACGCAACGCCTGCCTCAGCCGGAAGGCAACGGCAGGAAGAAGCTGAAGGCAAGACGGCGTGACGACCTCATCCTTGTGGTGGGACAAATGTGGGAGGTCTTCACCGCTCACAATTTCCCCCTCAACCGATCCGCTTCCTAACCCTACAACCCCGACAACCCTACACAAAGAACACCCCGGTGTCCGCGTGCAGCGGTCGTCGGGGTGTTCTTCGTTTATAAGCATACCTAAATACGTTACAATAATCGTGTTCGGAACATGCACGAGGAGGTTTTATGACTACCACCGCAGATGCGGTCGGGCAAGATGCTCTCGGCGACGACGAGCCCGAAAAGCCCAGGCTATACAGCCGCGCCTGGCTTGTCGCGTTCTTACAGACGCCCAACTTCGCCGCCGCCACGCCGCCCTTTTTCGACGGCGGTCTACGGCCTGGGCGTAGTGGCCCGCCGCTCGCCGCTGACACGTTGGAGCGCATCTATCACTTGGCACGTTGCCGAGGGTACGCCACTCCCCGCCCCAACCGAACTACCCCAGCCCTGTAACAAAAACACCCCGGTGTTCGCGTACGCGGCCGGGGTGTTTCTTTAGTCAAACGTGGTGCGGGTGGAGAGAGTCGAACTCTCGTCGCCAGTTTGGAAAACTGGAATAATGACCGTTATACCACACCCGCAGTATGCCAGTCATTATAACAGAGGTGATTATCGGGCGCCAAGCGCTGCGCCCAAAAAGTCGCCAAGCAGGTAGGCCAGCGCTGCCGCCACGCCGCCCAAAATAAGCGTTTCGAGCGCCGCGCGGATCCAGTTTGTTTTAGTGACTTTCGCTTTAAGCCAGCCCACGACGACAAAGGTGATAGCCGTGAGCACCAGGCTCCACATAAATAAGTCGTCAGGTTTTGTTTTTAGGTTAAATAACGCGTCAAAAACGTACACCAATACCGGTACAAAACCAACGACCACAAACGCCGCAAAAGTAATTAAGCCGTCGCTGAGCGGCGTTTCGTCGTGCTCGAATTCGTGCTTGTGGCCGGCTTCGGTATGCTTGCGCTTTTTTAAGTCGAGCTCCGACTTGGCCGACAAATACGAACTCGCGCCCATCGAAAACCCGTCGCCAATTAAGTTTGCCAGCCCCAAAACAATCACAATCGTCGAGCTTAGGCCCGCACCAGCCGCAGCCGCCACCACGGCAAAGGTGGTCACGGTGCCGTCGATCGCCCCATATACAAATTCGCCTACGTATTCTTCGATCTGTTTTTTCATTGTTGCAACGCCTTTTCTACTTCTTCTAGTGTAACCTGAATCGTCTGGCCGGCGCCAACCTGATTTGCTAAAACCTGCTTGGCGATGATGTTTTCGACCGTGCGCTGCACCACGCGCCGCAGCGGCCGGGCGCCCAACCGCGGGTCGTAACCAACTTGCACCAGCTTTCGTTTGGCGTCGTCGGCGACCACAACGGTGAGCTGTTGCTCGGCCAACGTTTTGTTAACACCAGCCAGCATTAAGTCGACAACCTGCATAAGTTCGTCTTCGGTGAGTGGGCGGAACACCGTGATTTCGTCGAAACGGTTTAAAAATTCGGGCTTAAATTTGCCGGTGTCAATGAGCTCGTTGGTAAATTTTTCTTCAAATTGCTCCAGTTTGTAGCCGGCCATAATGTATTGGCGAATACGGTCGGCGCCGGCATTGCTGGTGGCAATAATAATGGCGTCGCGAAAACTAATGTCGCGGTTGTTGGTGTCGCGCAAAATGCCTTCGTCGAGCAGTTGCAACAGCGTGTCGAGCACGTTGGGGTGCGCCTTTTCGATCTCGTCGAGCAGCACCACGCTAAACGGTTGCTTGGCGATTTGGGCGGTGAGGCTGCGCGGGTCGGTGGCGCCGTCGGCGATAAGGCGGTTGACGTCGCTGGCTTGGCCAAATTCGTTTAAATCGAGCCGTACTATGTGGTCTTCGCCGCCAAAATACACCGCGGCCAAGGCTTTGGCGAGCTCGGTTTTGCCCACGCCGGTCGGGCCCAAAAACAAGAAGGAACCAATCGGCCGGTTTTGGTTGCGCACGCCGCTGCGGGCGCGGCGCAAAGCGTTGGCCACGGCGCCCACCGCGTGAGTTTGGTTGATCATGCGTTTGTGCAGCAAATCTTCGAGGTGTAATAACATGTCGCGTTCGTCGGATTGCCGCGCGGTCGAAACCTTAACCCCGGCGGTTTGTTCGACCGCCTTTTCGACGCTCGCCGCGGTAACCAACCCGTTTTCGGCGTGGCGGGCGGCCGCCTCAAGCACAGTCAGTGCCTGCCCGGGCATCGCTTGGTCGGCCACATAGCGCTTGCCCAAACGATAGGCGGTTTTAAGCGATTGGTACATGTACGTCACTTTTTGCTCGTATTCGTAAGCCAGCAGTTGGTCTTCGCAGACCAGTAACGTTTCGGGTTCGGTGAGCGGCGCCAGGGTAATCCGGTTGAGTTGCTGCGCCAGCGACGGCGTGGCGCGGCTGAGTTTGAGCCACTGTTGTTCGTCCATGCTTAAAATCATGCGCAGCGCGCCGCTTTCGAGCGCCGGCAGCAAAATGTTGCGGACGTCGACCGCGCCGGTGGCATCGCTAAAAAACAGCTCGGCGTTGTCAAAAAACAAAATAACGTTTTTGGCGTTGTGGGCTTCGACCAACAGTTGGTTCAGCAAACCCTCGAGCTCGCCACGGCCGCGGGCATGCGAGATAAGGCTGGCCGGGTCGAGCATCATCACCTGCCGGTAGCGTAAATCGGGCGGTACGTTGGTGCCATCGCGCAGCAGCCGCTCAGCAAAACTATAGACTAGTGTTGTTTTACCCACACCGTTTGCGCCCACTAACACCGCATTTTGCTTGCCGCCACGCGAAAGTTGCTGCATAAGTTGGTCGAGCAGTTGCTGGTGCGCCTCGAGCTCGCGCGCAAGCGTGCCGCCACCCACCTGCCCGCTAATATTAACGGCAAATTGGGTGAGCGTCGGGGTATACCCAAAACTCAGGTCGCGGCCAATCCCGCCGCCAAACTTTTTATTTTTGGCATCGGCTACGATGTCGTGCAAATGGTGGTACCAGCGCACGCCGGCGTCAACGTCGGCCTGGGTAAGCTGCAGTTGGGCGAGCAGGCGGTCGGGTTCGGGCAACGCTTTAATTAAGCTCGCCGTAAGCACGGCACTCGAAATATGCGTGAGCCCAAACTGCGCCTGCATGTCGAGCGCCTTTTGCCACACAGCCGCGCTCGCCGCTGGGTCACTACTGCTTAGCTCGCGTAAAAAATTGGGGCCAATGCCGAGCCGCACCGCAAAAAACAAGCCGCCATTGGTGTGCATTACCACCTCGCCGAGCTGCTGCGGCGACATATTTGGCTTAAGGCGGCCAAGTACCGCCGCGTCGAGCAAGCCATCGACGTCGGTACTGTTTTTAGCAACCGGCAAATCGGCCAGCCGCCATTGGTAATACAGCAGCAACATGCATGGCCAGGCGGCCGCCCCGAGCGTCACCCAGGCGGCGCCGCTTTTTACGACAAACAGCAAAGCAGCGACGCCAATTACTATAAGCGCGAGCAGCCCTAGCACCACCCGCCACAGCGTACGCCCGAGCACCAAACCAAAGCGGGCTTCGGCGGCGCGGGCGCTGGCGAGGTTAAGTTTTGGGCCCATGGTTTAGGCTCCCGCCCATAAAAAACCAAGGAGCGGCGCAAAGGGCAGTAGCGGCCAGGCGATAATCGCAAGCAGGCACAAAACCGCCAAAACCGCGACCGTCGCCAGCCCAATAAGAATCAAAAACGTCCGCACAAAAGCGCCAATCACCCTCGAAAACAACCGGTCGCCCAGCGCCTGCAACTGCACGCTCAGCGAACCCTGCACGTGCCCGGCCGAAATTTGCCGAAACGGCGCAAACAAACTGCCCAAAAGCAGCGGCACCGAAAAGAACCCCACCACGCCCTGTATGCGCGCGCCACATTTTTGCACCAGCGTTAGCCAGCCAGCGGTATACCACCACGAAAACAGGCTTATTATTACCATGAGCTTATTGTACCAGTTTTAGGCGTGAACAATCACCTTCGTGCCGATTGGCGCGTTGTCGTATATTATTTTAGCGGCGTCTTCGGTCATATTAATGCAGCCATGGCTCATGGGGTGGCCGAAGTTGCTGTGCCAATAAGTGCCGTGGATTGCCTCGCCGCCTTCGAAATAACTGACCCATTTAATGTTGGGCACGTAATAATATTCGCCGTTAATGGTGCCAGTCATGGTTTGCAGCGGGTATTTTTTGTAAATACGGCCTTCGCCAATCACGGTTGGCGTCGCCGCTTTGCCCGACGAGATAAGCCAGCTGCCTACAACTTCGTCGCCCAACCATAACGTAAGGCGCTGCTGGCTGAGGTCGACTTCGATCCATGTGCCGCTACCGGTAATGGTAACCGTTTTAAAAGGTGCTTCAACGATGTCGAGCTCGCGGCTAAATGCCTCGCGTTTTTTAAGCGCGTTTATAACATCGCCCGCCAGTTTGTCGGCATCATTTACCTGGTACCCTTTGCGCCCAGCCTGCACCACCGATTCTTGCCCGGTTGCTTTGTCTTTAATAATTTTGCGGTCAATGGGCGTCGTCGTCACTTTAGCGCTCACGTCGTCGCGCAAAAACTGCTCTATTTTTGCCGTGTCGAAGTCGGGCGTCAACGTGCCAGCGGTAGTATCGGGGATAAAATGCACCCACTGCGCGATTTGCTTGGGCTGCACGGTGTAGACAACCTTGCCGCTTTGCTTAAATTCGAGCAGCGTGGCAACTTGCTGGTTAATATCTTTTTGCGCCTTTTTTGCCGCTTCGTCACTAATAAGCGGCTGCACCGGCACGGTTGTAATAGGCAGGGCGAGCAACCGCGGGTTGGCGGCGAGGTCGGGCAGGGCTGATTCGAAGCGTTTAATATCGAAGCCCTTGCCGGGCACGCCGGGTTTTACATCGAACTGTTGGGTGGCGTCGTTAAATTCGAGCTGCGCGTCTTGCGGGTCGACATATGTTTTTGGATAATGTTTAACAATGTAATCTTTTAACATGCCGGCGTCGTTGGTGTACACCAAGGGAACGCTTTGGCGCTGCCATAATTCGAGGTTGCCCAAAACGTCGCGGCTGCGGCGCGAAAGCATCGCCTTTTCGACTGTTGCGTCAACATCGACCATCACCCCAAGGTCGGTTGCATCGACAGTCGCAACGCCAGAGTCATCCTGAAACGCCACCTTAAGCTGCGCCGCTTGCGCTTCGACTGTCTTTCGTACCTCTTGGGGCGCCAAATTGCTTACCGGCGCCGAACCCACATACACATTAGGCAGCACCCGCTGGCTATACTGCACATTTAGGTAAGCGGTAATTGCCCCGAGCACCAAAAAAACACCCCACACCCAAAAATACCCACGCGGCGGCTGCCAGTGCGAAACAAGGGGCTGATCTTGGTGCTTCGGCTTCGTTTTTGCTGTCATACCACACTCTAACTAACCATAAGCATACTATAATGTGCGGGCGTTTAACATACAAAATTATTTGACCTAATCGTGTAATATTGTATTATTAGCATGACCCTTTACTCTGGGAGGGAAGATGGCCACCGAATCGCACGAAGGCTTTACGGTATTGGCGGCGCTTGCACCGTATGCGCCCATCAACGTCGAGCAGCAGCGCTTGGTCAACGACCTCGTGCAAACGCTGCGCCCATGGGAAAACGCCAAGGCGCTGACCGCAGGTTTGGCGCGTGAGTTACCGGATGGCCTTAATGTAGGCCGCGTTCCGCCAGCCATGGCCAACGATATCGGCCTGCCGCCAGACTTCGCGGGCTGCGCGCTGGTAATCCAGCCAAAGGAACAGCCCACGCAGCTGCTCGACATGCAAGATATGCTCGAGGCGCTGCGCGAGCATATGCAACACATGCGCTTCATCGTCATCCTGCCCGACGGCTCGTGGTACGTGCGTGCCTACGCCGACGAGGATGAGTACCGCGAATCGCTGGCGGCTGCCGATGACGCCGAGGACATCACGGCCGAAGGTTGGGTGCTGCTGGGCGCAAACGCCATCCTGGTAGCGGCCGAGCTCGCACCCACCCTTTTGCACGTCATGCCGCTCATCAAAACCAGGGTTCAGCAGCACCTGGCCGAAGTGACCGGGGAGCTGCTTGCAGGCATCGAGAGCCTGGCCATCAACGATGACCTGCCCGACGAGGACATCGAAAAGCTTGTTGTCACTGTTGCCCAGGCGGAGTCGTTCCTACGGGCGCTGGTTGCCAACCTCGGCCTCAGCTACCCCGAGACGCTCATCGCTGCCCGCGAGGCACTCCCCGACGAACCCGAGTAAAACGGTACCGCGCGCTGCCCAGTGTGGCGCGCGGAAACCCATGTAACCTAATCTTCTGTATCAAACACCACGCACAGCGGCGTGCGCTCGCGCCCCTGGTTAAGCGGGTTGTCGGCAAAAATTTCTTCGAGCTCGTCGGTGGCCATAACGGCATTGTGGCCAAGCACGTTGCGCGCGGCGGGAGTAGCTTCGATCACCACGACGCCTCTAAAATTAGCGGTTGCGGCCGGGTCGAGCTCTTTTTTTATAGCTTCACTTAACTGTTCGGCAACGCCCTGCGGGTTTTGCAGTGGCAGCCGGGCCGAGACATTATTAGGGTACTGCGCGTATTCGGCCGGGCCGTCGATTGCCCGCACGTCGGAGCCGGCGACAATATAAAACCAGCCTTTGTGCCCCAAAATTTTACCAACGACACTGCTGCCAGCCGCCAGCAAAATGCGCGGCAAACCAGCTTGGCGGATTGCGAGCTGCATTGCCCATGGGCTGCCAAGGCCGGCTTCGTGCTGCGTGCGCACCACAAAACGGCTCAAAAAACGGGCGAACAAACCGGGTTTAATATCCCAAATAAAGTACGAGCGGCCTTGGGTAATGGCGATTGGCTTTTCGCTGACGAACAAATACCAGGGGCGGGCAGCGAGGTCGCTGGTTTGTTTTGGCGCGCCTTGCAGGTCGGCGAAAAAGGTGCGCAGGCTGCCCGTAATAACCGGCGGCAGTTCGTCGCTGGCGGTTATCATTTTGGTGCGGATCGGAAACCGCTGGTAGGTGCGGCCTTTTACCGCAATGGGCGCAGACTGATTAAGCGCCGGCGCGGCCGGTTTTTTAACGTCGATAAATTCGCGGAGCCATAATTCGATGTTAAGCACGCGCCAAAACAGCATCGAATCGGCTTTGGAGCGGTCGTGCACAAACGACTCAAACTCGGCCAGCACCTCGCGCTGGTTAAAGTACGGGCGGCTGGCAAATGCTTCTGATTCAAAAATCTCGCGAAAGCTCTCGGCCAGCGTTTTAAACCATTCTACCTCTGGCGTCGTAAAGCCGACTTTGTTACGGCGGCGGTGCACGATCGGCGGCAAAACGTCTTTCATGGCGTCGCGCACAATGCGTTTGTTCCAGCCGTTTAAAATAATCGCTTCTTCGGTTAGGCTAAACAAAAACTTGGTGACTTCTTTGTCGAGGAACGGCACGCGGCCTTCGAGCGAAAAGCGCATACTGTTGCGGTCTTCGTAACGCAAAAGCGACGGCAGGCTGTTATGAAAAATATCTTCGATAAACCGCGTGCGCAAATCGTCGGGCGTAGCGCTGTAGGTTTCTTGTTTATAGCGGGCTTTAAAATCGTCGCCGAGCAATTGGCTGGCGCTTACTTTACGCTTAAATTGCAGCGCGTCGAGTATTTTAAAACGCACGGCGCGCAGCAAAATATCGCTGCTGCGAATAACTTCGCCCACCAGTTTAAGCCACCGTTTTTGGCGTTTAAGCTGGCGCAAATACACTAAAAAGTACGGGTAATACCCGGTTAACATTTCGTCGGCGCCCTGGCCGTCGAGCAGCACAGTCACGCGTTTGGCGGCTTCTTGCATTACCCGGTACTGGGCGTACTGGGCGGTGCTGATGGTCGGTTCTTCTTGGGTGCGCACAAAATCGAGCAGGTCGACTTTAAATTCTTCGGCGGTCGGGAACACTTTGTACACGCGGGTATCGCCTTTGCACACATCCATAACGGCGTCGACGTATTTTTCTTCGTCGTTAATTGAGCCCGGAAACACCGCCGAAAAAGTATTTTGCGTCGTGCCCACAGCCTGGGCAGTTGCGTCGTGGTCGAAAAACAGGCGGTTAATCGCCAGCGTCACGGCCGACGAATCCATGCCGCCCGACAAGCACGTGCCGACCGGCACTTCGCTTACCAGGCGCATTTGCACCGATTGTATAAAGCGGTCGCGGTATTCTTGCGTGGCTTCGGGCGTGTACACGCGTTGCTGTTTGGCGAGTTCGGCAAGCTCGGCCTGCAGGCGGGTGTACGATGCGATTTTTAAACCGTCTTTTTGGCTGACCGTCATGTATTCGCCAGGTTGCAGCGTAAAAATGCCATCAAAAAACGTCTCGGCCGATTCGTCGTGGATACGGTAGCGCAAATAGCGGTAAATTATTTTGTCGTTTGGTTTGGCCGGCACTTTGCCCGTGGCGAGCAGGGCTTTGGCTTCGGAGGCAAAAAAGATTTGCGGCTCGCCCGCCGTGCCCATATTGGCGTAATACAGCGGCTTAATGCCAAAATGGTCGCGCGCCAGCACCAGCGTTTTCGCCTTGCGGTCGTAAATGGCAAAAGCAAACATGCCGTTAAATTTGTCGAAGGCCTTGGTGCCCCATTCGGCGTAGGCCTGCACAATGACTTCGGTGTCAGATTCGGTGTTAAACTTATACCCCTTGGCTTTAAGTTCGTCGCGAAGCTCGCGGTAGTTGTATACCTCGCCGTTGTACGAAATAACCAGGTTTTTATCGGGGCTAAAAAGCGGTTCCTGGCCGTGGGCGCGGTCGATAATTGCCAGCCGGCGATGGCCAAGCCCAACCAAACCTTCGGCAAAAATACCGTCGCCATCCGGGCCACGGTGCGCCTGCGCGTCGTTCATGTGTTTAATGAGCGCTTTGTTTTCTTCGATCCCAAAATAACCGGCAATACCGCACATTACAGGTTACACAAGCTCCAGCATACCAACCGGCGTGCTTGTTTTTTTGTGATCCATGGGGTTGTCGATGACGCCGCGCAAAACATCTTGCGACGACAAACCGCCGGCCGAAACCGCGCGCACGTGGCCGCCACGGTCGTTGACGTCGACAATCGCTACTGGCCGGCCGACTTTTTGCGCCCATAGTTCGACAAATTTTTTGGCTTCGCGAGGCTTAAGCGGTGGCAGCAGCCAATCTTTATATTCGCCGTGCATGCCGTCGAGGTCGCGCGCCTGGTAACCAGCAATAATAAAAAATGCGCCGCGAATGCCAAACGGCTTGGTAAACGCGCTGGCTGCGCAGGCAAGCAGCGTGCGCGGGTAGCCAATGCGGTCGATCACAAACTGCATGCGCTCGGGGATCGACTGCGCTAAATCTTCGCCGATTGGCCGCACAAATTTAGACGCAAACTTAGCGAGCCAACCGACGCGCACTGTCGAAACCGGCACCATAAGGCCGGTCGTGACAACGCATACCTTTTCCGATAAAAACACGGTGCCGCCCGGACGTTTTAAGTTGTCGCCAAGCGCTTTTTTAATAACATCGGCGAGGTCGTCGCCTTCGGTAAGCCAAGGGGTGTGAGCCAGGATGCGGCGGTATTTGCGACCTTCGCGTTCGATGGTTTCATCCCGTACGATTCGATACTCATCTGTTTTTGACACTTAAATGTCTCCGCTTTTCGTTAAAACAGCATGCCTTACCCAAAGCAACATGCTATGCATTATAACCATACATCAGATACGCCCAGACTAAAAGGCCAAAGTCATGCGGCTTGCAGGCCGGCGAGGTCGTTTAAAATTTGCGTGGCGTGTTCGGCAGGAGTAACACGGGCGTATTTTTTGGCGATTTGGCCAGCAGGCGTGATTAAAAACGTCTGGCGCAAAATGCCTTCGTTGCCAAACATTTTTTTGCCCCAGGCGCCGTAAGCGTTAATGACTTTTCTGTCAGGGTCGGACAACAGTAAAAATGGCAATTTGTAAGCCTTCATAAAATCGGCGTGGCTTTGCACCGAATCGGCCGAAACGCCCAAAACTACGGCGTCTTTTGCGAGCAGCGCCTCGTTGGCGTCCCTAAAACTACAGGCCTCAACCGTGCAGCCTGGCGTTTGGTCTTTGGGGTAAAAATACAGCACCACCCATTTGCCTTTAAAATCGCTGAGGCGGTGGGTTTTGCCGTTTTGGTCGGGCAATGTAAAATCCTGGGCTTGTTGCATACCTTTAAGTATAGCGCATTACTCAAATGCCTGGCGGAGGTTAAAGCTATGCCGCGTCAGCACAACTTCGCCGTGGTTGCCGTTGCTGTTAAAATAATGGCCGATCAATTTTTTATCGTTTGGCACATAATACAGTCGTGTGACGCCATTTTGCGCGCCATCATACCCACTGTGCAGCGAGTTTGGTTCACTTTCGAACAACAAAACAAGGTATGGCTTGCCGTCAAGACGCATAACATTTGCGTCGCAGTGGCTGGTTTGCCACCGCTTGTAGTAAGTGTTAGCGCTTATGGCGTCGAACGTTTGGGTTATTTCGAGCACCACCCGCGACGTAACATTTTTACCACCCTTTACGTACGACGAACGCTGTTCGCCAATCCAGCGGCCACGCAAATCGGGCATGGTCACAATGCCTAGCCACGAAAATACCGGTAACCGCCACCCAAAACGGTTAAAAAGCGAAAAAAGCAGGCCGTATGCGCCCAGCGGCGAAATAGTTTCGACCCAAAACGGCACGTCGGGCAATAATAATGTAAACGTCCAACCCACACCAAAACTTACCGCCGGAAGAAACGCGGCAAAAAATAAAATGTGGCTGGTTTTTGTAAAATCAATATGCATGCATAAATTATAGCAGTATGGTCGGAGTGACCGGATTTGAACCGACGACCTCGGCGTCCCGAACGCCGCGCGCTACCAGCTGCGCCACACTCCGATGCAGCGATAATAACGCAAAATAATGGTAATAGCGAGGGGTCGGCCACCCACCCTGCCAGACGTCTTGGCAGGGTGGGTGGCATCTCAGCGAACCTTAGGGAGGCAGTTCACTGTTGAGGCGGGTGTTGTAGAACCCGTCAGGAGCGGTAGGTCTTGAGCGCCATGCCCCAGTCGTCGAGCCGGACGCTGGTTGCGCCGGCGACGACCGCCGCCTGCACCTGGAACCTGTAGGTTCCGGCGCCGACGTAGTACCCGGTGCGCTCGATGGCGCCGGACTGGTAGGTGTCGCCGCCGGCCGAGTCGAAGGCGAAGTCGGTGCCCGAGATGGGGTTGAGCTCGGTGACGGTTCCGTTGGGGTTGAAGCGCAGAACGCGTACCGAGCACCAGCCGCCGGTGCCGCCGCAGAACGACTCGGCGCTGAAGGTGACTTCGTGTGTGCGCACCGTACCCGCGGGCACGACAGTGGTGATCACGGCGTTGGGAACGTTGACCCAAACGCCGGCAGCCGGAGCCGCGCTCCAGGCGGTGCTCTCGGTGCGGGCCTGGTACATCGTGAGGGCGCTGCCGGAGTGGGTCGTGAGAACCGCGCTGGCGGCCGTCCCGACTCCGATGAACCCGATGGCCATGGCCAGTACGGCCACTACCCTGGCGAAACGCTTCTTGGTGCTGTTCACGTGCGGTGTTTCCTTCCGACGTAGTGCTACAACATGACCTCTGTGGCAGTGAGCCCAATACCCTCCCTTCGGTAATAAAAAATGGGCTCGGCCACAAAGAGCATTTATAAGCGAAAAGATTAACTTACTTTGATAGATATTTAACAGAGTTTTTATTAATAATGTGGTTTCCACAGGATGACGATCTGAAAGTGTGGAAAAAGGCAGCACCATAACGATTTATGCGTCGCTTTTTACAGATTTAACCCTTTATGGTACAGTAACGCCACATGAAGCACTACGACGTTGTTGTGGTTGGGCTGGGAGCCATGGGCAGCGCGGCGCTGTACCAGGTTTCGGGGCAAACCAAAAATGTTTTGGGTATCGACCAGTTTTCGCTTGGCCACCATTTAGGCTCGAGCGGCGGCGAAACACGCATTACCAGAGTTGCCAACGGCGAGGGCGAACTATATACCTCGCTCGTTTTGCGCGCCAACCAGCTGTGGCGCGAAATAGAATCAAAAACCGGCGAGTCATTATTACTGCAAAATGGCGCTTTAATAATGGCAACCCAAGATGCCCGCGGCGATGATTTTCATGGCCGGCCCGACTTTTTTGCCCAAACAATTGCTACCGCCCAAAAAAACCATATTAAACACGACGTGCTGGCCGCAGCCGACATACAAAAACGGTTCCCGCAGTTTACGCTGGCCGGCACCGAAACCGGGTATTACGAATACGACGCCGGATATTTGTGGGCCGACGCCTGCCTGCGCGCCCAGCTAAACTTAGCAAAAAATAACGGGGCAACCATCCACACCGAAGAAAAGGTACTGCAGGTAACATCTAACGGCCAAGGCGCGGTCGTCACCACCAACCGCGCAACATACGCCGCCGAAAGAGTGATTATGTCGCCCGGCCCCTGGATTCAGCAGCTCATGGGCGCCGGCTACAAAGACATATTTAAAGTCTACCGCCAAACGTGTTTTTGGTGGAACATACAAAACAACGCCACATCGTTTTCGCCGCAAAACTTTCCGACATTTATTTGGATTGATAAAAATGACGTGTGTTACGGCTTCCCGGCCGTTGGCGGCACCGAGCGCGGCATTAAAATGGGGTTCGATTATACCAGCACCGCCACCAACCCCGACGCCATTAACCGCCGCATCGACAACGCCGAAAAACAAGCGGCTTACCAAAAATGTGTGGCAAAGCGGTTTGCCGATATCGGCGACACCTGCCTGCAATCGCTGGTGTGCATGCTCACTTTTACCAGCGACGCGCAGTTTATTATTGATACGTTGCCGGACTATCCGCAAATTGTTGTGGCGTCGCCATGTTCGGGCGGCGGGGTTAAACATTCTGCGGCGGTTGGGCAACTTTTGGCAGAGCTTGCAATCGGGCGCAAAACTTTTGTCGATATAACCGAATTTTCTTTGGGGCGGTTTAAGGGTTAATG
>CAYTEG010000020.1:0-7500 GCA_964436805.1 uncultured Candidatus Saccharibacteria bacterium
ACCCCCGAATGCCAGGACCAAAACCTGGTGCCTTACCACTTGGCGACTCCCCATTAAAAAATCCTGCAAGGCGCCAAAACAAACTCTGCGCATTGCGTGCGAACAGTGCAATTATACCCAAAAACCCTCGTCTTTACCAGTAGTACTGGCGCCAAAACCTTGCGCAAAATGCTATCATAATTTTATGAGCACGCTTAAAACCCTCCCCACGAGCGCCAGGCCTGAGGATTTTATAAACCAAGTCGCGGACGAAACAAAACGCACCGACGCTCTAAAACTCCTGCAATTATTCACCCAAATCACCGGCGAGCAACCCAAAATGTGGGGCAGCAGCATTATCGGCTTTGGCCAGTACCACTACAAATCGGAGCGCAGCCGACAAGAGGGCGACTGGCCGCTGACCGGTTTTTCGCCGCGCAAACAGGCGCTTACTCTTTACATTGGCCTGCACGCCACCAGCTACCCGGAGCACCTAAAAAAACTGGGCAAGCACAAAACCGGGGTTGGCTGTTTGTACATAAACAAACTGGCAGATGTCGACCTAAACGTTCTCGAAGACCTTATTAAAACATCGTATGCCGACGCCAAAAAGCGGTTGCTTTAAGGGTTAAGGCCGTCTTTAAACGCCCACCATGCAATCAGCGCCACAATTAAGGGTGTCACAAAAAGCGCCACAATGCCGGGGTTGATGCGCCGGCTGTAACTAAATGGGATGTTGTACTCGCTAAACACCGGCTCCCACTGCTTGCAAAAGCCGTCGTTGTAGTCGACCATTTGCTTCCAGCCGCGGATGCTGTACACGTTAAATTCGACGCCGGTGTCGGGGCCAAACGCCAAAACCTGCTGCGAGCCCAAATACCAATAACAGGCATATTTGCCGTGGTCGGTGTACAGCTGCATTTGGCGCTGATTACCAAATTTTACGCGCTTAACATCGGTGATAGGGAAGATAAAATGCGGTTTAAATTTGGGGTTACGCGTAAAACTTATAAGCCCGTCTTTTACCGCGAACACGCCGTATTCGTAATTATATACGGTGATGCCGCGCCCCCACCAGCCTTTGGATTCGATTTCAACGGCCATTTTTGCCCTTTTTGCTGCGTTTGTGGCCGGCGGCCCAGGCTATAAAAGGCAGTACAAATACGATAAAGGCGGCCAACGGGTATATTGCCGCCCGCGGGTGGTCGCCAATAAAAGTATTGGGTAGCAGCATAAGGGTAACGACGACTATAAGCACGATGCCGAGCGTAATAAGCACCACAATATCGCTGCGGCGTCGCAGGTAACGCTCCTGTTTGGTGCCTTGGCCGTAGTTATATTTCATAAAAACAGTATAGCGCAAAATTGGACGGCGTAAGCTTTTTCTTAAAGCATATCGGGTATAATAGGGCGGCTCTATTCACAAGCACTTTGCGGCGCGCTATACTTTAAGCAATAACCTACTAAGGGGGCTTATGGCGAAGATTAATACAAAATTTGTGGTAGCGTCAGTGATGGCTGGGCTGCTGGCTGCGGTTGGGTTTATAATCACAATCCCGAGTGCGGCGGGCACAAACTGTACGGCTCCAGTGGTGACGATCAAGGTTGGCTCGTATGGGGCGTGCGTTGGCTACGCGCAAACGATGCTTAATAATATTGGGTTGTGGCACCATTACTCTGGCTATTCTAAATTGGTGGTCGACAAAGATTTTGGCAGTCTCACCAGAGGCCAAGTTGTCGCTTACCAAAAGGCGACATGGGGCCTGGATGTTGATGGCATTATTGGCAAATATACCTGGACGGCGCTGTGCAAAGACGCCTACGCGCTTGCCGTGCACCGTTACGACCTCTCGTACCACATGAACGCCTACTATGCTGGAGCTTCGGCGGGCTGCAGAAATATCGTTTCGTATTACTAAGCATTTTCTCAAATTCATCACGTACAATGAGTGATTTTATACACAAGCGCTTTACAACCGCGATATAATATAAGTGTAACTTAAGTAATTGGGGGCAAATTATGAATAGGCTTATTAAAACGTTAGGGATGGCGGTTGGCACGCTTGCAATTGTAGTAGGAGTAGCCGGATTTGCGGCGCCTGCAAAGGCGTCGGCGGCTTGCGTTGATTCGACCTGGGCGACGTGGTCGCCAGTGCACAACTGTGTGCGGTACATTCAGCGGATGCTCAATGGCACCGACGCAGTCTGGGATTACTCAGGTACGGCCGCGCTTGTACCAGACGGCGACTTTGGCAGCAAAACGATGGCTAAAACAAGGGCGTTCCAAAAATTCGCGTGGCTCAGCCAGGATGCCCAGGTTGGCCCAAAAACGTGGCGCTCACTTTGTAACGACATAAGCGCGGCGGCTATGTGGCGCGGCGGCGAGTTGGCCTCGGTGCGCGACGGCTACAGCGCCGGGTACTTGGCGCACTGCTACGAAATCGTGCCGCATTATTAACAGGCAATGTGCAAAAAATCCCTCGCACGTGCGGGGGATTTTTATTTGCCGATTATTTGCCGGGCGTAAGCGTGGCCGCGCTGGTAATCGGCCTTGAAGGTCGGGTGATATTTGCGTAAGGCCACAAACACTTTGGCTGCGGCGTAGTAAGCGAGCACGGCGTACAGCGCGCCCAGCACGGCGTCGAACACGTAATGCTCGCCCATGTACACCACGCCAACCCACATCGATGCTGGGTACACAAACATCCACCAGGTGCGTTTAAAGCTGAACATGCGCCAAATAAACAGGGTGAATAGCAGAGGGTAGGCCGAGTGCAGTGACGGCACGGCCGCGACTTCGTTGGGGTTTAGCTTGGCGTAAAATTCCGAAAAATTGGTGACGCCCATCGCGTTACAAATGTCGCCAGAGACGCGGTGGATGGGTTCGATATAATGCAAATCCGATGCCATCCACGGTGGTGCTGCCGGAAAAATTATGTACGTCAGGAATGCCGCAAAAGACAACCCAACCAGCGCAGCTACAAACTGCCAGTACAACCGCGGGTGCAACTTCCAAATGAGCACCGCCAAAGCCAGCGGCGCCAAAAAATGAATGGTGTACAAAAAGTAAAAGTAAAAATCGTACCACTGCACCGTGCCGTGCCACCACAGTTGCTGCAGCGTCACGGTTGGCAGCACGCCAAAAATAGCTTGGTCGAAATGGATCATCGGCCAAAAATTAACGTAGTGGTTAAGGTCGTCGGCAATGCCGCGAAACGAATCGTAGGCGAGCAGCAACAAAATAAACGGCGCAAACCGCACCAAAAATGCGCGCGCCTGGCCGAGCACCACAAAAATAACCAAGAACATCGCAAATAGGGTGTCAGGCGTCCAAAAGTTGCGCTTTACAATAAAAAACAAACACATCGCGCCAATCACCGCCGCGCGCAACCAAAACAACAGCGGCCGCTCCAGCCGCGCCTGGTTTAGTTTTTGCCAAAAGGTGAGGGCGTGGTGTTTTATTTTGCGGATCACTGGCAATATTATACCAGCTAATAGTTTTCGGGAGCGTATTGGTGGGTGGTTTCGACAAAAATAATTGCGTCGCCGGGGTCGTTAGCTGGCGCGTCGTGTTTTACAAAATTGCGCTCTAATTGGTCGATTTCGTCCCACGTCATCCATTGGTTGCGACCGCCCTCAAACTGTTCAAACAGTTCGCCCTGCGGGTCGGTGCCACGAACCAAAAAGAAAATTTTATCCTCCAGCATCTCACCGGTTTGCTGGTTGTAATCCATTTTGTGCTGCGTGCCACGAAAGGTGAGTGTGGCTTCTAGGTTTGTTTCTTCTTTTAGCTCGCGCGCGGCGGCTTGCATAATTGTTTCACCCCAGCGGATTTTGCCGGTCGGGCGACCCCAGTAACCATAGTAAGGTTGTTTTAAGCGCTGCTGCATAAGTGTGCGGCCAGCAGCGTCGTGAATCACCAAACATACCGCCACTTTTGGCTGGCGCTCCAGCGTGTTGCTGTCGGTGTCGAGTTTATTGGCATATTCTTTGCCCTGCGAGCTTAAAGTGTAGCGGCCTTTGCCGATTTTTTGCACCAGCTCCAGCTCGACCAACCGCGCAATATGAAAATTAAAATGGTCGCTCGTAAGGCCGGTCGGCTTTTGCATTTGCGCAAACCCGGCCGACGGGTGAAACAACAGCTCGCGCAAAATCGCAGTTTGGGCTTCGTGGACTTTTACATTGAGCGACATAAGGTATTCCTGTTTACTAGCCACACTATAGGCCGGCGTAAAGCGCACTTTAGCTCGGCTTTATTTTGCTGTAGGCGTAGTCTTTTACTTTGCGCCAACTTTTGCTGGCGACATCGAACCCGCGGATTTCGCCCTTGACGCGGCTCAGCAGCACCAGCGCCGGGTTATACGTCGCCAGATTTTTGTAATACCGCAAATCGTCCTCGCCCAAAATGTGTTTGCCCGGGAACATAACCTTAAATTTTTGCCGGCCGATGCGGTCAAAATAGTCGGCCTCACCGTTGGGCGGCAAAAATGTTTCGGCCTCGCACTGCATGCGGTGCACAATTTTGCGCACGTCGTCGAGCACCAAACCGCTTTGCGCGTAAATATACACGTACACTTGATGGTTTGCCGCCTTAAAAACCGTCGCGCGAGTCGCAACACCGGCGGGCACGCCGCGCACGATTGTCTCGGCGATGTCTACACTGGTGCCAAAGTGTTCTTTGCACGATTTTTCGATCGCCAGGTCGTCGAGTATTGCATCATTCATGGTTACAGTATATAGCAAAGGGGTGCCACTTGGGCACCTCTGTTTGCATATTGCCAAAGATTATTCTTTTTTGTCGGCAGGCGCAGCTGCTTTTGGAGCAGCTTTTGCAGCGCCACCAAAGAACGAGCGAACCTGGAACAACAGGTACAACCCGACCGCAGAACCAATCAGGCTAAAGATAAACTGGCCAATGTTGAGGTAACCGCCAAACAGGTTGTAGGCGATGTCGTAGGCAATGCTGGCAAGGGCAGCCCATAAAAGCAGGTTCCAGCCGCTCTTTTTAAAGCTGCGCAGGGCAGGGAAGGCGACCAAAAACAGCACGGCCTGCGCCGCCAAAATGCCAAGGCTTAGCCATGCTATAAAACCAATGCCGCTAACCGGGGCGGCAGTGTAGCCGGCCGCGCCGTACAAACTGTTGGCGTAACCAGCCCATTTGTCGACCCATGCGACAGCCTGGTACAGGTACCACGTAGCAAGTAGCGACAACACGCCGCCAGCGAGCGTCAGCCACGGCATTGCTTTGGCCAACCCCTTACGTGCTTCTTCTGGCAGTGGTGGCAATTGCTTAAATACGTCTTCTAACATTTTTTCGAACGCTTGCATAATTTCCCCCTAAGGATTTCTTCTTATATACCATAAGCATACCCCGCCGACCTGAGAGTCACAAGTGGTTTTTACATCAAAATGTTTGTTTGCTATTACATAATCTGAGGTACAATTAATCAAGATGGATTTTACAGAGGCGTACAAACAGCTCAACAAACAGCAGCGGCTTGCTGTCGATACAATCGACGGCCCCGTTTTAGTGGTGGCCGGGCCGGGCACAGGCAAAACGCAGTTGCTGAGCATGCGCGCCGCCAATATTGTGCGCCAAACCGATGCGCTGCCGGGCAATATTTTATGCCTTACGTTTACCGAATCGGCCGCGGCCGCCATGCGCCAGCGCCTGATTAACCTTATGGGCGCCGAGGGTAACAACGTCGCCGTGCAAACCTTCCACAGTTTTGGCGCCGACATTATTAACCGCAACCGCGAATATTTTTATAACGGCGCGACCTTTGAACCCTGCGACGACTTAACTAGTTTTGAGCTGCTTAACGACATCTTCGAAAATTTGCCGCACAGCTCGCCGCTCGCCAAAACAATGAACGGCGAGTTTACCAGCCTGCACGACGCGCAGCGGGCAATTAGCCACCTCAAGCGCGCCGGCCTGCTGCCCGACGAACTGCTGGCAATTTTGGCGCACAACGAAGCGTTTTGCGATGCGCTCGAGCCGAGCGTCGCCATGCTTTTTGCGGCGCGGGTCGCAAAAAAAGAGTTCCCACGCTTTGCCGAACTCGCCGAAAAAATGACGGCGTTTAAAGTTGCGCCGCTCACCGTCGAAAATATAAAACCGCTCGCCACGCTGGCCAGCCACGAATTCACCCAAGCGCTGGCCACGGCCGAAGAAACCGGTAAGCCAAACACACTTACGGCTTGGCGCAACCGTTGGTGCGAAAAAAACAACGCCGGCGAATTTGTGTTTAAAGACCGCAAGCAAACCAAAAAACTCAAAGCGCTCGCCAAAGTGTACGAAAACTACCGCAAATTGCTCGAAGAACAACAGCTTTTCGACTTCGACGACATGGTTAGTTTGGTGGCGCACACGCTCGAAACCACCGACGAACTGCGCTTTAATCTGCAAGAACAATACCAATATATTATGGTCGACGAATTCCAGGACACCAACGGCGCGCAGCTGCGCTTGCTGGCGACGCTCACCGACAACCCGGTAAACGAAGGCCGCCCAAACGTGCTGGCCGTGGGCGACGACGACCAGGCGATTTACAGTTTTCAGGGTGCCGAACTTAGCAACATTTTGGATTTTGCGGCGCGCTACCGCGACACGGCAGTAATTACGCTGGCCGATAACTACCGCTCGACCGCGCCGATTTTGCAACATTCGCGCGACGTTATTACACTGGGCAGCGAGCGGCTTGAGACGACTTTGCAAAACGTTAGCAAACAACTCACCGCGCATGTCGATGGCCAAAGCGCCACTCAGCTGCACCAATTTGCCGCGCCCGAAGCCGAATATACCTGGATTGCCGACGCGATTGCTAAAGCCAAAACGCCGCGGAGTGAAATCGCCGTGCTGGCGCGTAACCACAAACAACTAGTGCAACTGGTGCCGTATTTACACGCCGCCGGCATTGCTGTTAATTACGAGCGCCGTAGTAATGTGCTCGACAGCCCTCATATTAAAGAGTTAATCACGCTGGCAGACGTTGTGGTACACCTTGCCGACCAACGCTTCGATTTAGCCGAAAGCCACTTGCCCGAACTGCTGAGCTACGAATTTTGGGGTCTCAAAACAGCCGACGTGTGGGCGTTGTCGCTCAACGCCTACAAACAGCGCCGCATGTGGCTAGAGCTGATGCTGGAGAGCACGGGCAAACTACACGCCATCGCCGAATTTATAATTATGGCGGCGCACCAATCGCAGCGCCAGCCGCTTGATATCATGCTGGATATACTAATTGGCAGCTTCGAGCGCCAAGTGCCCGAAGACGACGCCACCGAAACCGCCATACAAACCGCCCAGGATGGCCCACCAGAAGAGTTTGTGTCGCCATACCGCGCCTTTTATTTTAACGAGCAGCGGCTGCAACAAAATCCAACCGAATATATCACACTTCTTGGCAACTTACGCGCCATCCGCCGCGCGCTCGACACATGGCAAACCGAGGGCTCACCGACGCTGCGTTCGTTGCTCGATTTTGTCGATTTGCACGACCGCACAAACACGCCGGTGCT
>CAYTEG010000020.1:7510-14814 GCA_964436805.1 uncultured Candidatus Saccharibacteria bacterium
GGTGCTCGACACCGCACAAACCATCGAGGCCGAGCAAGGCGTTACCCTAATGACCGCGCACAAAGCCAAAGGTTTAGAGTTTGAAACCGTGTTTATGCTCAGCGCGCAGGACGAAATTTGGGGGCGCAAAGCCCGTCACCCGCATTCGTCACTTGGCTTCCCGCACAATTTGCCGATCGAACCGGCCGGCGCCAGCTACGACGACGCCCTGCGCCTGGCATTTGTGGCCATGACCCGCGCCAAACGCAATTTGCTGCTTACCACGCACGCCGCCGACGCAAACGGCAAACCAACATTACCGGCCGAATTTTTAACCGACAACACGCTTACAAAAATTGACCACACCGCCGCCAGCGCGCCAAATATCGAACAACTACAGCCCGGTTGGGAGGCCCGCCACTTAACTCTGCCAGGCGTCAACCAAATTTTGCTACTCAAGCCAATGCTCGACAATTACAGTTTGAGCGCCACGCACGTCAACAACTTTTTAGACGTCACACGCGGCGGTCCGCAGGCATTTTTGCTACAAAACTTGTTGCGTTTTCCGCAGGCCATGACCCCAAGCCAAGTGTTTGGTAAGTCAATCCACGCCGTTTTGCAGCGCGCCCACACCCACCTTGGCGCCACTGGCGAACGGCGGCCGCTCGAAGATATTTTGCACGATTTCGAACTACAATTGCAACAAGGCCGCCTCAACGAACGCGAATTTGCGTATTTGCTCGAAAAGGGCAGCGACGTTTTGCAAAACTACCTGGCCGCGCGCTACGACACCTTTCATGCAAACCAAAAAGCCGAACGTAATTTTGCAAACCAGGGCGCGGCCATCGGCGAAGTGCGCTTAACCGGCGCGATCGACCTTATGGAAATCGACGACGCTGCAAAAACAGTGGTCGTCGTCGACTACAAAACCGGTAAAGGCCTCAGTGACTGGCAGGGCAAAACCGACTACGACAAAATTAAACTGCATAAATACAAACAGCAGCTCATGTTTTACAAGCTGCTTGTTGAACATTCGCGCGAATATAAAGCACACAAAGTGGTGCGCGGCCGGCTCGAATTTGTCGAGGCCGACACCGAAAACCGCCTGCACCAGCTGACCATGACGTTCGACCAAGAAGAATTACTGCGCTTTAAAAACGTGCTGCGCGGCATTTGGCGCCGTATTCAAACCCTCGACCTGCCAGATACGAGCAGTTACGAGCCGAGTTATAAGGGGATGTTGCGTTTTGAGGAAGACCTGTTAAAATAGGCTGGCCACCTGATGCGCTGCTGTAGCCGAGTCGTCGGCTGCCGCATCTACCACCGAGAGGGGATGGCCAGGGATGAACAAGAGAGAGCTGATCGCCGCCATGGCAGCTGTTTCTGGCGGCACCGCAAGCCAAGAACAGCTGCGGAAGGTCAAGGAAGCGGCGACGCAGGCCGGCTCGCTGGGCAACGACGCCCGTCAGGCACTGCGAGACGCCGGCCAGGGCTAACCTGCCTTCTAGCCACGGCCCGCCGTTCACCGCGGCGGGCCCAACATCCTTCTCACTACTTGTGGTCGCCCTCATGCCTAGCGCTGAGGGCGTTTCCCTTGTATAATACATACTAATGAAAAACTTTTGGCAAGACCTGCCGCGGCCATTTTTTGTGCTCGCCCCAATGGACGGCGTCACCGACGTCGTATTTAGGCATGTGGTTGCAAAGGCTGCCAAGCCCGATGTTTTTGTGACCGAATTTACCAACGCCGCGGCGTTTTTTAGCGAATACGGCCGCAAAAGCACCGACAGCCGCCTGGCATTTAGCGCCGACGAACAGCCAATGGTCGCCCAAATTTGGGGCACCAACCCCGAGCATTATGCGTTTATGGCGCGCGAGCTTGCGGCGCGTGGCTTTGCCGGGATCGACATTAATATGGGCTGCCCGGTGCGCGATGTGGTAAAAACCGGCGCGTGCTCGGCGTTAATCGAAAACCCCGAACTCGCCGCACAATTAATCGCCGCCGCCAAACAAGGCGGTTTGCCGGTGAGCGTTAAAACGCGCATTGGCTTTAAAACCAAAAAAACCGAAGAGTGGCTGGGCTTTTTGCTAAAACAAGACATCGCCGCGCTTATTGTGCACGGCCGCACCCAAAAAGAAATGAGCACCCCGCCTGCCGACTGGGACGAAATCGTCAAAGCCGTAAAACTACGCGACAAAATTGCCCCGCAGACGCTGATTATTGGCAACGGCGATGTACAAAACCGCGCCGAAGGCCTGGAGCGCATTAAACAAACTGGCGTCGACGGCGTTATGATCGGCCGCGGCGTATTTACCAACCCGTTTTGTTTCGAAGAAACGCCGCGCAGCCACAGCCGCGAAGAACTGCTGGAATTACTTAATTTTCACCTCGATTTAGTCGAAGCCGCCGACCACAAAATGCCGTTCGCGCCGCTCAAACGCTTCTTTAAAATCTACATCCGCGATTTTGACGGCGCCAGCGAACTGCGCCAAAAATTGATGGAAGTCAAAGACATCCCACAAGTCCGCCAAATATTGGCCGAAAGCTAGGCTTCTTCTTCGTTTAAACGCAACGGGCCGTCTTTATCGCGGGCGGCACGCAATTTATTGTGCGCAGCAAAACCCACATGAAGCAGCAAGCCAGCAACAACACCGGTTGCAAGATCGGTAAAAATAGTAAGTAGCATAGTTAGGCCAAGCACGGTATTAAGCCGCCATGTTTTTTGTTGCACAAAACGAGCGATATTTTTAAATTCAGCAATCCTTATGGCGGTTACCAGTAACACTGCACTCAAAGCGGCAAGGGGAATATTCGCCGCCAGCGGCGCCAGCGCGCCTACAAATGCAAGTACAACCAAGGCGTGTACAAGTGATGCCACCCGGCTTTTGGCGCCGTTTTTAATAATCGTCCCTGTGCGGGCGATTACCGCAGTGCTTGGCAGGCTGCCCACCGTTGCCACCGCCAGGTTGCCTAGACCTTGCGCAAATAATTCCTGGTTCGACAGATGCTTCTTTCTAGTCAGTTTGTCGGCCACCACAGCACACAAAAGACTTTCGATTGCCACCAAACCGGCAACCTCAAGTGCTGGCAGCCATAGCTCGCTATGAAACAAATGGCTCGGCGCAAAGCTAATAAACGACGGCAGCCCCAGTGGCAATTGGCCGTAGGCACTGCCAAGGGTTGCAATTGGCATGTATGCAGACAACCCGAGGGCGACCAGCGTTGCTGCCAACACCGCAACCAACGTAGACGGTACCTTGCCAATACGCGGGACGTGCCGCCAGTATACAATAATTGCCACGGTAAAAAGACCAACCGCGAGCGTTGGCAAACTAAGGGTAAACAAATGGGTAATTGTTTCGAGCAACTTACCGCCAAAAGACTCATGCGGCGCCAAGCCGTGCAACCCAAAAAAAGTGTTAAGCTGGCCCGCAAAAAGCACAACAGCAACGCCCGATGTAAACCCGAGCACCACCGATTCTGGCACTTTATGAATAAACCGGCCAATCCCAAGCGCCGCAAACAACAGCAAAAACAGCCCAGCTAAAATAGTGATGTAAGGCAGTTCGCCTAAACCGTGCTGCTGAATAATTGCCGCCAAAATTGGCACCATTGCCGCAGCCGGGCCCGACACACTGTAGGCAGAGCCCGAAAAAAACGCTGCCACAAAGCCGGCAATCGCTGCCGTATACAAGCCTAAAATGGGCGGCACACCGGTCGCGATAGCCAGCGCCAACGACAACGGCAGTGCCACAATGCCAACTGTTAGGCCAGCGCCGACATCATGTAAAAACGATTGCTTCGAATAGCCAATAACGTCAGGCGTGCGCGCTTTTAACTGGCGAAAAATAACATCACGAAGACGACCCATGCGGTTTAGTATCCTTACTTTTATTCCGTAGCAGGCCACTACGGCGATACACTGGTTGGCTGGAGCAAAAGCAGGAGTCAAGAAGCGCACGCACTATTAACGCGGCGATTTTAACGGAGATTTGTTTAGTTCTACACCTGTTATATCACAGCTTGAGCAATTTGAATAGACAAATCGCACACATTATGTGTATATGTGCTAAACTCGTTTGCGGTGGCGACGGAGCGTAGCAACTTTAAGCCGCACTTCCTGCCGGTCGATTAAGCTTTCGGCGCGCTCGAGTTCGAGCTCGTCTTTGGCCTCGGCCTTTAGTTTTTTGGCGGCAGCCAATGCTTCGGCTGCGTCTTTTTCGACGATGTCATCGGCGTGGTCGGCTTCGTCGACCAAAATACGCACCGCCTTGCCGCTAATTTCGGCCACGCCGCCGTTGGTAGCAAACACATCGCGCGCGTCGTCGGCGTCGCCTTTTTTGTGGCGCACGGTAATAACGCCCGAAACAAGGGTGGTTACCAGCGGCATATGCTGGGGGTAAACCGCAATATTGCCGTCAGAAGTTGGCAAAACAACTTCGTACACGTCTTTTTGCAGTTTTGGCCCGGCGAGCGTTACAAATTCGAGCTGCATTATTTAACTTCCTTAATCGAACCCTTCATGTAAAACGCTGATTCTGGTTTGTCGTCGTGCTTGCCTTCTAAAATTTCTTTGAAGCTGGCGATGGTGTCTTTAAGTGGCACGTACACGCCGGGCTGGCCGGTAAAGGCTTCGGCAACGTGCACGTTTTGGCTCAAAAAGCGCTGAATACGGCGGGCGCGGCCGACGATTTGTTTGTCTTCGTCGCTTAATTCTTCCATGCCCAAGATGGCAATGATGTCTTGTAGCTCTTTGTAGCGCTGCAAAATGCGCTGCACTTCGCGGGCTACCGAATAGTGGTCTTCGCCCACAATCTCGGGGTCGAGCAGGGTAGAGGTAGATTCGAGCGGGTCAACAGCCGGGTAAATGCCGATTTCGGTCAGCGCGCGGTTGAGGTTAATCGTTGAGTCGAGGTGGGCGAAGGTAGTTGCCGGCGCCGGGTCGGTAAAGTCGTCGGCCGGTACATACACGGCTTGCACCGAAGTAACCGAGCCTTTTTTGGTGCTGGTAATACGCTCTTGCAGGGCGCCCATTTCTTGCTGCAGGGTAGGCTGGTAGCCCACGGCGCTTGGCAAACGGCCGAGCAGCGCCGAAACCTCAGAGCCAGCTTGGGTAAAGCGGAAGATGTTGTCGATGAATAGCAGCACGTCTTTACCTTGGTCGCGAAAATTCTCGGCCATGGTGAGCGCACTGAGGGCAACGCGCAAACGGGCGCCTGGTGGCTCGTTCATCTGGCCAAAGACCATGGCGGTTTTGTCCAAAACTCCAGCGTCTTTCATTTCGTGGTAGAGGTCGTTGCCTTCGCGGGTGCGTTCGCCAACGCCGGCAAACACCGAGTTACCTTTGTGGAATTTAGCGATGTTGTTAATGAGCTCTTGGATGAGCACCGTTTTGCCCACGCCAGCGCCGCCAAACAGGCCAACTTTACCACCTTTGGCGATTGGCGCCAGAAGGTCGATCACCTTAATGCCGGTTTCCAAAATTTCGGTTTTACCGGATTGCTCGGTTAAAGCTGGCGGTTCAGCATGGATTGGCGCGGTTTTATCGAACTTATGGCCTTTGCCGTCGATCGGCTGGCCGGTGACGTTAAACATGCGGCCCAAGGTTTGCTCGCCAACAGGCACGCTAATTGGCGCGCCGGTTGCCGTAACCTCGGCGCCGCGGCGCAAACCGTCGGTGCTGCTTAAGGCCACGGTGCGCACGGTTGTTTCGTTTAAATGCTGCGCGACTTCGAGCGTAATCGTGGCGTCGCCGTTTTTGGCGATGATTGCGTCGTTAATGGCCGGCAGTTTGCCGCGTTCAAATTCGACGTCGACAACCACGCCCACGACTTGGGCGACGGTTCCGGCGTTTTTTGTTACTTCTTTTGTAGGCATATATTCTCCTTATTCGCTCATAGCTTCGGCGCCGCCAGTTATTTCGGCAAGTTCCTGGGTAATGCTTGCTTGGCGGGCGTTGTTATAAACAAGCGTTAGATCATCAATAATATCGGTGGCGTTGTCGGTGGCGTTTTTCATGGCTAGCATACGCATCGATTGTTCGGACGCGACAGACTCTAACAGCGATTGCCATAGCTGGGCGTCGATTAAGCGTTTGGCGGTTGATTCTAACACCGCTTCGACGCTTGGCTCAAACTCGGCGTTACGCAGTTCGGGCGATACGTCGGCTTCGGCAAAACCGGCCGGCAACAGATGTAGCATTGCCGGTTGCTGGTTGATGCTGCTGTAAAAGTGGGTGTAAATAACATCGACGGCATCGACTTTTTGCAGCGCGAACAGCTTTGTGGCTTCGCGGATGAGCGGCTGCAAATCGTGCACCTGCAAATCTTCGGGAAGGTTGCGGAACACACCCACAACTTCGGTGTCGCCCAAGCGGCCAACCAGCTGCGCGGCTTTTTGGCCAACGGCAATGGTGTAACTTTTAATGCCGGCAGATTTGTCGGCCTTAAGCTCGGCGACGTAGCGGCGCAGCGCGTTGCTGTTGTAGGCGCCAGCCAGGCCGCGGTCGCTGGTAATAACAACCAGTAAACGGGCTTTGACTTTGCGTTTTGCAAACAAAGCGTGCTCGGTAACTTCGGTGACTTGGCCGAGCCGCGTTAAAAGCTCGCGCGCCATGCGGTTGTACAACCGGCTTTTGAGCGCCGCCTCTTGCGCCTTGCGCATGCGACTGGCGGCAACAAGCTCCATCGCCTTGGTGATCTGGCGAGTGCTTTTTACCGAGCCAATGCGGCGTTTAATGGCGATGGTATTTGCCACTTAGTTAGCCCTCGTAGCCTTTAGCGATTTTTTTAGCGGCGGCCAAAATAAGGTCGGCAGTTTTTTCGGTTGGTTTGTCGCCTTTGCTGAGTTCTTTCATGGCATCTTTGTGGTCGGCCCAGAGCTGGGCGAGTAGGGCGCGGGTGACATCGCGCAGTTTTTCGACAGGCACGGCGTCGAATTCGCCTTTGGTCGCTGGCAAAAGTACGGCAACTTGTTCCCACACGCTCATTGGGCTGTACTGCGGTTGTTTAAGCAGTTCGACCAAGCGTTGGCCGCGGTTGATGCGGGCTTTGGTTTCGGGGTCGAGGTCGGTACTAAACTGGGTGAAGGCTGCGAGTTCGCGGAACTGGGCGAGGTCGAGCTTTAGGCTACCGCTGACGCTTTTAACGGCTTTAGTTTGGGCGGCGCCTCCAACGCGGCTCACGCTTAAGCCCACCGAAATCGCCGGGCGGATACCCTGGAAGAACAAGTTGGTTTCGAGGAAAATCTGGCCGTCGGTGATTGAAATCACGTTGGTTGGAATGTAGGCACTAATGTCGCCAGCCTGGGTTTCGATGATTGGCAG
>CAYTEG010000021.1:0-630 GCA_964436805.1 uncultured Candidatus Saccharibacteria bacterium
ACCACGGTAAAAACCGGCGACACGCTGATGGTGCGGTACTTTACCCACGAAACATCGCAGCCAACAAACGCTATTGCCGCCGGCGAGGTTATGACGGCCATGCTCAAACTCGACCTTGTGTACAAAAACGATCCGCTGAACAAATATTAACTTACGTAATTATGTTGCCCCATATAACCACAACCACTTTTGCGCTATAATTAAATGTTGTAAATAGTAGGGGGGCACGGTGCCGTCATCGCGCCGAAAGGTTTTGCATTATTTTTGGTACGCCTGCGCTGGTTTAGTGGCGTTTTTGGCTATTTTTAGTAATACCCTTTTAAATGCCCAAAGCGCGTCGGCCATCGCCCAGGGGTTCCAAACTTCAGAGACCAACCTGACCCCCGGCGCTTTAATGAGCCTCAAAACAGGCAGCAATAACAGTGTCGAACTCGCCAACACCGACCGCGTCGAACGCCTTATTGGCATCGTTGGCAACGACAGCTTGGTCGAATTGGGCAACGGCACCGACAACACCCTAGTTGTCACCAGCGGCACCACCACCGCATTAGTGAGCGACCTCAACGGCGCCGTAAACGCCGGCGATAAAATAACCGCCTCGCCGATCGACGGCATTGGCATGAAGGCTAC
>CAYTEG010000021.1:640-14763 GCA_964436805.1 uncultured Candidatus Saccharibacteria bacterium
AGGCTACCTCGAACATACAGGTTGTCGGCTCGGCGCAGGCAAACCTCAGCACGGCGGCGTTGCAAACCCGCACGGTAAGCACATCGGACGGCCAGCAAATCGAGGTGCATATTGGCAGAATCCCGGTGCAGGTAAACGTTACATTTTTTGTGTCAACGGCTAACCAAAAAACATTTTTGCCAACATTTTTACAGGATTTCGCCAATTCGGTCAGTGGCAAAGAAGTTTCGCCGGTGAGGGTTATTATTGCGACGCTTATTTTGATGCTGGCGTTTGTGAGCATCGCCGTGCTGCTGTATTCGACCGTTCGCTCGAGCATTATCTCGATCGGCCGCAACCCGCTGAGCGAAATCGCCGTGCGCAAAGGCATTATTCAAATCGGCGTTACCGTGCTTGGCATTTTACTGCTTACGCTTATTGCGATATATTTAATCTTAACAACCTAAGGAGCCATCCGTGGATTCAACGCAATTTCTACTTGTCGCCGGGCTACTGTTAATGGCACTACTTAATGTGGCGACACTTTTTTGGGCAATGTACCTCGACCGCCGGTTGCGCGGCCGGCCAGTGCCCAAACATTACGATGTGCACGTCGATGGCACAAAAGTTTTTACCGAGCCAGATATGGCCGAAGTGCAAAAACGCGCCGACGCCCAGCTGCTGCACGCGGTTGAGCTGGCTTCGCAGCGACTCGAAAAGTCGGTCAGTGCTGGCGTCGACCAACTGGCAGCGCACGTTAACGATGTCGCCAGCGATTCGATCCGCCAGGAGTTCGACAAATATCAGGCCAGTTTGCGCGCGCTTAACAACCAAACGGTCGAGCAGTTTGCCCAAATCCAAACCGACCTGCAAAAACAGCGCGCCGAACTGCTGCAGCAACTACAAACCGAAGTCACCCAAGAGCGCGACCGCCGGCTCGCCCATTTTAACGAACGCATTAACGACGTCGTATCGAGCTACCTGGCCGAAACGCTGGGCAACCGCGTCGACCTTGGCGCCCAAACCACCTACATTTTTGAGCAACTTGCCAAGCACAAAGAAGATATTAAGCGGGATATCGTAGCGTAATGGCTTTTGTTTTGCCGCTCGACACGTATTCGCCCGACCAACTCAGCGAGCTGGTGCTTGAGCTGCAAGACCTCGCGTCGGCGGTGCGCGACAACACCGCCCGTAACACCGGCGAGCAAGCCGTGCTTTCGCCTGGCCTTACCGAGTTGCTGGCCGCCAACAAAATTGACCAAACCGACATCGCGGCGGTCGAGGCGCTAGGCAAAGACGCGCAGGTGACGCTCGACAAAGCCCCGACCGTGCACGTGCTGCTGGCCAGTATGCCAAACCGCACGGTTAAACGGCAGTTTTCGCAGTGGTTCCGCGAGCAAATCCACCCGCTTGTTTTGCTGACTTTTGCCGCCCGCACTGACCTCGGCGGTGGCGCGGTGGTGCAGGCCGGGTCACATTTGTACGATTTGTCGTTTAGACGTGGCATTATCGACAACAAAAAGCGCCTCACGGAGATAGCCGGTGTTTGATAACGCCCAGTTCCAGCAACTTGTCGACGACAAGCACCCCACCGGCGAAGTAGTCGGGAGCGACCGCTTTTTGGTGGTTGTTAAAGGCCTCGACGGCGTTTCGGTTGGCGCGTCGGTGTTGTTCGAAAACGGCCAACGCGGCATGGTGCGCGAAGCCAACGAAGACACCGTGCTGGTGTTAAACCTCGAGGCCGAAAGCACCCCGCTCGGCAGCCTGGTTGTGTTGCACGACAACATCACTACCACCGGCGTGGGCGAAGGTTTGCTCGGCCGGGTCATTACCCCGCTGTGCCAACCGCTCGACGGCAAAGGCGCGGTCAAACTGGCCGCCAACTGGCCAATTTACAACCAGGCGCCCGGCATGATGGAGCGCAGCCTGTTAAAAGACCGGCTTAATTCGGGAGTGACCGTCGTCGACTTGCTGTTCCCTGTGGTGCTCGGCCAGCGCATTGCGGTGCTGGGCGACACAAAATCGGGCAAGAGTAGCTTTTTAGAGCAACTTGGCATTAACCAAAACGGTTCCGACCGCGTGGTGATTTATGTGTTAATTGGTAAGCGCCGGGTCGAAATCGACCAACTGGTGAACCGCCTTAACGAAACCGGCGCCATAAAAAACAGCATTGTTATTGTGGCCGATATGTTCGCCAGCCTCGCCCAAAGTTACATCGCGCCGTATGTTGGCTGCTCGATCGGCGAATATTTATGGCACGGCGGCCGCGACGTCATTATTATTTACGACGACCTTAGCAGCCACGCCAAAGTCTACCGCGAAGTCGCGCTTTTGGCCGGCAGCAACCCTGGCCGCGACAGCTACCCCGGCGACATGTTTTTTGCCCATTCGTCACTGCTGGAACGCGCCGGCAAGCTGGCTACCACTGGCAAAACAATGACTGCCCTGCCGGTGGTTATCACGCCCGGCGACGACATTACCGCCTTTTTGCCAACCAGTATTATGAGTATCACCGACGGCCAGCTCATTTTCGACCTCGCCACCTTTAGGCAAAACAACAAGCCGGCGGTTAACACTGGGCTTTCGGTATCGCGTGTTGGCGGCCGGTCGCTCAGCGCGCGCCAAAAAATGCTTTCGGGGATGTTGTTTAAAAAGCTGGCCGACTTTCGCCAGGCTGCCGAATTTGCCCACTTTGGCTCCGACCTCACGCCCGAAACCCAGGCTTCGCTGCAACTTGGGCAGCACATACAAGATGCGTTTCGCCAGGGCACGGGCGAGCTGTGGTCGGCGACCGAACAACAACTACTGCTCGAAACGGTGCTTACCAGTGGTGGTTTGCGCAAGCTCAACGTGGGCCTGCTTAAACTTAAGGTGCGCGAGCTCGCCCCAACTGTTAAATCCGAAGCCGACCTCGACCCCCTCGTCGCCCAATTTATCCAATTAACGACTGTCGGGGCAACAGCATGAGGCGCGCCATAACAATCCAAACCGAACTTGGCCAAATCCGCACCATCGAAGATTTAACAGAGGTTTTCGAGAGCGTCGCCAGCATGCACATCGCCCGCATCCGCAACGTTGTGGTGTCGAGCCAGCAGTTTTTTGCCGAATTATGGCCAACCTACCGCAGTTTGCGCATCGACCCCAAAGAGCGCGTCGCCACCACCCGCCGCATCCGCAAAGGCCACAATGCATTTTTGGTGATCACCAGCGAAGGCACACTAGGCAGCTCGACCGACGAACAAGTGGTCGAGCAAATGCTCAACTCGATGCCGGCCACTGGCCAAAAACCCGACGTCATCGCCATTGGCAGTCACGGCATGACCCGCCTGCAACGGCACGGTATTACCGTCACCAAAGCATTTACCATGCCTGCCGCCGACAGTAACTTTAGTGTTGGCGAGATTATTAAAGCGCTCGAAACCTACGAACATATTTCGGTGTTTTACCAAACTTACGAATCACTGCGCTCGCAACAAATCACCCGAATCGAGCTGCTTACTGCCATCCGCGAGCTTGGCGAAGGCGTGGGCGAAGACGGCGAGCTCGTTACCAGCCGCGACTATATTTTTGAGCCAAACATCGCCGAAATCGCCACGTACATGGAGTCGGTCATGATGGGCGTCGCCCTATTGCAGGTAATTATGGAATCCAAACTGGCCGGCTACGCTGTACGTTTTAACAACATGAGCCGCGCCAAACAGCGCGCCAAAGATTTAGTCGGCGAGATGCGCCAAGATTATTACCGCACCAAACGCAGCGAACGCGACGAACGCTTACAAGAAATTATGAAGGTGGTACGACATGGGCGAAGGTAAAAGTAACGGCCGAGTTACAGTAATTAGGGGGTTGGTTTGCGAGGTGCGCTTAAGTGGCGAACGGCCAGCGCCCAAAGAACTACTTATGTTAGCCGATTCGCCCGGAGTATACTTGGAAGTCGCCAGCTACCCAACCCCGTACACTGCCCGCTGCGTCAACCTGAGCGGCAGCACCGAGGTAAAACGTGGCGCCCGCGTGGTGTCTGCCCACGGCACGCTGGCCATGCCCGAAACAGCAGAGGTGCTTGGCCGGGCGCTCAATGCCTTTGGTGAACCAATCGACGGCGGCAAGCCAATCACCGCCAAAACATACCGCAGTATTTACCAGTTACCGGGCGCGGCGGCAGCCATGGATACCAAGCCGGAGCTACTCGAAACCGGCATTAAAGTCATCGACTTTTTTACCCCGTTCGTCAAAGGCCGCAAAATTGGCATTATTGGTGGCGCCGGCGTGGGCAAAACGATTTTGACCATGGAGCTCATCCACAACATTGCCAAAGACGAAGACAAGCTGGCTATGTTTGTTGGCATTGGCGAACGCGTGCGCGAAGGCCACGAGCTGTACCAAACGCTGCAAGAACGCGGCATCCTTAAAAAAACCGTCATGGTTATGGGCCAAATGCAAGAGACGCCGGCGATGCGCGCGCTGGTTGGATACAGCGCGGCGACGATTGCCGAATATTTGCGCGACAACGAAAAAAAGGACGTGCTGGTATTTATCGACAACATTTACCGGTATGTGCAAGCGGCCAACGAGCTCGCCACCAGCATTGGCACCATGCCAAGCGAGGGTGGCTACCAGGCGACGCTGTTTAGCGATTTACGGCGGCTGCAAGACCGGCTTATCTCGAACAAAAACGGGTCGATTACTGCCGTCGAAGCCATTTACATTCCGGCCGACGACCTAAGCGACCCGGCGGTACAAGAAATAGGCCAGCAGCTCGACAGCACCGTGGTGCTTAGCCGCGCCGTTGCCGAAAGCGGCGTGCGGCCAGCGGTCGACCTCGTGCGTACCGCGTCGTCACTTGTTTCGCCCGAAATCGTCGGCGACCGCCACTACGTTTTGGTGACCCAAGTGCAAACCATTATGCAAAAATACGAGTCGCTTAAAAACATCATCGCCATTATTGGCCAAAGCGAGCTGAGTCCCGACGAGCGCCGCGACTACGAGCGCGCCAAAAAAATAATCACCTTCTTTAGCCAAAACTTCTTTGTCACCGAAGAACTTACCGGCCAAAAAGGCGAATACTTTACCCGCGAACAAACCCTGCGCGGCCTCGAAGAGATTTTAATATGAGCAAACCGGCCCTGTCGGCCACCCACGCCCTGCACGTTAAGGTTATTTCGCCCAGCCAAACATTTTACGACGGCCCGGCGGCCAGTGTTTCGGCAAAAAACAAAGTGGGCGATTTTGACATTTTGGCCGACCACGCCAACTTTTTTTCGCTACTGAGCGCCTGCACGATTGTCGTTAATACCAACGGCCAAAACCTGCGCTTCCCCATTAAGCACGGTATTGTAAAAGTTACAAACAACCAGGTAACATTGTTTATTTACTTACCTGACGATTAATATTATTACGCTTTTTGCTTGATCTTATTGCCATAAGCGTTGTATGATTGTATGCGGAGACAGACTCACTTTTAGTGAGAGTGGAACACATACAAATACGGTGGAAAATAACAATTTACGAAACCAGACTGTTCCTAATGGAGCAAATGGTGTCACGTACCGGCAAAATCCGGCTCCGACGCCATTGTTTGCTGATGCCGCGGGCTTGGCTCCCGTACCTGTTCAGGTCGCCGCTACACCAATGGCTAGCCAGCAAATTGCTATTCCTGGTGCGGCCGCGCCGCCAATTCCGTTGGCACCACCCAGCGGCGCGCCACAAACACTCACAGCCGGGGCGCCAGCAAAAAAGGCGCGCGACTGGCACAAAATGGTATTGCCGGCCTCTGTTGTGGCATTTTTGCTGCTGCTTGTGGGCGGCGGCGCTGTTGTGTTTAATGCGCTACAAAATAAATCACAGGAGCAAAATTCGGTCAGTAGCCAGGTGGCGAACGTCAGCATCCCGCTGAGCGAATTTGCAAGCAGTGGTAGTTTGGCGCTGCTGGGCACCCAAAGCCTTACCGTTAACGGGCAGCTGCGCGCCAACGAATCGTTTGTGTTGGCACCCCAGGCCGAACCAACAAAAAGCGAGCGCGGCCAGCTGTATTACGACAACGGCAGCAACCAACTTGCATACTTTAACGGTTCGCAGTTTATAAAATTGCCTGGCGCGGCCGTCGTGCAAACGTTCCAGGGGCAGACCGGCGACATTACCCTTCTTTCGGGAAATGGTATTAGTATTGTCGGCAGCACCTTTACGAACACTGGCGTCACGTCACTTGGCGGGCAAACCGGCGATATTGGTTTGGGCAGCGGGTTACAAATAAGCGCCGGCACGTTGCAGGCAACAGGTGTGCAGAGCCTTACGTCGGGTTCACCGGCAAACTTAAGTATTGCCGACGACGGCGCTGGCAACCTTACCATCACCAGCTTTGGCGCGGGTACGGGTACCGTGCAAAGCCCCGGCGGCACCAATGGCCGGATTGCCATGTTCACTGGCGCACAGACTATCGAAGATTCGCTTATTAGCCAATCGGGCTCAACCGTCACCGTGACCGGCAACCTTACAGTCACCAGCGGTGGCTTAACGCTCACTACACCATTAACCGTTGCGAGTGGCGGCACCGGCGCAGCAACACTAACGACCAACGGGGTTATTGTTGGCAATGGCACCAGCGCGCTTAGTTCGGTCACTGCCGCGGGCGCCGGGCTTTGTTTAATGTCGACAGGCGGCGCACCCGCGTTTAGCGCCTGCCCAGGTGGTGGCGGTGTTACGTCGCTCGATGGCTTAAGTGGCGTCCTTACCCTTGCCAACAGCAGTGGCGTGGGCAGCACCATTACCATAGACGACGCCAGCAACAGCGCCAAAGGTATTGCCCAGTTTAACGGCACCAACCTTAGTGTGTCGGGAGGCGTGGTAAATACCATCCAAAACATACATAGCGGTGCAAGCCCGACATTTGCGGGCATTAATACCAGTAGCATCACTCCAAGCACAACATTAACCGTGGGCGGTAACCTAAATATATCGACCGGCAGCACTTACCAAATTAACGGCGTGCAGATTTCTTCGGCCGCCTTAAGCAACGACAGCAACCTCGCTAAGCTAAGTGCCACGCAAACATTTACCGGCGCGACCAATACATTTAAAAACGCAGCCGATTCAGCCTCTGCGTTTAGTGTGCAAAACACCGGCAGCCAAAATATTTTAGGCGTTAACACCAGCAGTGGCACGGTTTTGCTTGGCGAAGCAAGCGCGCTGGCTGGCAAGTTGGCATTTAATAACGCCACAAACGGTAACACCATAACCTTACAAACCGCGGTCGCTTCGGGCCCGCAGGTTATTACCTTCCCCGACGCTACCGGCACCGTTTGTTTAACCACCGGAAACTGCGCCGGTGCGGGCGGTGGCATTATTGGCAGCGGCACTGCTGACCGTATGGCTAAATTTACCGCCAGTGGCACGATTGGCAATTCTACTGTTTCCGACGACGGCACCACGGTAAGCACGACGGTAGATGTAGTGGTGCAGGGTGGTGACTTAACGCTCGGCACTGGGGCAGCCGTGCAGCCAGCCACCTTAGTTATCTATGATGGTTTTGGCCAAAAAACAACGTTGCAGGCTGGCAATTCGGCGGGCGACCTCACCTTTATCTTGCCCACCACCACGGGCAACACTAACCAATGTTTAAAGCAAAGCGGCACAGGCAACCAGCTTGTTTGGCAAGATTGTGACGGCGGCTCGGGCGGCAGTAGCGCCACCCTGCAAAGCGCATACAACAACGGGCGGACAATTAGCGCCAGTTCGGCCACCGGCGATATTGCATTCACCTTAAACGACGCCAGCTTCACCACCACCATTGCCGACGGCAGTAGTAATTTTGTAGCAATCTCGCGAGCGAGCGGCGCTGGTACCAGCGACCCCGCCCAATTATTGCTCCTCGACAACCTCGACACCGACCGTGCCGCACCAATCGGTATTAAACTGCAAGCGGCAGGCGGCGGCATGACAACCGCCATTGACGCTACCGATGTTGAAATCGTCGACGCTCTAAACGTTGCTGCTAACAACATTAAGGGCACTACTGGCAATATTGACTTCGATAACTTTGACGTCATAGGCTCCTCTGGCAACATTACCACCGCAGGCGACCTGGCAGTAAACGGCGGCGACATTACCAGCAGCGGCGCCCTGCGCATTGCGCCGACCAGTAGCCTTACCGCTGGCACCACCGGCCAAACAACCACCGTGCAAGGTACGGTTACAACGCTTACGTCAAACGGCGCGGGCAACGACATCATTCTTACCTCGGCCGACACCATTGAGCTGCAGGGTGCAACTAACGTAACGGGAGCTTTGGCCGTGTCTGGCACTATTACCGCGAGCACGCTTGGCTCAACAAACACCGCCACCTATTTGTGCCGCAACGGCTCAAGCCAAATCGCCGCCTGCAATACGACCGGCGCCGGTGCTGCATTTGTGCAGGGCGGTAACCTGTTTGGCGCCACCGCTACGCTTGGCACCAACGACGGCAATGCGTTGGTACTGCGCACGGGCTCAACCACGCGCATGACTCTCGGCTCCGGTGGTGGCGTGCTGATTGCCAAAAACGACACCGCCGACGAACTAGAAGTTGGTGACGACGTATTTAACCTAAACGACACCGCTTCGCGCATTAGCATAGCCAACAGCTCCGACAACAGTTTTTTGCGGGTCGGCCAAAGCACAACAAACTATGGCTACGTGGGCTGGGCATACAACAGCCTGAGCTCGGCAGCTTTTATGCGCCTGGGTACTGCTAATGACACCAACTTCTTATCGCTGCAAGCAGATAGCACCGACGGTGTTACCATTAATGGCACCACCGAACCCGGCACCGGTATTGGCCTACAGCTCGAAGGCTCTAACCTCGCTTCGATTAGTTCGTCAAACTTTGTTATTTCTTCGCAAAACACACTCACCCTCGACATTGACTCCAGCGCTAATGACACGTCATCTACCTTTAAAGTGACGCGCGACGACGGTGCCGCTACCCTGTTTACCGTCGACCAAAATGGCACCGCTATCTTACCTGGTGGCCAAACGGCCGACATTACCAGCACGACTACCAGCGGAACGGGCAGCGCTATAACTATACAACCAGCAAGCAGCACGGCAGGTGTAGGAGCCGTACTTAACTTAAAAGGCGGCCAAACAAATGCGAGCGGCAACACTGCTGGCGCAGTTGCAATTAGTGGCGGCAACGAAGTCGGTACCGGCAGCACGACCGGAGGTGCTGTGTCTATTAACGGCGGCACGGGCAACACTGCTGGCGCGGTTAACATTGGTAATACATCGGCCGGCAGCATAAATTTGGGCAATACTTCGAGCAACATTCAAACCACGATTAATGGTTTGGCGTTGGTAAAATCGGGGTCGTCAAACTCGGCAAGCGCCTTCCAGGTGCAAAGTTCAACCGGTGCCGATACGTTGTTTAGTGTCGACACCACCGCACGCAGCGGCAGCGGCGGCAACTTAATTAAAATCGGCAACTCAACTGGCACCGACACCAACTTAACCATACTGCAGCTCGACGCAACAACCGCCGACCCAACCACCAACTTGTCAGCCTTAAACGGCGGCTTGTTCTACAACTCCACCACCAACAAGGTGAGTTTGATCGAAAACGGCGCAGTAAAAATTATTTGTAACACCACCGACCTTGGTTGTGGCACAGGCACGGTGACGCTGCAAACCGCGTACACAAACTCCAGCAGCCCCGAAATTACAGTGGATGGCACACGCGGCGCAGTGACAATCCAAGACGCGGCCAGCCCAATTGGCGCCAACTTGTTTGAAGTACAAAGCAACGGCGGCAGCACCAAATACTTTGCCGCGACCGCCGGCGGCATTAGCACGGTTGGTACCGCCAGCCAAACCTACAGCGGCACCAGCGACGCCAATACCGTAACCATGACAAGCACCACCGGCACCCAAACCAACGGTGTGTTGGTAAACCGCAACGGCAGTGGCGGCACCACCACAAACGGCGTCAACATTACGCAAACTGCCGGCACCATGACAAATGGTTTGGCATTTACCGGCACGATTGGCACCGACATCAACCGCGGCAGCGGCACCATGACGCTCCAAGGTAACGGCGGCATCAATTTAAGCTCGGCCAGCGGTAACATTACCATTGGCACCTCAAACACCACCGGCACACTACTGGTGCTCGACACTAAAACCGACGCAGGCGACCCAACCGGCGTTGACGGCGCCATGTACTACAACAGCGCGCTTGGCGTAACGCGCTGCTTTATCGACAGCTACTGGCGCGACTGTGTCGAAAACGAACGCACCACCTACAAATATGTTAACGATTTCATAAAAGTGCCGTTCAGCGAAACATTTGACGACACGCTCACTGTAAGCGGCGAATGGTACCCCGCAAATGACACGACCTTCTTAGCTGGACACCCTGGCATCCTGAACCTGGCAACCTCAACCAACGGCGCCAAAACATTACTAACTTCGGGCGATAGCTTTAGCAATAACTTTACCCTCGGCAATAATGTTGGCTGGCGCTATGAAGTGTTAGGTGCGCTCCCTAGCCTTTCAGACGGAACCGACAGGTTCACTATTACTACTGGCTTTAACAACGTCACCGACACCATTACCTCTATAGACAATGGCTGCTACTTCCGTTATAGCGACAACATTAACAGCGGCAAATGGCAGGGCGTCTGCGAAGACGGGGGTAGTGGCGGAAGCGGCGGCACCGAAGCAATATGCGACACGACAATTACTGCGGTCGCAGGCACTTTTTACCGCTTGACTTTAGTAATGAACTCGACGGCGACTTCGGCAGATTTTAGAGTGAATGGAGTGAGTAAGTGCACAATAAGCACGCACATCCCGAGCTCAACAACACTTGTATCTTTTATATCCATGAACAACAAGTTAGCAGGCAACGGTATTCGAGGCCTTTACATGGACTACCTGTCGGTGCGCGCACTGTTCGACACTGCCCGCTAGTTACTGGCTAAGGCGGATTGATTGGGCGATGAGTTCGATATCTTTGTCGCCAAGCGAGCCGCTGGTCATAATAATCCATGTTTTATCGGCGACAACACTTAGCACCATATTGCTACCTTGCGCGGCAGTACCAGCCGTACTACTAAATGGTGCGCCGTCGATTTTTTTGGCGTCGGCAAGTTGAGTGTCGTTAAAGTCGTCAAAGTCAACATTTTGCGGTTTGCGTTGTTCGGTAAAGGCAATGGTGGCGCCGTTGGTATCTTGCGCCTTAAAAATCAATACACCTTGGTCAATGCTAAAAGAACCCGCCGCTATTTTAAAATCGCCGGGCAGACGGTCGGGCACATACACCGGAAAATCAAGCCGTTCTTTTATTTTTGCTGGAATAAGACCGGCCTTGGTGCCATACATAAGGTAAAGAGTCACGCCCAGGCCAGCGCCAACCAACAACACCGCGCCGGCCAGCCAAAATAACCAACGCTTTGGTTTAGAGCGGACTTCCATACATTAATGATACACAAAAAATGGCAGCTTGCTTGCTGCCATTTTTGTTACTTGCGCGTCGTGCTGCGCGGTTTGGGCAATTTTACAATCACCAAGCTGTACAACAGCGCCCACACCAAAACGTTGGCCAAGCCAATGCCAAGGCTAATAAGGCTGGCGGCAACGATAATTTGGCTGACATCGCGGTTAAGCAGGCCAACAAGGCCGGCGACAATAATACCAACAACAGCGGCGACAACGTAGGTGTGTTGTAGTTTCACCCGTTCGCTGTGGTCGGCGTTCCACGTAATAAGCATTTCTTTAAATGACTGGATCATGAGCATATTATAAAAGTAAAGATAGTAAAAGTCAATATCGTTCTCGCCGAAGACGATGCGCTAGGTGCGCGCATTGTCTTCGGCGGGGCGAGTTCGAGAGGGGTTATTTGGAGAGCGAGGGTAGGTTGCGTGCCAGGAACGCCAGAGCCAGGCGCTCCACCTCGTCGGTGTCGCCTGCTGCAGCAGCCACGCTGATCTTGTTGATCGTGTCGGCCGCTTCCACAGCGAGCTCGTCGAGCGCCCTGAACACGTCCAGGTACTCGTCGACCTTTGCATCGATCGCAGCGCAGAACCGGGCGTAGAGGTCGGTCACCTCATCCGGCCATGTTCCCGGCCAGCGCAGTTGCAGCTTGGCCTTGAACTCAGCCTTCTTGCTTTCTGCGTGGTCGCGAATATGCTGCGCGATAAACTCAAAACCGTTCATGCCCGTCCTTTCGGGTCGAGACATTTTGCGAGGTGAGGCAGATAGGCTACCTCTCGAATTTCACTTTGTATTTATAACATTAAAAGTGTGTAAAATCAATATTTTGCTACAACCACACGTAGTACCTACCCGCTATAAGCGCGAGGCTCAGCATAAGCCCCACAACGACAAAAACCCACTTATCTTCTTTGTCTGAGAATAAGAAAGCATACAAAAAGGCAGAAGCTGCTCCAACCGCAGTTATATATGGCATGTAAGGGTATAGAGGATGGATAAGCGCCACCAAAAAGTGCAATGGCGCCCCCTGTGAATTTCCCGTACGCCCGGGCAAACTCATGAAAAAAGGGATGCTCGTAACACCTATTGCAGCAAAAACAAATCGCAAAAATAATCCAATCATTCCTGCAACAGCGGCAACAAGAAGAATGTTTTGGATTACCTTTTTATTTGAAGGTGTGAGTTTTTTGATCACTTAATGGTTATACCACTAGTTGCCCTACTTTTAAACATAAACTAGAGAGCCCAAAAGAGCTGACGGCTCTAGCTAGTTTGTAAGAACGAACGAGTCCGAAGCTACGCGAAGGCCAGTGGATTCGATATACGCTAATTTTTCTCCGACTGGCTTCTGCCGCAATTCAATCGGGAGTCTAGAATTTAAGTAATAAAAGAGATCGTCACTCTCAACACTTTTTTGATCGTCCGGAAGAGGGATAAAGCCAATCTCACGCCATAGTTTAGGCGATATACTGTCCTTCAACGTAAATACAAATTTACCATTAAAAGTAACAGTTCCGAAATCAACGTTAAGCGCTTCATTCCTCAGCGTAAAGGTAATCTGTTTCCCCATTTATGCACCTCTCGTACAACTCTATAAGTTTATTGTATCTCATTACCAGCGACTTATACAGGAGCTCTCGCCTCGCACTGTCATATTCCAGTATTTCGAGTGAGGGCATTCTTATGACTAGGCCTGCCAGTGCAAGGAGGTCAAGACTTTTTACCCTAGCAAGCGATTTTTTAAAACGAGGCTGCCACGAGGTTCTTTGCGCCAAATGCTGCTCAATAAGCCCTAGCATATTGATCTTATTACCGCTGACATCAAGTAAAAAGCCGAATTTGCTCTCCATCACGTATCGCAACTGCGCAGCTTCATCTTTTAATAACCTTTTTACGTCTTGCTGGCTTAGTTCAAACATGAGGCTGCTTCCGTGGTCGAAAAGCGGCGTGAAGTGCCTTAGAGCAGCAGTACGTTTCTTATCAAATAGAACTAGCTGTTTATACCTCTCGTACTCACAGATTCCCCAGTTCTCGTGATGTCTATCCATGTTCCCGATTAATGCATCAAAGATTATCATATCCGAATAGCCCTGTAGGAGGTCTTCGGCAGCATAATAACGTCGCCCAACCTTAGATTCAATCTCCGCAAGTGTAAAAGGCTCACTTGGTTTTTCCAATATTACTGAGCCATAGGTAATTTCGACATTTTTAGGAAAAATATTGCGCGCAAGAGTGCCGATCGGCTTCCAGTCTTGGGGTAGTTGAGTGGGAAACCGTTTTTGTAAGGCATGTTTAAGTTTTAGAGGCGCTGTCTTGATTGTCACCGCTTGAGCTGGAATGCTCATAAGGTCTGCCACATGCGAAGCTAGACATTCCGCCCATACTTCCCGCGGGTTATGGGAATAAGTTTTAAAAAAATACTTTTGTACTCCATCTTTATGATAAAGAGTGAGGCGAGGACGGCTTCCTCCGCTTACTTCAATAGGTGCCGTTATTGCTTTGTACTTGTCAAGATTCAACTCGTTAACGGTAAAATATCGCATAGGCGTCCTTATTGTACGACTTGTTACCTCACTATTCCACCCTGAGCAAGAAAAATCCCCCAACATAAATGCTGAGGGATTTTTCTTGGTAGCAGCGACTGGAATTGAACCAGTGACCTTAGGCTTATGAGTCCTACG
>CAYTEG010000022.1:0-13857 GCA_964436805.1 uncultured Candidatus Saccharibacteria bacterium
GCCTGGTGTGCCATCTGACACTATAAAAACGGCGCTGCGTTTTTTGGTGACACTCAGCAGTTGTTGGCTCAAAACGTCGAGCCCGACATTTTGGTTTTGCGGCGCGTGCAGGCTGCCGTCGATGGTGTGCAGCATCGATTCGAGGTGGCGCGAGGTGTTTTTAAAGCGCGACAACGTGACCTTGCCGTTTGGTTCGGCCGAGCACAGCGCCAGCAAATCCTGGTTGCGCTTTACAAACGCGCCAAGCATAACGCACACGGCATACACGGCGTCTTGCTTGTTGAGCGACGTGTAGCCTTCGAGCAGCATTGATCGGCTGGTGTCGGCCACCACAATCACGCGCTGGTCGCGCAGCGCGGCGTACATGCGGGTGTGCACAACGTTGGTGCGGGCGGTAGCCTTCCAGTCGATGTCTTTTACGTCGTCGCCACTTACGTATTCGCGCAGCGTGTCGATTTCGAGCCCACGGCCACGAAACAGCGAATCGTAATTGCCACTTAAAAGAGTAACGACCTTACGCCGCGAAAACAGCCGGAGTTTTTTGGTAACGGTTTCGGTTATGGTCACGGTACAACGATTGACGCCCCAATGTGGTTGATAATGCTGTCGGCCGTGACGTTTTCGGCCTCGGCCTGGTAGGTTAAGCCAATGCGGTGGCGCAAAACGCGCTGCAAAAACGGTTTGACGTGGTCTGGGGTGACGTAGCTACTGCCGTTCATAAGCGCGGCGGCGCGGCCGGCGGCAACCAATGCCAGGCTGGCACGCGGCGATGCGCCAAATTCGATGTACGGTTTTACATCGGCCAAGTTAAATTTGTCGGGTGCGCGGGTGGCGCCAACGACCGACGCAATATAATGCAGCACTTTGTCGTCGACTTTTATTTTTTTAGCCATGTCGGCGAGCATTTGCAAATCTTGCACACTCGCCTGGGCTGGCACGTCGGGCGTTTTGCCCGATACATCGTGGATTTTCATCACCTGCACTTCTTCGTCGAGCGTCGGGTAATCTATAACATGCTTAAACAAAAAGCGGTCGAGCTGGGCTTCGGGCAACAAGTACGTGCCTTCTTGCTCGATCGGGTTTTGAGTAGCCATAACAATAAACCCATCTGGCAACGGGTACGATTTGCCACCAATCGATACCTGGCGCTCCTGCATAGCCTCGAGCAAAGCGCTCTGCGTTTTGGCACTGGTGCGGTTGATTTCGTCGACAAGTACAAACTGGTGGTTAATCGGTCCCAGCTGCGTGGCGAAACTTTGGTTTTGCGGATTGTAAATCTGCGTGCCAATAACATCGGCCGGCAGCATGTCGGGCGTACACTGTATGCGCGCAAAATTGGCGCCCACACTTTTGGCAATGGTGTGCGCAGCCATCGTTTTGGCCAAGCCCGGCACGCCTTCAATAAGCAAATGCCCACGCGAAATAAGCGTGACTAAAATACTCTCTAACACATCTTTTTGCCCGACAATCACCGAACTATACGCGTGCTGAATCCTGTGCAGCACCGTCGTCGCCCCGCTAAGGTCGACTTCTTGACTCCCCTGCTCCTGCATTGTTCCCCCTAGAACCTACCCTAATCTTAGAAATATCATAGCGTAAAGCTTATGGCTAGGCAATGAGGGATTGCAAAAACTAGTGCGGGGCTTTGCTGAGCGCTTGGTAAATGCGTTGTTCGGCGCGGTCGGTGCTGTCTTTAAAGGTTGCAATGTCAATAAATTCGGCGCCGTGCGCGAGCTCGCCGACAAAATTGGCCGGGAGTTCAACAGTGGTTCGGTACAGCAACCACAGCCACCAATTTTGTTTGCCGACAGAAAAAAACGGACGAGCGCCCATTAACTTTGTGCTTGTGACCTTTGTAATCCCAAGCTCTTCGTGCAGCTCGCGGCCAAGTTCGGTTACGATATCCTGGCCATGCTCGACGCCGCCACCGGGCAAGCCCCACTCACCGCCGGCTTCGCGCAGTAACAACACTTTACCTGTAGTGTCGTAAATAATCGCTTTGGCAGTAAGCCGGTAAAAACATTCGTCCATATCGCCAACTCTACCATATGTTCCCCAACTTTTGGCGTTCATGCATAGCCTGTACAGCCTACCTCTGCTATACTTTGCAGTAATGAGTAGTAAACAATACAACCTTTCGTTTGTGGTGCCGATTTTTAACGAGGCGGCGGGCTTACCGGGCTTCCACAACGATTTAATGGGTGCAATTAAAGCGGCGGCCATTACTAACTTCGAAATTATTTATTGCGACGATGGCAGCACCGACGCCACGGCAAACCTGGTACGCGCCTGGCACGCCAAAGACGCGCGGGTAAAATTACTAAAATTATCGCGCAATTTTGGTAAAGAATCAGCGCTCAGCGCCGGTATTGCCGCGGCCAGTGGCGACGCCGTTTTAATGCTCGACGGCGATGGGCAGCATCCAGTCGAACTGATTGGCGACTTTGTAAAAGCGTGGCATGGCGGCGCCCAGGTAGTTGTTGGCGTGCGCATGGCCAGTAGCGGCGAAAGTTGGCTTAAGCGGGCAACCTCACGTATGTTTTACTCGCTTTTTAACAAAGTTGTACGGCCAAAAATGGTGCCGCGCTCGACCGATTTTAGGCTCATCGACCGCCAAGTGCAACAGGCGTTTTTGGCGCTGCACGAATCCAACCGCATGACCCGCGCCATGATTGACTGGCTCGGTTTTGAGCGGACATTTATACATTTTAAGCCAAAACAACGCACCCACGGCAGCGCCCGCTACACTTACGGCAACCTGATTAAACTCGCCGCCAATAGCTTTGTGTCGCTGACGTCGCGGCCGCTGTATATTTTTGGCTACGTTGGCATATTTATTACGGCTACTTCGTTTTTGCTGGGGCTCGCGGTTGGTGTCGAACAGTTTATTTTGCACGATCCGCTACAGTGGCGTTTTACCGGCACCGCACTGCTGGCGATTGCCATACTGTTTTTGGTCGGGTTGGTGCTGCTTTCGCAGGGCGTACTGTCTTTATATATCGCCCACATTTTAAGCCAAAGTAAGGGGCGGCCGCTCTACGTTATCGATAACGAACGTTCGGCCGGGGTGGATGGTGGTGCCAAAAACTAAGTTACTCCGCTACATTTTAGTTGGCGGAGTTTCGTACCTGCTCGAGATGGCCGTGTTGTATGGCATGCACGACATCGCCGGTATTAACTCGCTTGTATCGGTCACGGTGAGTTTTTGGATAGGTTTTGCAGTAGCGTTTGTGCTGCAAAAATACATCGCCTTTCAAAACAACGACCGCGAAAAACAGGTAATTGTTCGCCAACTGGTGCTTTACAGCTTGCTTGTTGGCTTTAATTACGTGTTTACTTTGGGCGTTGTTGCCTTGCTTAGCCCCTATATTTCGGTGCTTTTGTGCCGGACGTTTGCTATATTTGTAGTAACGCTCTGGAACTTTTTGCTTTATCAAAAAATTTTTAAGCCGCGGGTGGCGGCAGATTAATGGCAACAGTAAAGGCGAACGCACAATCCCAAGTATCACGGCTGCGTAGTTTACATGCGCGGCTCGTTGCGTGGGCAAAAACAAAATCGTTCCGCACTTTTTTTGTAGTAGCCGCGCTGGCTATTTTATTTGTGACCACCATTTTTTGGAGTTTTTTGGGAGCGGTCGTCCACCAAGGAAACGCCGACCAACTGGTAAATGCTTTTTTGTTTGAGCAAGGCGATACGCTCAGCAAAGCCATTATGCCAAGCCAGCACACCTTTTTGCTTAAATGGCCGCTTTTTTGGCTTATAAAAACATTGGGGTATACCTACATCGCCAATGTTGCGGTAACGGTAGCCGTTACCCTGGCGACCGTCGGCGCCGTAACGTTTGTCATATACCGCATACTCGCTAAAAAGCCAATAGCATTTGGTTTAGTGTGCCTTACAATGGCGGCCGTACTGTTGCCGATTGCGGCGCAGCCTTATGCGGGCGCAATACTCCCCGTAAATATGGCGATGCTCACGACGCGCAACCTGGAGTACGCCGTCTATATTGGCGCGCTTTTGCTTTTGGTTCGGTTGCCAAAAATTTCGCCCAAATTATGGCAATTTTGGGTAGCAACTGGTTTGTTTGGGCTTTTAATTGCCAGCGATAAGTTATTTTTGACCCTTAGCATAGGTGGCGCCATACTGACGCTCGTGGCTAGCGCCTTGTGGCGTAACCGGCAGTTTGTTATTTTTGCGGCCAACTGGTTAGCGGCAAGTGCATTTGGGGCGCTCGCTGCGTTTGGCATACTTGCCGTTATTAACAAATTTGTGACGCACATTGCTGGCGATGCTGGCGCAAACCCTTACGGCCTCGTGCAAAACCTGCACGATTTTGCCCTGGGGGTCGCCTACGGCGCGCTGAGTATATTCACCAACCTTGGCGCCAACCCCGCCTTCGACGCAAACCAGCTTAAACAAATTCCGGCGTATGCCGCGACGCATCTGTTTAGCTTTGGCGGACTGGCATTTATAGCAAACCTTGGAGTCGTCGCGGTGGTAGTTATTGCGGTTAAAAAAATACTCGCCACACACATTGTCGCCAAAAAGCAACGCAAGCCGTTCGATGCCACGGCGGGCTTGGCGGTCGCGCTTGTTGCGACCAGCCTTGTCGCAATTGCTGCGTTTGTCGCGACCAACCATTACTATCCGGTTGATGCGCGGTACCAGGCAATATTGTTTTTTGCGGCGATGATAAGTTTAGCGGTGTACGCCCGCGAACAAACTTGGCTGGTGCAAAAAGTGCTGCCAATTAGCGGTTTGTTGCTTGCAGGAATTGTATCGGGGCTGTTTGCGGCCGCAGCCAACTACCACAGTGACATGGATGCCACGGCATCGCTCAACAACCGCAACGCGCTGGTTGCAACTGCAATGGGCGAGCACGGTGGCAGCAACATCCTTATGGGCGACTACTGGCGGGTTGTGCCAATACGCCAAGCTTCGAACAGTAAAGTCAGCATATTGCCGCTGAGTAGTTGCACCGAGCCGCGCGGCATCCTGACAAGCACTGCGTGGCAGCCGGCAAACGACACCCAACCATTTGCTTACCTGCTTACCTATGGTTCGCATAGCCCGGATTTTCCGGAGTGTAGCTTAAGCGACATCGTTGCCAAATACGGCAAACCAAACGCCAGTACCATTATTTCGGGGTCGCTTGACGCGCCACAAGAAACATTGCTTTTTTACGACCACGGCGTTAATTCTAACCCAAACAATAACAAGCCTACCGTGCCAGCAACGGTGGTGCCGATCGACCTACAAAACTATCAAAGCGCATCCTGCCCTGGTAAAACAATTATCACGACGGTTGCCCACCAAGACGACGACCTGCTGTTTATGAACCCCGACCAAATCCACTCCTTACGCGCTGGCGACTGCTTGCGCACTATTTATATTACTGCGGGCGATGCCGGCGGCAACGATTTGTACTGGCTCGGCCGCGAAAAAGGCTCACAAGAAGCGCACGATTGGATGGACGGCCCCGACAAAAACATTTGGCTGCAGCGCATTATAAAACTGGGCGACCACCAATATATAACCATTGCTACTCCTCGGGGCAAGCCCAATATATCGCTCATATATATCCGGTTGCCCGACGGCAACGTAAAAGGCAATGGCTTTAAACAAGACCATTTCGAAAGCCTAGCTAAGTTAGAATCTGGCCATATCCCGGCGCTCAATAGTGTTGACGGGCAATCAAGTTACACTAAAGCCGACCTTACCAACGCGCTGGTGAGCCTTATGGAATTTTACAAACCAAGCGAAGTCCGCACGCAGGCGGTGCAAAGCCTCAGCTTGCGGTACCCCGACCACAGCGACCACCTGGCCGTCGGCCGCTACACCCATATCGCCTACGACCAATACAAAAAGCAAAGTGGCAGCGAAGCGCCAATTAGTTATTACGTTGGCTACCCCATACACGATTCGCAGCCAAACATATTTGGCCAGGATTACCAAGACAAAGCCAGCGCCTTCTTTATTTACTCGCAGTACGACGACGGCGGCTGCACGACATTCGTCACCTGCAATACACGGTCGGTATACGGCGAATATTTAAAGCGGCAAATAAAAACCTCTCCGTAATATAAAAAGCTCCCCTGTCGAGGAGCTTTTATGTGTACACTTCTTTTATTTCTTGGTGTCTTTTTCTGGGTGGCTTTTGTCGAGCCCTTCTTTCACACCTTCGGCGGCGTTATCGGCGACTTTTTTAACATGCTCGACCGTGCCTTTTGCCTGCTTGGCGATTTCTTCGGCCTTGGCTTTTACTTGTTCGGTACGTTTGGTAACTTCTTTTTTGGCTTCGTCGGTGGTGCGCTTAATGTCTTCGCGGGTTTCTTTGCCACTTTTTGGAGCGGTCAGCAAACCTGTTACAAGGCCGGCAACTGCGCCGACAATTAAGCCGATTCCAAAGCGTTTTTTACTCATGTTAGTCATCCTCCTTAGGTTTTTTGCGGTCGTTGGTAAATTTACCGATGAGTTCGGTCACAAATTTAGTCACCACAGCGGGCGCAACGGCGCGCTGCAGGTTAGCCACAAGCCCGGCAAAGCCTTGTACGCTTTGTTCGGCGGTTTCGGCGATGCGCTTGATTTTTTTCGCAATTAATATAAGGTAAATAACCAATATGATTGCCAGCGCCAAAAATATGGCGAGTGCGACCGATAAAAAGATGACGAGTACTTCTGCTGCGCTCATTAATAAGCGTCCTGTTTAGTTGGCTTCAGTATAGCAGCAATTGAGGTATAAGGTAAAGCGCTTACGCCGCGTGTTTGCCGCCCATCATCTTGACCAGGCCAAGTAATACAACCGAGCCGATGACTGCGACGAATAAACTCCACAGGTTAAACCCGGTTACGTCGGCCGCGCCGATGACGCTAAATAAGAAGCCGCCAATCAGCGCGCCAACAATGCCAACCACAATATTTGCCATTAACCCCATGCTGGCATTGGTGCCCATAATCATCGACGCGATCCAGCCGGCTAAGCCGCCAAGTACGATCCAACCAATAATTCCCATAATGCCCTCCTTGTTATACCTTTACTATACGCTTATCGAAAGATGGCGATGTGACATTTCTTACAAGTACAGGGGTTATTGTTTGAGGCGCTGCTCAAGGTATTCACGAAAATCGGCGCCTAGTTTTTCGTCGACAAGCGCGTGGTCGACAATTGCTTGCAAGTAACGTGCTTTATCACCGGCGTCGTGCCACACGCCTTCGATCACCTGACCGTAGACTGGCATTTTTTCTGCAAGTTCACCTATAGCGTCGCCAAGTACAATTTCGCCACCGACACCGACGGTTTCTTTTTTTAGGATGGGCCAGATATCGGATGTGAGCAAATAACTGCCGACCGATGCGAACAGCGACGGCGCTTTGTCTGGGCCGGGTTTTTCGGCAAACCCATCAAGGCGGTACAAACCGTCACCTTTGTCTTCGGCAACTTTGGCAATACCAAGGCGAGAGGTATCTTTTGGCTCAACCTTTACCAGCGAAATAACTGTTTTACCACCGTTGCGCTTAAACGCGTCGAGCAGCTGTTTGGGGTACGGCGTTTCGCTACGGAAGAAATCGTCGGCAAAAATAACAAAAAACGGTTCGTCGTCGTCAATTAAGCGGCGGGTGTTAAGCACCGGCCGGGCGTTACCCTTTGGCGTGCCTTTTTGGCGCACATACACAAAGTTGGCGAGCTCGGCGACTTGCTTAATTTGCTCGGCAAGTTCGTCTTTGCCTTTTTCTTTGAGGTCATCTTCTAGTTCCTCGGAGCGGTCAAAGTGGTCTTCGATCGCCCGTTTTGTGGCGCCAGTGACAATAATAATGTCGGTCACGCCGGCGGCAACCAGGTGCTCAACAATTATTTGGATGACCGGCTTGTCGATAATCGGCAGCATTTCTTTAGGCATTGCCTTGGTTTGCGGCAAAAAGCGGGTGCCCAAACCGGCGGCAGCGATGATGGCTTTAGTTGGCAGTTTCATAAAAATAACAGGCCCTTTCTGAGCTTACTATTTCACTATACACCGAGTTGCTTGCGGATCAAATCACTAACTAAGCCTGGGTTGGCTTTGCCCGCGCTGGCCTTCATAACCTGGCCAACCAGATAGCCGATTGCTTTGTCTTGGCCGGCTTTTACATCGGCCACGGCTTTTTGGCTGGCGGGGTCGGCGAGCACTTTGGCGATGATCGCGTCGAGCTCGGCGGTATCATTTTGCTGTAAATACCCCAGCTTTTCTGCCAGATTTTTGGCATCGCCGGGCTGGTGGCGCAGGGCAAAGAGCAGGGCATCGGTATTGTTTGAGCTTAACTCGCCGCTGGTGCGCAGCCCAAATACTTCGCCAAACATTTTAGCGCTCGGCAATTCGCCAGCCGGTTTAGCTTCTTTTACCAAGCCTTCAACGTAGGCTACGTCGCGGTTGGCAATAAAGTTGGCGGTAAACTTGGCGGCTTCGGGTGATTCCTGCGCAAGCACGGTTTGGGCATAATTACTGCCGGTTAAGGCGTCGCGCAGAATAAGCGTTTCGGCGGTTTTTTGGTCGATGCCTTTGGCTTCGATTTCGGAACGTAGGGCGCCTGGCAGTTTTGGCATGTCACCATTTACTTTTTCAATGAAGTCATCGGTAAGCTCCAGTGGCGGAATGTCTGGCTCCGGGAAGTACCGGTAATCCATGGCGTCTTCTTTACTGCGCTGGCTCACGGTTTTTTGAGTGGCTTCGATCCAGCCGCGGGTTTCTTGTTTAACCTGCTTGCCGCTTTCAATCAGTTCGATTTGGCGTTTTACTACGTATTCGACCGCGCGTTCGACCGCTCGGAACGAGTTAAGGTTTTTTACCTCGGCGCGCGTGCCCCATTTTTTGGCGTCTTTTTTTGCGACCGAAATGTTAACGTCAAAACGCATGTTGCCGCGGCTTAAATCGCCGTGGGTCACGCCAGCGTACTTCATGAGCAAGTACAGTTCTTGCACGTAGGCTTTGGCCTCGGCAGCGCTGTGCATGTCGGGTTCGCTCACGATCTCGAGCAGCGGCGTGCCGGCGCGGTTAAGGTCGACCAAGCTGTAGTCGGCGCCGGTTGGGTGGGTGCTTTTGCCAGCGTCTTCTTCTAAATGCGCATGGTGAATCCGCACTTTCACGGTTTCGTTACCCAGCGGCGCGTCAATGTGGCCGGCCAAAACAATCGGGCGGTCGAGCTGCGTAATCTGGTAGCCTTTTGGCAAATCAGGGTAAAAATAATGTTTGCGGTCAAAACTGCTAACCTTGCCAATTTTGGCGTTCAGTGCCAGGCCAGCGCGCACCGCAAGTTCCACGGCCGCTTCGTTTAACACCGGCAGCGTGCCGGGCAAACCAAAACAAATTGGGCTCACAGCCGTGTTTGGCGCTTTGTCGCGGTCGTCGTTGTCGGCGCCGCTAAACAGTTTGGTTTTGGTTTTAAACTGCACGTGGCATTCAATGCCGATGGTCGGTTGGTAGCTGTCAAATACTTCTTTTGGCACCATTACATTGCCCCCAAATCTTTAAGTGCGGCGCGAAAACTACTCAGCGCTTGGTCGACTTGGCCACCGCTAAGGCCCACGTTTTGCTCGTGCGCCAAGCGGTTACGCAGTTTGTGGGCGCGCCACACGGCGTCGGTGTTCATAAAGGCGCGGCTGGCATCTTTAAGCCGATCACCCATGGTGTCGCCGCGGAAGCCGCGGTTTTTAAGCGCGTGGTCGAGCAGTTTGTCGGCTTCAAAAATCGCTAAATTCAGACCAGCACCACCGTTTTGGCGATAGCCCTGGATCATCTGCCACTGTTTTTGGTAATAGGCGTGGTCGAGCCCGCTGCGTTTGCGGTTGAGCGCGGTGATGCCCACCAAAAACAGCACGCCAACTAAAATAATGGCAACAAACCCAAATAGCATAATGTTATCCACGCTGCACCTCCTCAATCTGCTTGGCCAGGCTAAACAAATCGGCGTCGCTGCGTTGCTGAGCAATAAGCTGCAAGCCAATGGGCATGTTTTTGTTGTCTACCCCCACCGGTACGCTAAATGCGGGCAGCCCGGCTAAACTGGCAGCGACCGTCATAACGTCGGCCAAGTACATGTGCAACGGGTCGTCGGTGTTTTCGCCCAGCTTAAAGGCGGTGGTTGGGGCGACTGGGCCGATTAAAACGTCGTATTGTTTAAAGGCTTCAACAAATTCGTTGATGAGTTTAGTGCGCACGGTTTGGGCTTTGCGGTAGTAGGCGTCGATGTAGCCGCTGCTTAACACATACGTGCCAATTAAAATACGGCGCTTGTTTTCGGGGTTAAAACCTTGGTCGCGGCTGAGGCCGTAGAGTTCTTGCAAATCTTTAGCTTCTTTTGCGCTGTGGCCAAATTTAACACCGTCGTAGCGCTGAAGGTTGCTACTTACTTCGGCCGGCACCACAATGTAATAAATGGCAAGCGCCAGCGGGCTGGATGGCACGCTGACTTCCCCAACCTCATGGCCGAGTGATTTGAGTTTTTCTACCTGGGCGCGCACTGCAGCGGCGACTTCTGGCTGTACGGCATCGCCCATGTATTCTTTAATAACAGCAATTTTGCGTTTTTTGGGTTGGTCGACGGGGTAAAACGAATCGCGCCACTCCGGGCTGCCGGCAAGCGTGGTCGAGTCGCGCGGGTCACGGCCGGCAATAATGTCGAACACTAGCGCGGCGTCGTCAACGGTACTGGCGAGCGGCCCAATAACATCGGTGCTGCTGGCCATCGCCACCACGCCGTAGCGCGAAACCGCACCGTAGGTGGGCTTAATGCCAACCACACCAGTAAAGCTGGCGGGCTGGCGAATAGACCCGCCGGTGTCGGTGCCGAGCGCAAAAGGCACCAAGCCAAGCGCAACAGCTGCGGCTGATCCGCCCGAACTACCGCCCGGTACGCGTGTTTTGTCGTGCGGGTTTTTGGTGGGGCCAAAATCGCTGTTTTCGGTGCTGCCGCCATGGGCGTAGGCGTCGAGATTGGATTTTGCTACCAAAATCGCGCCTTCGGCTTCCAACTTTTCGATTGCCGTTGCTTGGTACGGCGCGTCGAACGGCTTTAGCATATTGCTTGCCGCCGTTGTTTTGCCGCCAAAAGTCAAAAAATTGTCTTTGGCAATAAAAGGGGTACCCGCCAAACGTCCGACGGTTTCGCCTTTTTTAAGCCGGGCGTCGATTTCGTCGGCGCGCGCCAGCGCCCGTTCGCGGGGTACGCTTATAATTGCGTTGTACTCGGCCGCGACGTCAATGGCTGCCAGTGTGGCTTCGACAATGCTGCGCACGGTTTCGCCAGAAGCAATTCGTTTTTGAATATCAGCAATCGTCATCATGTTTACAAAACCTTTGGCACTTCTATATAGCCATCACGGGTGCGCGGCACGTTTTTAAGTAAGTCTTTTTGGGTGGCGCCGTAATCAATAATGTCGTCGGCGCGCATAACGTTTTTAAGCCCGCTCACCTGGTAGGTTGGCGACAAACCGTCGGTATCGACTGCATCGAGCTGCTGCACGTAGTCTAAAATAGCACCAAGCTCTTTGGTAAAGCCTTTGGCTTCGTCGTCAGTGATGGCAATTTTAGCCAGGGCGGCCACGTATTTTACGTCGTCGGTAGAAATGTTGGTCATCAACGGCAATTATAGCAAACAGATGAGGCTACTGGTAGTACTGCTTCATTAATAATTGTAGTAGGTGTCGTCGTACAGGTTTTGGTAAGGGTCGTATGACGGTTCGGTTGGATATGTCGGGTAGGTTGGGCGGGTTGGAGCGATAGTCTTCATGCTGCTTGACCACAGGTAGTTAACAGCAAACAGCAGCACAGTGGCGCCAGCAACAATCCACATAGCAGGTGTACTTTGGCGCGGCGTTCGGTGCCACGGGTGACGATGTACATGCCTTTAATGTTAACGACTGCGCCAATAAGCGCCGGTACGGTAACCGAAATAATCATTTCAACAGCATTAGTGCCAGCAATTGCCGCAGCAATCGGCACGTACAGGGCGGCGATCAGCAGGCCAATGGTGCCCAAGCCACTAAGTACCAGCCAAAAAGTGCGGAAGCCCTTGGCGCCAGAGGTAAGCTCGCCTTTTAGTTCGTTGTTACCGGCAAGCGCGCCCTGGGTGCGGTTCCAAAATACAACGGCGACTGGCAGCGCGACAGCCGAAGAAATAAGGAACCAAAGTGTCATTAAGTTTTCGGGGATAAGCGAACTGGCGGCGGTACCACCGTGCATGGCGTTAATAATAAGGCCAAAAAAGCTGATAATGAGCCACGTTAAGTTGCTAAGCACAATGCCAAGCGCAATCAGATAAATAGTGTATTCGGCGGTGAAGGCGCTGCTCGAATGGCTAAGTATTCCTTTTAGCATGGTAAATTGCATTGGTTTTGGTGTGGTTGGCGCCATCGAGGGGCGTGGCGTATCGTTTGCGTGCGAATCTTTTGAGTCCATGGTGATTCCTTTTTAATAAGCTGAGTATAGCATGAATTCGTTCCCGCGGGCACCGGGCATGGCGCCCGCGGGAAGTCCCTCTTTACGGCTTGTAGGAAATGGTGAATACGTGAGCCTGCTGCGCGGCGTCGTTGCGGATGCTGTGGTCGATTCCGGCCGGGATCAGCACCACGGCGAAGGGTCCCAACTCGATCTCGCGCGGCTCCTCGCCCGGTTCGTTGACCGTGATGACCATGCTGGCACCGTTGACGATGGTGTAGATGTTGGCATCGTCGCTGACACGTCCTTCGAACCACAGCCCCTGAGGTACTGCGTCGAAGAGCGCCTGCGCGTTGCCGGCGTCCTCGTAGCTCAGCAGCCGCCGTGAGGTCACGCCCTCGGCGACGCCGGTGCCCGTGACCACCTCCGCCAACATGCGGTGGCGCATAACGACGATGCCACTGGGGCTGATCGTCGTTACCGGTTCCTGCGGGCCTCTGCTCGTTTGCACGAAATTCTCCTCGCCTAGATGGAACTTGCAATGTTGGTTATATCACAACCTGCCAATAAGCGCTATCGTCTACTTTTTGCCCGTAAGTTCGGCAATAAGATCGCGTAGTTCGGCAGCGGTTTCGAACTGCAGGTTCGCAGCGGCCAGTTCCATTTCGGCGGTGAGGTCTTTAATAACGCGCGGGTATTCTTCTTTGGGGATTTTGTTAAGGTCGCGTTTGACCATTTGCGCTTCTTTAGGGATGATCGCGCGCAGGCCTTCTTCGATCGCTTTAGTCACGCCGGTGGGCGTAATATTGTGCTCGGTGTTGTAATCTTGCTGGATTTTACGCCGGCGGGTTGTTTCGTCGATCGCGAATTGCATACTTTTGGTCACGTTGTCGGCGTACATTATAACGTGGCCTTCCATGTGGCGGGCGGCGCGGCCAACGGTTTGAATAAGCGCGGGGGCACTGCGTAAAAAGCCTTCTTTGTCGGCGTCCATAATGGCCACCAAACTGACTTCGGGCAGGTCGAGCCCTTCGCGCAGCAGGTTGATACCAACCAAAACGTCGTAGACGCCAAGACGTAAATCGCGCAAAATGTCGGTGCGTTCCAGGGTATCGACGTCGCTGTGCAGGTAGGCGGTTTTAATGCCAAGGTCGGTTAAGTATTCGGTTAAGTCCTCGGCCATGCGTTTGGTGAGCGTGGTTACCAGCACGCGCTGGTTTTTGGCGGTGGTTTCGCGGATTTCGGCAATTAAATCGTCGATTTGACCGGCAATTTTGCGGATTTCGATTGGCGGGTCAAGCAAACCGGTGGGGCGGATAATCTGTTGCACGGGCTCGCCACTGTGGCTTAATTCGTACTCGGCCGGCGTGGCGCTGACGTAAATGGCTTGGTTAATGTGGCGTTCAAATTCGGTAAAGGTGAGTGGGCGGTTATCGAGCGCACTTAGAT
>CAYTEG010000023.1:0-13695 GCA_964436805.1 uncultured Candidatus Saccharibacteria bacterium
TGCGCGAGCGCCGAGGTCTGCAAAGGCGCGTTCGCATACAGCTGGTAATCGATGCCAATCGCAAACGCCTGTATGCGCGGCGGCGTAATATTGTGCGCCGCAAAACTGGCGCGCAGGTGCGCGGCGTCGCGCGCGGTTTGCACGCCGCATAAATCTACCTGCGCCAGGCTGCGCAAAACATCTGGCCAATCGGGGATTTGGTTTAGTAGCGCCGGATCGGCCACTGGCACATGTAAAAAGAACCCGAGCCGGTGTTTGCTGCCGGCTTTTCGCAGCAGCGTCGGCAGCATAAAAAGATGAAAATCGTGGATCCAAATAACATCGTGCGGTTTTGCCGCCTGCAGCGTCGTTTTTGCAAATTGCCCGGCAATGGCCAGGCTGGCTTGCCAGTCGCGGGGCGTATACATGCTGCGCGGCACCACGCCGTGGAACGCCGGCCAAAATACACTGTTAGCCACGGCATAATAATAGCTGTCGTAGTGCGCGGCGGTAATATCGACGGCCTGCGCAAAGCTGGGCAGCGCCGCACGTTCGGCCGGCTGCAGCGGCCGCGGCAGGCCAGCCCATCCCACCCACAAGGCGTTATGCCGCGCCTGCACCGGCCCCAACGCAGCCGCCATCCCGCCCGGGCTGGGCTGGTATAGTAACCCCTCTGGCCCTTCCTGTATAGTGAAAGGAAGGCGGTTTGCAACAATAATAAGTTGTGGGCGCATAAAAACGAGATAATTACCCGCCACTACAATATAGCACGGCATGGCCACACAGTTAACCAGGCAAACAATACAGCAGCTACGCGCTCACTATGCAGCGGCAAAAAGCCGGCTTTTTTTGCTTGATTACGACGGCACGCTGGTGGGGTTTGCGCCAACGCCGGCCGAAGCGGTGCCGACGCCCGAGCTGTATGCGGTGCTTGGGGCGCTGGTTAAAAACCCTGCCAACACCGTGGCAATTGTGAGCGGGCGCGACAAAGCCACGCTGCAGCAATGGTTTGGGCACTTGCCAATTGGGCTGGCTGCCGAACACGGCCATTTTATTAAGCCAGCCGGCGAGTCGTGGCGCGCAGCCGCCAAAACCGACGACACCTGGAAGCATCGCGTTTTGCCATTATTACAGGCGGCAACGCAGGCTGTGCCGGGCAGTATGGTCGAACAAAAACAAATGGCGCTTTGCTGGCACTACCGGCAGGCGAAAGGTGCCGAAGCCGCGGCGCAAACGCTCGCCAACCAGCTCGCCGGGCAAGGGTATAATGTGCTGCGCGGCGCAAAGGTACTCGAAGTCAGGGCAGTGCATACCACAAAAGCCGCGGTGCTACGCAATTGGCCGCCGGTGCAGCCCTTTGTGTTTATCGCCGGCGACGACACGACCGACGAAGCGTTATTCGCGGCCGCGCCGCCACATGCTTTTACAATAAAAGTGCGGCCAGGCAAAACAGCCGCCAGTTATTACGTGCCCGCGCACCACGATTTGCTTACTGTGCTTACGACAATAATGCTGTAAATCGCCGGCTCAAACGGTATACTAAAAGTAATGTCCGGAACCCACGCCCACGAATGGCAAAAGCTAGACGTCACCGAGCGCCAAAAGAAGGTTCGGCTATATTACGGCTCTAACGACGCGCAGCTGTTTGCCACATTTATGGGATTGGTGCGCGCGCCGCACGGCTACGGTATTTACGCCAGCATTGGCCCCAATTACCAGTATGCGATTTTTGGCCGCGACAGCGTCACCGTTGCGCGCGACATGCTCGACATTAGCCCCAAACTCAGCAAAGAAATTATTTTGCTGCTGGCGCGTTTGCAGGGCTGCGAATTCGACATGCAAAGCGAAGAAGAAGTCGGTAAAATCCACCACGAATACCGCAGCATCGACTTTAACAACCATCATGTTTCTAAGGCGGCGCGCCTGGTGCTGCAGCGGAGGGGGCCGTTGTGGGGCGGCAACCAGGAGCAAATGCTGTATTACGGCAGTTACGACTCGACGCCGCTGTTTATTCGACTGCTTTCTAAGTTTTGCCAGCGGTACGGCGACGATATTTTAGACGAAGCCGTACATTTGCGCGACGGCACCCGGCAAACCGTGCGCGAAAGCCTGCGCGCCGCGACCGGTTGGCTGGTGGCCAAAATAACCGCCTCGCCGTGGCATTTATATGAGTTTAAACACCTTAACCCAGCCGGGCTGGTGTACCAGGCGTGGCAGGATTCGAGCATCGCCTACCTGCACGCCGACGGCACCACGGCCAACCCCGACGACGGCATCGCCGCCATCGAGTTGCAGGGCTATGCCCACGACGCACTGTACGCCGCGGCCGAGCTTGTCGCAAGCGACGAACACGAAGCCAACGCCTGGCGCCACTTGGCCAGCATTTTGCGCGACGCCACACTCGACCGCCTGTGGGTAGACGCCACCAAGTATTTTGCGATGGGGCTTGACCGCGCTGACAACGGCGATACCCGGCAAATTACCACCCTTACCGCCAATCCTGGCTTGCTGCTCGACAGCGATTTGTTCGACCGCATGCCGCACGATGCGTCGTGGCCGTACATACAAGGCATTGTACGGATGCTGTTTAGCGAAGAATTATTAACGCTCGCCGGCCTGCGCCTGCGCGGCCACAAACACGCCGACATGGTGCCGTTTGCCGATTACCACGGCAGCCTGGTGGTGTGGCCGCACCAAACCGCAGCCATCGCGCGCGGCCTTCGCAAACACGGGTTTTACGTTTTGGCGAGCGTACTCGAAAACTGCATTTTGCAAACTGTTGCCCAAGCTGGCGAGTTTTACGAGTTCTTTTTCGTCGACCGCCAAGGCCGCGTCAAATACCATTACCGCAACGAAAACCCCGACGAACCGACCTTCCACGATTTCGGCGCCGCCAACCTCCCCGAGCCCGGCCAGGCCTGGACGGTTTCGGCCGTGGTGCACATTATTAACTCGCGCCACCAATCGACCCCTGTGTTGCCGGTGAGCGAACCAGTGCGGTCGCTCGAGGCCGATATTCTTTCGCAAAAATATGTGCAGGCCATTGCCAAAGCTGGCGGCCTAAAACTTACCTAAAGTAAGTAAAATATTTGCCTAGGCTACGCACACGCTGTATAATGAAATTCTGTGGCCTTTTAAGGCTATGTAACGTGGAGCGCCGGCAAACGCCCGGCAAAGGATACGTTTTTTATGGTTTCTCGCCAGCTTAGAGTTGCAATGATAGCCCACCCGTGGCTACCAATTCCACCCGATGGATACGGAGGCCTCGAAAATGTCCTTGACGCGCTCATCCCCGAGCTTTTAAAGCAGGGGGTCGAGGTCGAGCTTTTTACCGTTGGCGATTCGACGGTCGAAACCACTAAATCCCACTGGTTGTACCAACAAGGCCAGTACGAGCACATACATAAGCCGGGGTATGAATCGGCTGTTATATCGATTGCCCACTTGCAGTTTGCCCTTAATGCCATCGCCCGCGATGGTAATTTTGATATTATCCATGACCACACTATTTTGCTCGGCCCCTTGGCGCTGGCTAATTTAAGCGATGATTTTCCGCCCGTTTTGCATACCCTGCACAACCCGCCATTTACCCGCCCGCCCGACATTAAAAAAGGTATGCCCGACAACCTAATAATGTGGGAACAGTTTAAAGACGCCAAAAACCTTTACTTTAGCTGCATTTCTAAGGCGATGGCCGCCAACGCACCGCGCGGGTTTAAGCGCCGCATGGTGCCGGTGGTGTATAACACAATAAACGTCTGCGATTTTCCGTTTGTGGCCGAAAAAGACAATTATTTTGCCACGCTCGCCCGCTATAGCCCCGACAAGGGCCAGGCGCAGGCGGTAAAAGCCTGCCTCGACTTAAACGTGCCGCTTAAAATGGCCGGCGCGGTGTCGGGCATTACCAAGCACCGCAAGGTTTTAATGGAGCTGGCAAACCCGCTCAGCCCTTACCGTGGCATGACCGATTTTCGGTACTTTAGCGACAAAATATTCCCATATTTAGATGGTTTAATCGAAAACATTGGTGAAGTCGCCGGCGATACCAAAAAACAGTTTATATCGCGCGCCAAGGCGCTTTTGGCGCCAATCCAGTGGGACGAGCCGTTTGGCGTTACAACGGTCGAGGCGCTGGCCTGTGGCACGCCAGTGGTAGCAATGGCTCGCGGCGCCATGCCCGAAATTATCCAGCACGGCGTCAACGGTTTTTTGGCGCGCAGCAACGCCGAGTTTAAAAAATACATGCAAAGAGTCGACGAAATCGACCCAGCCGCCTGCCGCGCGTCGGTCGAAAACAAATTTTCGGCGCGCACCATTGCCAAAGATTACATCGACCGCTACCAAAAAATCATCGCCAAGCACAAAAAATAGGGGTGGCGTGGTAAAATAACCCCATGAGAATGCTTAACGGGCAAGAAATTGCCGATTTTATTAAAGAGCGCCAAGCCGCCCAGGTGCGCGCGCTGCGCCAAGCCCACCGGGTAAACCCCAAGCTTGCGATTGTGCGCACCAACCCCGCGCCGGTCGTCGACAGCTACATGAAAATAAAGCGCGAATACGGCGCCGATATTTTGGTCGACGTCGACGTGCACACCATTACGCAGCAAGAGGCGCCAGCCTTAATTGCGCGCCTCAACGACGACCCAGCCGTACATGGCATAATTGTGCAGTTGCCGATTCCTGACCCGTCGCAAACAGTTGAGGTTTTAGATTTAGTCGCGCTTGCCAAAGATGTTGACGGCTTGCATACCAACGCCCAACTCGACGCGCCCACGCCAACCGCGATTATGTGGTTGCTGGCTGGCTACAACATTGAGCTGCGCGGCAAAAATATTGTGGTGGTAGGGCAGGGGAGGCTCGTTGGGGCGCCGCTGGTGCGGATGATGCGGGCTTCTGGCCTAACCGTCACCATTGCCGACCGCTCGACCGACGATTTGCCAACCACGATCCGCAACGCAGACGTTGTAATTACTGCAACGGGCGTGCCTGGTTTAATAAAGGCTGATTGGCTCAAAATTGGCGCGGTTGTCGTAGACGCCGGCGTTTCGACCGATAAAAACGGCCTGGTCGGCGACGTCGACCCTGCCGCCCGCGAACGCACCGATTTAACCATGACTCCTGTACGTGGCGGCGTTGGGCCGCTCACCGTGTGCGCCTTGTTTGACAACGTCATCCGCGCCGCGCAATTAACAATAAAAAAGTAACAAGCAGTTACGTTTTGTGTAGTTTGCCGGGCTGCGGAACTCGTTAAAGAAAAAAGTAAAGGTAGCAGCACACCTTCCTCCCGCGAAACTCTCCGTTCGCAAATCAGCTCACTTCGTTCGCCCAGGAAATGGGATGTTTGCTGGAGGAAGGTGTGCTGCTACCTTTACTTTTTAATTATTAATTTCGGCCAGCGCTTGCTTAACCCGTTCGGTCACCTGCCGCGGCGTAAAATCGGCTTTTACAATATAAGAGTGAATCCCGAGCGCCTTTAACGTTGGCGGCGCTTCTTCTTCGCCGAGGTTGGTCAGCACCAGCACCGGGATTTTTTTACCCCAGTCGGCAGCGCGAATTTTTTTAAGCGCTTCGTCGCCGTTCATTTGTGGCATGCGAATATCGAGCAAAATAATATCGGGGCGCATTTTTTCGGCAAGTTCGACGCCGGTTTTGCCGTTTTCGGCGGTTTCGACCGTAAAGCCTTCGGCTTCGAACTTCATGCGGTACATTTGGGCAATAACAATGTCGTCTTCGATGATGGCAATTTTGGCAGTCGGGGTGGTCATGCTCATGTTTGCATTATACCACATAAATGGCATTCATAATCACTTTGGGGTTTGTTTTGTCGAGGTTTTTTGGCGCCGGCGCGATTTTGAGCGTCAAATATTTTTTGCCGCGCGGGGTAAACGCCCACTCAAGATGCGCGAGTAACAGCGTAACGTCGGGCGATTCTTGCAGTATTTTGACAATCCCGTATTTTGGGTCGGAATCTTTTTGCAGCGTGCGCGTGCCTTCGGGGAAAATGCAAATATTGTAGCCATAACGCAGCAGTTTAATGGTGCCCTCGACGCCGTAAGTATGGTGGTTGCGGTCGCGAATATGCGCCGGGTAACAGCCCAGCAGGTACATAAATGGCTTTAAATACCAGCGGTGGTACATGCTTGGCACGGTCATAAATTTGAGTGGCAAAAAGCGCAGCCGCTGGCGAAACGGCAGCAGCGCAAAAATCGCGAACGGGTCGAGCATACTTTGGTGGTTGCCGGCAATGACGTAACGTTTTTGGTGGCTAAGTGTTGGCAGTTGGCTGGTGTGCGCAGTGTAGCCGCCGCTCAGCTTAAGCCAGGTGCGGCAGGCGATGGCCGAGAGTTCCTGGCAAAAGGCAATCGCGAGGCCGCTGGGCAGCATAAGCGCGTTTTTGGTACGGATCATATGGATTTCTCTCCCTTTACGTTGTAGTATGAAACAAGAACGCGCACAAATAAAGTGCAGCGCGTTATTATAAGGCGGCAAAAGTGAACTACCTCCAAAGCTGGATGGCCGAACGTATTGCTGATAAGATAAGCGTCACCGCTGTGTCGAAGCCGTCAAAAAGTGCCTTGCGCCGTAAAAACAGCCTGGTTGGCGATTACGTGGCAATGCGCACGGCGTATGGCAAAATGCATCATTGGCCACTCGACGAAACCGGCGTCGATATCGATCCGTACGACCAAAATTCCCACACTAATTATTTTTTAGCTTTGCAACGTTCTGGCTTTGGCCGCACCCATTTAAGCGCCGGCTTGCGCTTAACCCAAGTACGCGATTTTGATGAAACGTTAAGCCTTTCGATGTGGACGCACGCCGTCGACAAGCGCAAAATCGTCGCCGATTTGGTGCGCCACAAACAAGACGTCGCCATATTAAAAAAGGCCGCGCAAAAAGGCCACTTGTGGGATTTAACCCGCTTGGTCACCGCCATGTCGTTGCAAGCCGAACGCTCACCAAAGACTAAGCGCGCCACCTATGTGGCGCTTTTGATAACACTCGGCGCCGCCATGAAACACACCGGCCCCGACGCCTTTTGGATTTTCACCACCAACCGCGAAACAAAGCGCTTTTTAGACCGCCTTGGCATCCAATACACCATGCTCGCCAAGGGGCGGATTGGCTACAGCGACGCCGGCGAAAGCTATTTTGCCTGGACGTCTGCTCCGGCCGCCTACGAACAGCTTAAAAACGGCCAGCCAATTGTGGCGCAGCTTGTCGAACGCGGATATTCGCGCGGCGCCACGCGCCAATCCGGCGGAAGTAGTGTAAGCTAGTAAGCATGAGCATTGTAAGCCTAATACTGTATGCGATCACCGCATTGGCAGGGTTTCTTGGCTTTTTGGTATTTTTGCGTAACCCGCAAAACCGGTCGCACCGCTTATTTTTGATACTTTCGCTCAGCATTGGCTTGTGGATTATCGCCAACGCCGTGTTTGCCCAAACCACCGACGACCAAATGGCCTACATTATCGCCCTGGCCGCCTATGCTTTTGCGGCTGCCGCGGCTGCCAGCTTCTTCTTTTTTGTCGCCGATTTAAGCGAGGTGACGCTGCGCGCCCAACGCACACTGCAGTGGGTAAGCATTATTTTTGTGGTGGCGGCGGGCGTGCCGGATTTGCTCGCCACGGGGGTGAGCAACCAGGCGATCACCACCACGCCGTTTATTTTGGGCTATGCCGTGGGCTTGGCCGGGTTTTTTATTAGCGGTATTTGGCTGCTTATTCGCAACCGGCGGCACGCGCGCGGCCAGCGGCGGCGGCAGTTGGGCACGGTGCTGGCTGGCCTGCTCGGCGGGATTATCGGCGGCGTGCTGTTTAACCTGGCGCTGCCTATTTTGGGCGATTACCATTTTGTGCAACTGGGGCCAGCGTTTAGTATTTTGTTTGTTGGGGCGTCGGCGTATGCGATTATCCGCCAACGGCTGTTCGACCTGCGCGCGGCAATTGTGCGCGTCGCGACGTATTCGTTTACAGTGCTGACGGTTGCCGTATTGTTTGCGTTCGCCGCTTTTGTGGTGGCAGTGCCGCTACTCGGCAATTTATTTGGCAACAACCAGCCGGTTTTGTACACGGCCATGGCGGTGTTGATGGCGCTGACGTTCCAGCCAATAAAACGGTTTTTTGACCGCGCTACCCGCGCCATTTTTTACAAAAATGCCTACGACACCCAGCAAGTGCTCGACCAACTCGGCACGCTTTTGGTGCACGAAGTCGACGTTGCGCGGTTGCTGCGCCACAGTATGCAGCTGCTTGGTAACGCCACCAAGCCAGCCGGGATTGAGGTGGTGCTGGTAAAAGACCACCAGCATGTGCGCGCCGTGGCAATGGGCAAACAGCTCAAACGCACCGACGAACTGGTGGCGCAGTTGCGCCGCAAACACACCAATTTGTTGGTAACCGACGACCTCGCCGAGCACGGCGGCCCCATGCACGAAGCGCTCAGTGCGGCTGGCGTGGCGATTGCCATGCCGCTCGTCACCTCTAATGCCACCGTCGGCTACGTTTTGGTTGGCTACAAAGCCAGCGGTGACGCCTTTAACGGGCAAGATATCGACTTAGTACGCATTTTTGCCGACGAACTTGCCGTGGCCGTGCAAAATGCGCTGCGGTTCGAAGAAATCTCGCGCTTTAACGTCACGCTTAAAGAAGAAGTCGACGACGCCACCAGTCAGCTGCGCGAAAGCAACCGCAAGCTGCATAAACTCGACGAAGCCAAAGACGAATTTATAAGCATGGCCAGCCACCAGTTGCGCACGCCGCTCACCAGCGTAAAAGGTTATTTGTCGATGGTGCTCGAGGGCGACGCCGGCAAAATAAGCGACGACCAACGCAAGCTGCTCGAAGAAGCTTACAGCAGTTCGCAGCGTATGGTATACCTAATTGGCGACTTTTTAAACGTGTCGCGCCTGCAGACCGGTAAGTTTATGGTCGAGGCCGCGCCGGTTAACCTGGCGCATTTGGTGCGCGAAGAAGTCGAGCAACTACAGGCCACAGCCGCGCGGCGCGATATTACGCTGGTGTACCACGAACCGGTGCAGTTCCCCGAGCTTAGTTTGGACGACGGCAAAATGCGCCAGGTGGTAATGAACTTTATAGATAACGCGATTTTTTACTCCAAGCCAAACAGCGCCGTGACGATTGCGCTTACGGCCGGCCTGCGCGACGTAACCCTGGCCGTGCACGACACCGGCATTGGCGTGCCAGCCAGCGAACGCCACCGCCTGTTTAGCAAATTTTACCGCGCCACCAACGCCCGCAAAGTGCGGCCAGACGGCACCGGCATTGGCCTGTACATGGCCAAAAAAGTGGTGGCCGCACATAATGGCAGCATTATTTTTGAGACAAAAGAGAATAAGGGTAGTACGTTTGGGTTTAAGCTCCCACTAAAACAAGATCATTAAAAATTCGTACATCAGGTAAATAAACACAATCCCACCCCCACCGATCATACTGGTAAGTTTTACCGCGCGTTTGTGGTCATGCCACCACTCGGCCATAGGCGAGCGCACCACGGCCTGGTAGTGGTGCACGGTTGGCTTAACCGCGGCGTCTTTGCCGGTGTACTGCTTGTTGCGTTTTTTGGGCTTTTTGCTCATTACTTTTATTATACCAAAACCGCCCCAGGTTAGGGGCGGTTAGGTTTTGAGCGGTCAGTCGCTTTTAGGCTAATTATCGCTTAAAGATGCGATCAAGCAGGTTGCGGCGAGAAGCTTTGTAGTACATGCCGGCGCCGGTAAGGCTACCAAGGCCGAGTACGGTTCCAACAACTTCTTCGGGGCCGGTGCTTGGGATTTCTTTACACTCAGCCTTTTCTGGGTTGGTGGTGCAATCTTCTTTAGGAGGTTTGCACTCGGGCAGGCTTGGAGTGTTCGCGCAAGTTTGGCAGCCAGGTTTGGTTGGCGTGTTTTCGCACGTTTGGCACTCTGGCTTGTTTGGCGTGTCTTTGCAGGTTTCGGCAGTTGTGGTGGTCACCACTTTACACTTTGCGTTGCCGTTGTCTTTACCAACGTTAAAGGTAAGGTCGACGGTCGTGGTGTGGTTACCTACTTTTGCGTATTCGTAAGTGGTAGTCACCGTGTTGCCAACAGCGTTGGCGGTTGCGGTTTTGCCATCGTCGAACTTAAACGTACCGCTTTGCAGGGCAGCGCCTTTGTCGACAAACGCAGTTGCCGTAAAGGTAAACTTGGTGCGGCTGCCAGCAACTTGTTTAGCAACCAGGTTTGTGCAGTAAAACACAGGTTTTGGTGGCTGTGGAACGTCGACTGGCTTGGTGCAGTTTACGCGGGTGTCGCTTTTTTCTTTGCCGTTGACCATAAAGTAAACAGTTGCGCGTGCAGTGTATTTGCCAGGCGCGTAGGTGTGGCTGACTTCTTGGGTAAAGTTGCTGGTGATAGTTTGGCTCTTGCCGTCGCCAAAGTCGATGACGACTTTGCTAACAGTAGCGCCGTTTTTGGTGTAAGGAGTAGTCACCGAGTACTTGTACTGGGTGTCGCTCACTTTTGTTTGCTTAAGTGTGTCGCATTTGTAGCCTGGGCTGTTGCCCCAAGCTAAGTTGCCACAGGCTTTTAAGATGCCAAGCGTAACGCTGTGGTCGTCGTTTACGATGCCGTAACCGTCGAGCGAAGCAGAAGCAAAGCTGTCTTTAATGGGGCTGTAGTAGTAAGTGTGGCCAGCAATGCTGATCGACTTACGGTTTGCGCCGTGGTTTTCGCGGCCAAGGCTAAATGCGTTTGTGGCAACAACGTCACCGTTGTCGAGCTTGATTTCGCCGCTGTTTTTGTAAGCGGTAATGTGCACAGCGTTTTGTTTAAAGCTGTTTACGTCGAATGTTTTGCTCGGCATAAATGCGCCGTACAAGCCAGCCAGGTCGTGATGAGGATCCTGGGCAAATTTAGTGCCGAATTCGGTGAGGTTGTTAAAACCGCAGCGAATGATGGCGTTAGTATCGTCGTCGTGGCCAGGGCAGGCGCTAGCGGTCGCGCTGTTTGGGCCGGTTAATACGCCGGTGGCAATTATAAAAGCAGCGACTAAACCGCTAATAATTACTTTAGGACGTAGAAGATTGCGTAGTTGTTTCACGCTGGAACCTCCGTTACACCAATAATATTCTTAGGTATATTAACACTAATTTTACAGGATGTCAACTGTGGTTATGTTTTTATGGTGGTTTTTCCACAGATTCACCTCTGTTTGCGCTATAATGAAAATATGACAAAAAAGGGCTTGACAGTGTTTGCAAAGATTATGACCACCCCTGTTCGGGCTGGCTTTCCAAACCCGGCCGACGATGCCCGCGGCGTGGCGCTCGACTTAAACGAATTAGTGGTGAAACACCCAATCAGCACCTATTATTTGCGGGTCGAGGGCGATTCGATGGTCGGCGCCGGCATTGTGGAGGGCGATATTGTGGTCGTCGACAAGTCGCTCAACCCTAAAAACGGCGACATCGTAGTGGCGGCGGTGGATGGCGATTTTACCCTAAAACACCTTAAGCGCGATGGCCAAAAAGCCTGGCTGGTCGCTGCTAACCCCGACTACGCACCAATCGCGCTGCACGAAGCCTTAGACGCCCAACTTTGGGGCGTCGTAACCTATATAATCCATAAAACGAGGGTATAATTAGTATATGGACTTACAAAAACTCATCCGCGAACACATTGCAAAAGTAGAGGTGATGCAGCTGGCTACCTCTGTTAATAACCAGCCGTGGGCGTGCACCGTGCATTTTGCCTACGACGATAACACAAACATTTATTGGTTTAGCAAAGACGAAACTCGCCACAGCCAGGAAGTCGCCCAAAACCCGCACGTAGCAGTTGCGATGGCGATTAAAACAGAATGGCCGGTGATTGGCGTACAGATCGAAGGCGACGCCGAGCAAATGAGCGACAAAGCCGAGATTGAAGCCGTCGTGCGCAACTTTGCCGAGCGCCACAAGCGTGAACCGGCGTTTGTACAAGGGGTGCTTAATGGCACAAATGGTTTTAAGCCATATCGCTTGACGCCGCGGCGCATCCAAATATTCGACACGCAAAACTCCCCTAAAGAACCAAAACAGGTGTGGGAGCTGTAATAATGGCCAACGTTGTTGCCGCCTGGTAGTCATGACACAGCCCGTTTTTGCGCTTGTCGACTGCAACAACTTCTTTGTTAGCTGCGAACGGGTGTTTCGGCCGGATTTGTGGGACAAGCCCGTGGCCGTGCTCAGCAACAACGACGGCTGCATTGTGGCGCGCAGCAACGAGGTAAAAGCGATGGGCGTGCCAATGGGTGTGCCGTATTTTGAGGTGCGCGACGTGTTAAAAAAGAACAATGTCGCGTTATTTTCGGGCAACTTTCCGCTGTATGGCGATTTTTCGCAGCGCGTGGTGCAAATGTTAAAGCAGGCCTGTCCAGATGTTGAAGTATATTCGGTCGACGAGTCGTTTTTAGAACTTTCACACCTGCCAATTACCGATTACGAACAGTGGGGCAGGGAACTGCGCGCCAAAATTTTGCAGCACACCGGCATCCCGGTGTCGATTGGCATTGCGCCCAGCAAAACGCTGGCCAAAGCGGCGGCCGACTTTGTTAAAAAGACAGACCCTGGCATGGGCGCGTACAGCGTGGCCGGCGACGACGCCAAAAGGATTGCACTTTTACAGTGGCTGCCAATCGGCGACGTGTGGGGCGTGGGCTGGCGAACCGCGCCAAAACTGCGCGGCCGCGGCGTAAAAAACGGGTACGACCTCAGTTTAGCCAGCGATAATTGGGTGCTGCACAATTTAAGCATCCGCGGGCTCAAAACGGTGCGCGAGCTGCGCGGCGAAAGCTGCTACGCGTTCGAACAAACCGGCGAGCCGCAAAAATCAATCATGCGCACCCGCAGTTTTGGCCACACCATCCGCAATTATTACGAAATAGAAGGCGCGGTCGCCACCTTTGCCGCCCAGGCCGCGGCCAAATTACGCGCCCAGGGCGAGCTGGCAAAAGCAGTCATGACGTATCTGCGCACCTCTAAACACGCCGAAGTCCAGCGCGGCAGCTCGCAGGTTACCAAACTGCACCCGGCCAGCGCCGACACCGGCGCGATTATCGCCGCCGCCTTACAAAACCTGCAGCAAGTCTACGACCCCGACTTTGGCTACAAAAAAGCCGGCGTGGTGCTGTTTGATTTACACCCGCAAACTGCCCGCCAACTTACTTTTACCGACGCCCCGGCAAAAATTGACCGCACCGCCCAATTAATGCAAACTGTCGACGAGCTAAACACGCGCTACCGCACCCGCCTTGTGCGCCACGCCGCCGAACACCCCGAAAACCAAAAATGGCGCAGCAAACGCGAGCTGCGCAGCCCGGCATATACCACAAGTTGGGCAGAGTTACGAACCGTCCAGTAATTACCGAGGCGTTGTTAGCTGCGACTGCACTTCCATGTAGTCGATATCAGCTACCCGGCTGGCGGTGCCTGAGCCGTCTTTTTTGAGCACGATCCCCCAGTTGGTCTCGCGGCCGGTGGCTGTTGGGATATTTGCGGCGACTTGGCAGTTGCCGGCGCCATTAACCTGGAAGTCGGTGGCGGTGCCGGCAGCGTTTACCATGACCGTAAGCCTGTACCAAGTGCCGAGCGCCACGGTGACGCCGGTGTCGCAGGTCGATTCGACGCTGTTGTTGCGGCAAACACCTTGCCACTTACCACTAATAGCACTGGCTCTTTGAACGCGCCAGCTAG
>CAYTEG010000024.1:0-13457 GCA_964436805.1 uncultured Candidatus Saccharibacteria bacterium
AAGCGGCGGGTATAAAAAGTATTGTTTTTGTAAACGCTGCGCTGTTGCAACGCGACCTGGGGGCGTTACTTAAAAATAGTACATAATTTCGGAGTATCTGGTACGCCCGGCAAGATTCGAACTTGCGGCCTTTTGGTTCGAAGCCAAATGCTCTAATCCACTGAGCTACGGGCGCGTACCACAATTTTAACAGATTAGTGTAAACTGTAACAGATATGGCTAGTATTGCGCCGGGAACATATATTGTGGCTGTGTCGGGCGGTGTGGATTCGATGGTGCTTTTAGATATGCTGCAAAAGCAGCTCGGTTTGCATTTGGTGGTGGCGCATGTAAACCACGGGGTGCGGGCAGATGCGCCGCTCGACGAACAGTCGGTGGCCGAGGCGGCTAAAAAATATGGTTTGGATTTCGAAACAACCAAACTACAACTCGGTAAGCACCCGAGCGAAGAGCAGGCGCGGCGTGCCCGATACGATTTTTTGCAACAATGTAGCAAAAAGCATAACGCGCGCGGCATTGTGCTGGCACACCACCAGGACGACCTTATCGAAACAGCACTACTCGCAATTATGCGCGGCACCGGCTGGCGGGGATTAGCGCCTTTTGTTGGCGACAAAACATTACTACGACCACTGGTAAACCTTACTAAAAGCGACATATTAGGCTACGCCCGTAAACACAATATTGCGTGGCGCGAAGACAGTACAAATACCGACGAAACCTACACCCGTAATTACATCCGCCGTACGCTCGTGCCAATGCTCGACCAAAAAAGTGATGGTTGGCGCGATAGTATTTTGCAACAAATTCGCAACCAGCAAGAGGTGCGCAAAAAAATCGAAGTTGGCCTTACAAAATGGCTTGACACCAATACTGTTTTTAACAACACCACGCTTAGCCTGCCGCGCCACCTTATTATTATGGCGCCGCAAATTGTTGGTTACGAGCTATTACAGCAGGCTTTTCGCCGCACCACCGGCAACTCACTCGAGCGCGCGTTGGCCGAATCTGCTGTACTTTTTACAAAAGTCGCGCGGCCGCATAAGGTGATGCAGCTCAGCGCAAATTGGCAATTAAGAGCCGAGAGTGCTAATGTCGTTGTCGAGCCCCGTACCCCCATGGTAAGCTTAAATAAGCAATAACCTTCTAAGGATTTTTACATAGTGAAACCTACCCAGCCATCCAAAGCAATGCGCTTAACCTTATTTTGGGGCGTGATCGTCGTGATTGCGCTTACCTTGTGGGCGGTCTACAGCCCGCAGCAAACCCTTAAAGACGTGTCGTTTAGCGACGTTACAAGCCGCGCCAACGCCGGCGAGATCGCCAAAATCGAAATCGAAGGCGACCAACTGACCATTACGCCAAAAGGCCAAAGCCAACCGACCGAGCGTTCATATAAAGAAGCCGGCAGCAGCATTTACGAACAAGGCCTAAACAAAGACGCCAAAGCCGAAGTCGCGGTTAAAAAGCCATCCGAAACAGGCAACACCCTTTGGAATATCGCCACCATTTTGGTGCCAGTGCTGCTATTTGGCGGTTTCTTCTTTTTGATGTTCCGCCAGGCACAGGGGCAAAGTAACCAGGCGCTCGGCTTTGGTCGCAGCAAAGCCCGCTTGTATGGCAACGAAAAAGACAAAGTCATTTTTAAAGACGTCGCCGGCAACAACGAGGCCAAAGAAGATTTGGTAGAAGTCGTCGACTTTTTGAAGCACCCTAAAAAGTTTAAAGAAGTCGGGGCAAAGATTCCAAAAGGCGTGTTGTTGGTGGGGCCTCCGGGCACTGGTAAAACAATGCTCGCCCGTGCGGTGGCTGGCGAAGCTGGCGTGCCATTCTTTAGTATTAGCGGTTCAGAATTTGTCGAAATGTTTGTGGGCGTTGGTGCCAGCCGCGTGCGCGATTTATTTGCAAAAGCCAAAAAGAACGCCCCGTGCATTATTTTCATCGACGAAATCGACGCCGTTGGCCGCCGCCGTGGCAGTGGCATGGGTGGTGGGCACGACGAACGCGAGCAAACCCTTAACCAAATTTTGGTCGAAATGGACGGCTTCGAACAAGACACCAACGTGATTGTTTTGGCCGCAACCAACCGCTCAGACGTGCTCGACCCTGCGCTTTTGCGCCCTGGCCGATTTGACCGCCGCGTACAAATTACGCTGCCAGAACGCCCCGACCGTTTGGCGATTTTAAAAGTCCACTTCGCAAACAAACCAACCGAAGACGGCGTCGACCTCGATGCGCTGGCTGCCAAAACCGCCGGCTCATCTGGCGCTGACCTCGCCAATATGGCCAACGAAGCCGCAATTATCGCCGCCCGCCACAACCGCAAGCAAATCAATAACAAAGATGTGGTAGAAGCGTTTGAAAAAGTGGCGATTGGCCCCGAACGCAAAACAAAGGTAATGAACGAAGCCGAAAAAGAACTAACGGCCTACCACGAAGCCGGCCACGCCATTGTTGGCCATGTATTGCCCGATAGCGACCCAGTACACAAAGTCACCATCATCCCGCGTGGCGGCACCGGCGGCGTGACATGGTTCTTGCCTCCCGAAGACCGCAATTACACCAGCGTCGTCGAATTTAAAGACATGCTCGCCCGCAGCCTGGGCGGCCGCATCGCCGAAAAAGTAAAATACGGCGAAGACCGCATTACCACCGGCGCCGGCAGCGACCTGCGTGCCGCTACGAACATTGCCCGCGACATGGTGATCGAACAAGGCATGAGCGCCGGCCTGCGCGACCTCGTCTTCCACGAAGACAACGGCGGCATGATGTTTGACCGCATGGTGCACGAACGGCCGTACTCCGAAGAAACTGCCAAAGAGATCGACGCCGAAGTACAAAACCTTATCCGCGAGGCAGCTAAACGCGCCGAAGCGATCATCCGCGCCAACCCGGTGCCGCTTAAAAAACTGGCCGACGCGCTACTCAAAGAAGAAACCATCGAAGGCCCCGAAGTTAAAAAATTGCTGGCCGACGCAAAACTGCCAAAAGCAGCCGCCTTGTACTAAAGTTTTTGACAGCCGCTGGCTGCGCGCCGTATAGTTAGTGGTGCTCCACCGAGGTGGAAAAAACGACGATTGGGGTCGCATGGCTCAACATCTTGTCACATCGCAAGACGGGGCAATGATGCGCGTAATGGAGGTGATGCTTAACCGCAGGCGCGCAGCCGACAACGAGGAAACCCTGCTCAGCATTAACGAGTGCGTCGCAGCCGGCAGGGTAGTTGGCCTCGCGGTTGCCCGCGGCCAGATGAGCTACCGGCAAGACAGCATCACCATTATGCGTGATGGCATTGTGGGCGACGCGCACCGCGGCCAGTCGGCCAGGGTGCGCGCGGGCGACCGGATTGTCCGCAGCCTGGTGCCCAACGTGTCGACAAAGAACAACACCTGGCAGGTGCGGTTGGTGTCGCTCGAAGACTCAGCGGTGATCGCCAACACGATGCGCCTGCCCAAAACCGACACCCACGTACCGTTCGGCCTGCAAGCCGAAAACGTTGTGGTGCAGGGTTTGGAGTTGGGGAACATTTTGCCGGGCATGCGGCTGGCATTTGTACTGCCAAATGGCGACGTGCCGCCGCTGTTGCTGAACGTGAACGGTGCCGCGCTGCCGAGCGAAACGCCGATCAGCGTCATCGACCGGCACTACGTTGAGCACGGGATTCGCAATTGGCGGCCGGTGTGTTCGTACGCCCAGGCGGCGGCCGGGCATTCTGGCCTGGCGCTGACCGTCGAGGCTGTGCCCAAAGAAGGCGTGGTCATCCCCGACGACTGCTTTGTTGTGGCGTTCATGCCTAACAAGTAACGCGAGATCTGTCGTTTCGGTTCGCAGAGCGGCACCCCTGGGTTCCGCTCTGCGGCCGATCCGCATAGGGCCATTTGCCGTTTCTCTGCTATAATTGCAACAAACAACCCCTATATTATTGCATGGTAAAACGCTTTTTCGCCCGCGCACAAGGCCGCCTGACTGTTGGGACGGCCGCATCACTCCTGGCCGCTTCGACCTTGGTTTCGAGTTTGCTTGGGTTGTACCGCGAAAAACTATTGCTGAGTTATTACTACGACACCTACCCGCAGGGCATCGACGCCTACAAAGCCGCCTTTACGATCCCCGACTTTATGTTCTTTTTGCTTGTTTCGGGCGCGCTGAGCGTCACACTTATACCGGTGCTTAACCAGCGGTTGGCCACTGGCAACACAAAATCCGCCTGGGAGCTTTGCTCGAGCCTGCTTAACATGTTTGCGGTCGCCACGTTTTTTGTGAGCATTTTGATTATTATTTTCGCCGAGCCGCTGGTAACCTACGTTGTCGGCCCCGGTTTTAACGAAGACACGCACGGCTTGGCGGTTTCGCTGATGCGCGTGATTGCCATTAACCCGTTTTTGTTTTCGATTTCGACCGTGCTGGCCAGTATGCAGCTCGCCGCCGGCCGGTTTTTCTTTTTCGCCCTGGCGCCGATGGTATACAACATCGGCATTATTTTTGGCATTTTGTTTTTAACCAACAAGCTCAGCCTTTTTGGCATCACCATCTTCGACGGTGGCATTATGGGCGTTGCGCTTGGCGTTGTGTTGGGTTCGATTTTGCAGCTCATTACCAGTAGTATCGGCATGATCGGCATGAACTTTACTTACCAATTTAGGATTTTTTGGCAAAACATTGGCTTTCGCCAGGTGCTTAAGCTGCTGCCGGCGCGGTCGTTCGACCAAGGTATCGACTACTTTAATAACTTGGTCGAGATTAACCTGGCGTCGTGGCTTAAATCGGGCTCAATCGCCGCGTACAACGTCGCGACCACTCTGCACATGGTGCCAATTAACCTGATTGGTGTGGCGATTTCGACCGCGGCCTTCCCCAAAATGACCGAACGGCTGGCCCAAGGGCGCAAAGATTTGTTCCGCAAAGAGCTGCAAATATTACTGCGCGTCATTATTTGGCTGGCGCTACCGGTGACGGCCATTACCTTTTTGGGGCGTGGCTACATTGTAAGTTTCTTAAAAGTCGGCGGCGACAACCACATCGCCGGTATTTTAAGCGTGCTTGCCGTGGCGATTTTGTTCCGCAGCATTTACCACATGGCCAGCCGCAGTTTTTACGCGCAGCAAGATACGCGCACTCCGCTGTATATTTCGATCGGCACAATTTTGCTTAATATTGTGCTGGCTGTTTATTTTGTGTTCCAAACCGGGCTTGGCGTGTTTGGCCTGGCCGCCGCGCAGTCGATTGTGTCGGTGGTAGAAGTGTTAATTTTGTTTTCGATTATGCAGCGCCGCATTAAAAACGTGTTTAACGCCAAATTTGTACATGGCATTTTGCGCATGATCTCTGCCACCGGCTTGATGTTTGTGGTAACCTATATTATGATCAAAACCTTTAACCTGACGGCCTTCGGTGACAGCATGTTTAGCCTGCTGCCGCCATTTGCGCTTATTGTGGCCGTAAGCTTCGCGTCGTACCTGCTATTTAGCAAAATGCTGCGCATCGAAGAAGCCGATCCTGTGCTCGACCGCCTCAAAAAGCTCATTTTTAGCCGCATCAAACCAGTAAGCTAATGCAACACAATATCCGCAATTTTTGTATCATCGCCCACATCGACCACGGCAAGTCGACGCTTGCCGACCGTTTGCTCGAGATGACCGGCACCGTGCTTAAGCGCGACATGAAGGCGCAGCTGCTCGACAGCATGGATCTCGAGCGCGAAAAGGGGATTACGATTAAGCTGCAGCCGGTGCGCATGCAGTATAAAGAGTACGAATTAAACTTGATCGACACCCCCGGCCACGTCGATTTTAGCTACGAAGTCTCGCGCAGCCTCGAGGCCTGCGAAACCGCGCTGCTGGTGGTCGACGCCAGCCAGGGCATCCAGGCGCAAACGCTGGCCAACGTGTACATGGCGATCGCCGCCGATTTAACGATTATCCCGGTGCTTAACAAAATCGACCTTCCCGCGGCCGATGTCGAGCGCGTTTCGGCCGAAATTATAAAGCTGCTTGGCTGCAAGCGCGAAGAAATTTTAGAGGTTTCGGCCAAAACCGGCCTTAATGTCGATCAAGTGTTGCAGCGCATTGTCGAGGTTGGCAAACCGCCAAAAGGCGAGGCGAACGAGCCGCTGCGGGCGTTGGTGTTTGATTCGATTTACGACGATTACCGCGGCGTCGTGCTGTACGTGCGCATTATGGACGGGCGCTTAGCCAAAAACGACCATATTCGTATGATGGCCGCAGAATCTGATGGTTTGGCGCTCGAAATCGGCCACGTTACTCCGGTAATGAAGCCCGACCCGGCGCTCTCGACCGGCCAAATTGGCTATATTGTAACCAACTTTAAAACCGTAGCGCAGGCGCGGGTAGGCGACACGGTAACGCTTGCCAAGCAGCCAGCGGCGCAGGCGCTACCTGGCTACCAGGTGGCAAAACCGTTTGTGTACGCCGGCGTGTTCCCCAGTTCGAACGAAGAATATCCGGCGCTTAAAGATGCGCTGGCAAAACTGACGCTCAACGACGCGGCGCTGCAATACCAGCCCGAAAACAGCCAGGTTTTGGGGTATGGTTTTCGCGTTGGCTTTTTGGGTTTGCTGCACATGGACATCGTGCGCGAGCGGTTGGAGCGCGAATACAACCTCGAGCTAATCGTCACCAACCCCTCCACCGACTACGACATTATTTTAATGAACGGCGACACCACAAACATAAAAAATGCCGCCGACCTGCCCGATGTGGCCAAAATCCGTGAAATACGCGAGCCCTGGATTAAGGGCGAAGTCGCCTGCCCCAACGACTATGTTGGTAATGTCATCCAGTTAATCGTGCAGCAGCGCGGCCACCAAAAACGCGTCGAATACGTCGACGAACAACTGGCGATCGTACACTTTGAGGCGCCGCTCGCCAACATGCTCACCGATTTTTACGACCAGCTTAAAAGCCTCACCAGCGGCTACGGCTCGTTTAACTACGAACTGGCCGACTACCGCGCCGAAGATTTAGTGCGCCTCGACTTTTTAGTCGCCGGCGAGCGCGTCGACAGTTTAAGCCTTATGGTGCACCGCTCCGAATCGATGCGCATTGGGCGCGAAATCACCGGCAAATTAAAAGAAGTCATTCCAAAACAGTCGTTCCAAGTAGTGTTGCAGGCGGCGATTGGCGGCAAAATCATCGCCCGCGACGACATTAGCGCCATGAAAAAGGACGTCACCGCGCATTTATACGGCGGCGACGTCTCGCGCAAAAAGAAGTTATGGGCTAAGCAAAAAGCCGGCAAAGCGCGCATGAAGAAGTTCGGGCGGGTCGAAATCCCCAACGAAGCTTTTACCGTGCTCCTTAAACGCGACTAACTGCGCCTTGCAGTTTTAGCGTAAACGGTATACTGTATAAGTACAAGTAAGTGTGAGTGGAGGAAAACACATGTCCTATTTTGGGGAAATTTTAGGTATTGGTGCGCCCGAGTTGCTCATCATCCTGGCCATCGTATTGTTGCTGTTTGGCGGCAAGAAGTTGCCTGAACTCTTTAAGAGTGCCGGCAGTTCGGTTCGTGAACTACGCAAAGGCTTAAACGGTGACGAGGATGAAAAGAAGGCACGCGCAGCAAACAACGAAGCTAACAGCTAGCAGCGCCAGCCAAGCCCAACTGCCAACATTTCTTGAGCACTTGTACGAGCTGCGGCGGCGTATATTTTGGGTAGTTGCGGTAATTTTGGTGGCATCGGCGGCGGCCTATCCGTTTTTGGACGGTATATTAGGTGCGCTGATGGCGCCGCTGGGTGGGCAGCAGCTTTATTACCTCACGCCGGTTGGGGGTTTTAGCTTTAGTATTAAAATATGTATGTATGTCGGCCTAATGGCGGCCGTGCCGTTTATTATGTACCACATTTACCGGTACCTCGAGCCGCTGATGGGCCAGCATTTACGGCGCTCAACGCTGTTTTACGCGGGCTTGTAGACGCTGCTTGCTGCGGCGGGCTTGCTTTTTGCGTATTTTATAAGCCTGCCAAACGCGCTGCACTTTTTAACGGGTATGGATCTTAACAACATCCAGGCCATGCTGACCGTCGATTCGTACCTGACGTTTGTGATGACGTATTTGCTTGGCGCAGCGCTGCTGTTTCAGATCCCGCTGTTTTTACGCATTATTAACACCATGACGCCGTTTAAACCGGGCGGCCTTGGCAAATCGCAGCGGTATGTTATTGTGGCGTCATTTTTGGCCGCGGCGATTATGTCGCCAACCCCCGATGTGCTTAACCAGGTATTATTTGCCCTGCCGATGATTGTTATGTACGAGATTGGTGTGGTGTTGGTGTGGTTGCAAAACAGGCGCCGCCGCGCGCGCCAGCCGTTTGTAATCCAACCGGCTGTTGTGCCGCAACCGGTGCAGCCAACAACAGCGGTGCAAAGGCAGGTTGCTGCGCCAGCCCGGCCTATGCAGCCTGCGCGCCCCAGGCCGGTTGATGGCTTTGTGGTTCGCCGCCCAGCCTCGGCTTTAGCCGCCCGGCCAGTGCTGCCGCGTCCGGTTATGGCCACCGCGCCGCGGATGCGCATGCCGGTGCGCACCATCGATGGCTTTATGGCCTACAAACCGGCCGCGCATTCTTCTTGACATTGTACCGAACATGGTTAATCATAAGAGCAATACCCAAAAAATAAAAACGTTCGAGGTAGAAAAATGCAAAAAAATCTGGATAGTATTTTACATAAGCGGATGAACCGCAAAGACTTTTTAAAGCACGTCGCAGTTGGCGTTGCGGTAGTAACTGGCGCGGCCGGCGTGGTGCGCATGTTGCGGCCACAAAGCCAAACCAGCCAAAAACTGGTTTCGTCATCGGCATACGGAGCATCGGCCTACGGCGGCCGGCGCTAAAACATACACCGGCTATACACATTTTATTGAAAGTGCTATAGTTATTAATACATAAAAGGCCAGCCAGGTGAAAGCGATTTTTTCGAAACTCTTTAAACAACCGGCAACGGGTTCAACCCCAACGCCGCGTTTAGAGAGGCGCCAAGAATTCGAAACAGCGCTCGACGGTTACCAACCCAGCCCCCAAACCCTTGCCATCATGGCCGACACCCCCCTCGTCACCTTAACTGCGCCCAGTGCTACCGGGCGCAATACTATTATTAACGAGCTGGTAAAAACCGGCCGTTACCACTTTATTATCTCCGATACCACCCGGCCGCCGCGCCTAAACAACGACGTGCTCGAACAAGACGGCCGCGAATACTTTTTTAGGGACGAACAAGCGATGCTCGACGATATAAATGCCGGGCGTTTTGTCGAAGCCGAGATTATCCACAACCAACAGGTGTCGGGCATTAACGGCCGCGAAATCGAGCGCACCCACCGCGAAGGCCGCATCGCGATTACCGATGTCGACATCGAAGGCGGCATAAATATCGCGCGCCTAAAGCCCAACGCAATCACCATTTGTATGTTGCCGCCTAGCTTTGACGCCTGGATTGCCCGCATGCGCGGCCGCAGCGACTTCGAACCCGAAGAGCTATACCGCCGCCTGCAACAAGCCACCAAAGTGTTCCGCCTGGCACTGGCGCATTCGACTTTTGTATTTGTCATAAACGACGATTTCGCCACGGCCGTACAGGCCGTCGACGACATCGCCAGCCAGGGCGTGCACCATGCCGAAGACGAAACAAAAGCCCACCGCCTGGCCGAAGAGCTGTACCACGACACCGTACAGTATTTACGCAAGCACGCGCCAGATACCAAAGTCGCTTAGCAGTCTTGACTGCTGAGTGCCAACCGCACTATCATTGGCATATGACCGACCGCCAAGCCGAAATACTTGCCGCTATAATCGAACAATACGCCGAAGTCGCCGTACCAGTTGGTTCGGTGACGCTGGCTAAATTGTTTGCGGTCAGCTCGGCGACCATCCGCGCCGAAATGGCTCGGCTCGAAGAAGCCGGCATGATTGCCCAGCCACACACCAGCGCCGGCCGTATCCCAACCGACAAAGGCTACCGCTTTTACGTTAACCAACTTACCCAGGCGCAAGAACAAGCCACCGACCGCCCGTCGCGCGCACTTAACACCCGCATCGCCCAGGCTGGCCGTGCCGATTTAGCCATCCGTTCGGCCGTCGACATGTTGGTCGAACTTACCAACAATGTGGGCTTAGCGACCATTGGCGACCAACTGTATTTAAGCGGTTTTGGCCGGTTGTTTACCCAGCCCGAATTTATGCAAGGCGGGCCAATCCACGAAGTCGCGCGCCTGCTCGACAACCTCGAACCCTGGCTGCGCGAAGCCGTGCCCAACAAACCGCTCAACGTGTACATCGGCAGCGAAAACCCCATCGGCAAAAGCAGCGGCTGCAGTTTAATCATTAGCCGGTTCCGGTCGCCGTATTCCGATTTTAGCTACATCGGCGTGCTCGGCCCGACCCGCCAAAGTTACCGCGAAGTCATGGGGCTGGTTGGCCACGCCGGCCGCGTGCTCGAAGATTCGTTATAATAGGAGTTGTGATGCCAAAGAAAAAAGATGACCAAGCCATGCAAGAACTAACCGCCGATTTGCAGCGCCAGCGCGCTGATTTCGAAAATTACCGCAAGCGCGTCGAGCTCGAAAAGCAGCACGTGCAGCAAACCGCGTCGGCCGCGACGATTTTAAAACTACTGCCGGTGATCGACACAATCGAACGCGCCGTAGCCCATGCGCCGGCCGAACTTGCCGAAAACAAATGGGCGCAGGGCGTGGTTGCCGTGGGCAAAAACCTCGACAAAACATTAGCCGACCTCGGTTTGCAGCGGATCGCCGCCCAGCCCGGCACGCCATTTAACCCGGCTCACCACGACGCCGTGATGATGGATGAAAACTCCGAAGGCGAACACGAAATCGTGGCCGAAGAGCTGCGCGCCGGTTACACTTTGCACGGCCAGGTGATCCGCCCGAGCATGGTAAAAGTTACGCGCACCACCAATGGTGCCGCGGCGGTTTGAACCGCTATAGCGTATACTAAAACCATGCGAAACATAAACAACATCGCAAGTTGGGCTATATTTTTGGCGGTTGCTGGCGCTGTTTCGGGGTTGCTTTCTTTTGTTTCGTCGATGTTTGATATTTTATTTACAGAGGTGCTTAATGGCAATCTGGCTAATATTGTTGCCCATCCAATTATTGTCGCCTTTTTTGTGGTGCCGCCCGCGGTAAGCATCGCAATAATCGTCCGCCAATCGCGCGCTATCGCCGACGGCAGCTTTTCGTTTAAACAAAGCATTATTCGCACGGTGGTGTATTACGTTTTTAGCGGCGTTGTGGCCGCAATCGTCTTGCCACTTATGTTTAGTAACTGGTCGCTTATAAGTAAAAACGAAGCCGGACTGCTGGTATTTTTGCTCATCGGCACCATGTATTTAACCGCCAGCACCTATTTATGGATGGCCGTTTTTGAGTTTTTTCGGCGGAACGTTGGCAAATACCCCTGGCTGCAGTCGCGTGCGGCAAATACGGTGCTAGCGGTTTTGTACGGCGCGGGTGGTATTGGCTCGATTATACTTGTTGTGTATGTCGCAACGCTCAGAGGTTTTTTTGCGGCAGACACAGCCAATATTGTGGTGGCGCTTGGGCTGTGCGTGAAGTCGGTGTACCGCACGCGGCTATTGCTTAGTAACTAAATTTGTTGCGCTGATACTACTTTAAGACTACAATACGGGCAGGATCCAACCCCTGGAGAGGTGAGTAACCAGTGGCAACCGGCAGCTTAGCCGACGGTAAGACAGTGTTCGACAGATTGGCGGCCTATCTGGCACAAGAGCAGGAGAAGGGCGCGGAAGGCACGTTTGTGCCGACGCCGTGCACCTTTATGGGCGTTCTCGTCCACCAGTTCTCGTTGCCTGACGGCCGTCCGGTCTACGCCAAAATCCACGAGGAGGTCCCGACGACGTTCGTGGTCATGTTCGATGGCCTGCATCCGGTATGGGTGCCGGCCGACGCCAACCTCACCCCCACCGATTCGGAGCTGATGACCGCCACGCTCGACGCCCTCGAAGAGGACGCCGACGCCGAAGTCACGGCCTGATCCGCTATTCGCGCAGCCGCAGAGTTACCTCTGTGGCTGCGCGAGCAACAAACGTTATTCAAATTAGCACTCTTGACTATAGAGTGCTAATTTTTTATGCTAAAAATACTTAGCAATCACGGGCAGTGAGTGCTAAAATAGACATAGAACATAACCACACCTTATTAAAAAGAGAGGATACAAAATGGGTAAAATTATTGGCATCGACCTCGGCACCACTAACAGCGCAATGGCCTACATGATCGCCGGTAAGCCAGAAGTTATTGCAAACGCCGAAGGCAACCGCACGACTTCGAGCGTTGTCGCGATTAACAAAGGCGGCCAGCGCCTGGTGGGCAAGGTCGCCGAGCGCCAGCGTGTTACCAACGCTAAAAACACTATTTACGGCGTAAAACGCCTGATTGGCCGCAAGTTTAGCGACGACGAAGTGCAAAAAGACTTAGATTTGTACCCGTACAAAATCGTTAAGTCCGGCGATGGCGTAAAAGTGACAATGGGCGACAAAGACTACTCGCCAGAAGAAGTTTCGGCCATGATTTTGGCCAAACTAAAAGCCGACGCCGAAGCGTTCTTGGGCGAAAAAGTAACCGAAGCGGTCATTACCGTGCCGGCTTATTTTGACGACAGCCAGCGCCAAGCCACCAAAGACGCCGGTAAAATTGCCGGCCTCGAGGTTAAGCGCATTATTAACGAACCAACCGCCGCCGCACTGGCCTACGGGCTCGAGAAAAAGAAAGAAGAAAAAATTGCCGTCTTCGACCTTGGTGGCGGTACGTTCGACGTGTCGATTTTGGAACTCGGCGACGGCGTTTTTGAAGTTAAAAGCACCAACGGCGACACCCACCTGGGCGGCGAAGACTTTGACAACCGCATTATGAACTACTTTATGGAAGAGTTTAAAAAAGAGCACGGCGTGGATTTGAAGGGCGACAACGCCGCCATGCAGCGCCTAAAAGACGAAGCCGAAAAAGCTAAAAAAGAGCTTTCAAGCACCACCGAAGTCGATATTAACTTGCCGTTTTTGACCGCCGACGCCGACGGGCCAAAGCACTTCGAAACTAAAATGACCCGCGCTAAGTTAGAAGAACTAGTGGGCGATTTGATCGAAAAAACTGCCGCGCCGTGCGAAAAGGCTTTGAGCGACGCAGGTTTGAAAGCCAGCGACATCGACGAAATCGTGCTGGTTGGTGGTATGACCCGCATGCCCGCCGTTGTCGAAAAAGTCAAAAAAATCTTTGGCAAAGAACCGCTTAAGGGCGTAAACCCAGACGAAGTGGTGGCCGTGGGCGCCGCGATCCAGGGTGGCGTGCTGGCCGGCGACGTTAAAGACGTACTGCTACTCGACGTCACCCCGCTGAGCCTCGGCATCGAAACAATGGGCGGTGTTAAAACCAACCTTATCGAGCGCAACACAACTATTCCAACC
>CAYTEG010000025.1:0-12658 GCA_964436805.1 uncultured Candidatus Saccharibacteria bacterium
CCTGTTGATCGCGTACTTCCTGAAGGAGCAGTTGTGGGCGCTGCCAAGGCTGACCGGTGGCTTCTTCTTGGCCACCGGCGGCTTGGCGGGTACCACCGGCACCAGCGGCGTGACCGCAGCTGTTGCCTTCTTTGCCGCGATGCACTCGGCCACTGGCGGGCAGCCATCACGGTCGTACGACCGCGACACCTGGTAATCGCCACGCGCGCTTTCGAGCTCGGCGGCGGCTGCGGAATTCGCCTGCGGCTGCGGGCCGCCGGCGCTCCCCAAGCCAAAAGCCAAGCTAACCACGGCGAGCGCGGCTGCAACGGCAATGCCGATACGGAATCTCTTGGTTCTGTCCACTTGCTTCGTTTCCCCTTTTTTTACGCCCTTCGGGTTACCGCAGGGCATCAAAATCAAGATGTGCGAAGTTTTGTGAGCATCACCTCCAAAAAACCACCATACGCCTATGGCCAACACATGTCAAACGTATAGGTTTGCAAGGTAAAAGATTATATATTAAAGATAGGTCAACTCATGCTGCGAAGGGGAATGATGGAAACTCTACAGCTTACCAGACCCGTCAGGGATGAACTATGGGCACTGGCGACCGCCCTTACCGGCGGCAAGGCCTCGCTACCCGACATCACGGTGGCGATGCAAGAAGTCCGTGACCCCAGACAGCTGCAATTGGCGCTGGCGTATTTCGTTCGGGAGAGTTCGAAACACGAGCTCAGGCTGCCGCAGATGCGCTGGCGGCAGGTCGACCCGGCTCTGCTGGCCGAGCAGCATGACGCCTGGGCACTCGCCATGCAAATAGACGCACCCAATATTGCCGATGTGGTCACGCACTTCGGTGCCATCCCGCGGCACTGTGCCTGGCGGCTCGGTATCCGCGGCTTGGTGCGGGTCGAGCTGGTCAGGCCCAAAGCTGCAGTAAAGGGGCGACGCTGAACAACCGGGAGTGTGCCTGCCCCCGCATGCACACTCCCTAAAACAAACTGGTTTGCGCGCGTTTTGCCTGGCGTTTTTGCGCCAGTTTTTGGTCTTTGGCGAACGTGTTGTCGGCATGCAGCGGCAGTCTTGCCTCGGCAATAAAGCGCGACGGCTGCGTTTTTTGGTTGTGGCGAAAGGCCGCAGCGGTAATGCTGAGCTGTTGTTTGGCGCGGGTGGCGGCAACGTAAAATAACCGTTTTTCTTCTGGCTCGGTGCCGCGGGCGCTGGGTAGTATGCCTTCTTCGGCGCCAATTAAAAACACGTGGGCGAATTCTAACCCTTTGGATGCATGAATAGTGAGCAACGTTATGGCGTCGGCGCGCGGGTCGTAAAAATTTTGGGTGGCGATGTCGGCAAAATAATCGGCAGCCTGTTTGGCGGTGGTAAAACGCACCAACATGCCGAGCATTTGGCGGAGATCAGCGTCAAGTGGCAAGGCAAAAGCTGTAACGAGCGCAGCGGCGATATCGTGCGGTTTTTGCGCGGGGTTGATTGGCCCTAAAAGCTTGGCGATTTGCGTCGGCGAAAAGCCTTTTACCACACCTGGCTTTTTTGGGTAGGCAACTTGTGTTATAAGCTGCACCAGCGCCTGCACCGATGGTTTGTCGTAGGGCGAGCCTTCGCCAACCACCTGAAACGGCAGGCCGGAACCTGCCAAACGCTGTTGCAAAACGCGCGCGGCCAGGCGGCTGCGGTACAAAATGGCGAAATCGGCGAGCGTACGCTGGTTGGCACGGTCGTCGTCGCTGACGGCGCGCTGCAAATCGCTGCCGCCGATCGCCTGCTGTATTTGTTGCAGCACAAAATCGGCTTCACGGTATTCGTTGAGCACTTTGGTGGCGCGTACATCGCCGGGCGTTTTGTTGTACGCCGTGAGCGCCGGCGCCTGGGGGTAGATTGCGTTTGCCAGCGCCACAACCTGGCTCGCCGAGCGGTAATTTGTGTGCAGCACAATTGTTTTTGCCTGCGGAAAATCACGGGCAAAGCGCGCAAAAATGTCACCGTCGGCACCGCGGAACCCATAAATGGATTGCTGCGGGTCGCCAATCACAAACAAGTTATCGGTTTGGCGAAGCAGTTGCAAAAGCTGGTACTGCAGGTTGTTGGTATCCTGGAATTCGTCCACCAATATGTGGCTAAAACGTTTTTGCACGTACGCGCGCCAAATGGGGTCGTTTTGCAACATGTCGTGGGTTTGCAAAAGCAGGTCGTCAAAATCGTGCAGGTTTTGTGTTTTAAGTTCGGCGTTGTAAGCGCCGACCAGCCGCGCGACCTCTGGCGCATCATCGGCCATATTTTTGCCGCGCGAAATAATGAGCGACAGCTCGCGGCTCGAAAGGCCTTTAAAGGCAGCCGGTTTGGGCAGGTTTTTTATGAGCGCCAGCCGGGCGGGTTCGGCAATAAATTGCGGCGGTTTCTCTAACTTTTCGTTGAGCAAATCAAAACAAAGCGCATGGAAAGTTGAGATGTAAGGTTTGGACTGGGGTCCTGTCAGATACTGTGTCTTTTCTTCTGGGCGACGAGCGCCCGGCAGAAAAGCCCCAGCATCTGCCACCCCACTTTTTCGCTTCGCGTCGTAAGCCAGCCTTTCACTCATTTCTTGGGCGGCCTTTTTAGTAAACGTCAGCGCCAAAATCGAACCAGGCTGCACGCCCTGCGCAACCAACCACTCAATCCGCGCCACCAGCGTTTTTGTTTTGCCCGTGCCAGGCCCGGCAATAATCGCGATTGGCCCATCGCCGGCTTCGGCCGCCTGGCGCTGCGCACTGTTTAATTCCATACTATAACTATACATAGAAGCGCCCGGAGGCGCCCCGTTTTACGTGGATTCGCCGCCGGGCTGTTCCAGCCAGACACCAATCGAGAACTTGTTGGCGAAACTCAAAGCCAGCCCGACGATCGCCTTGCCTTCCACCTGGAGCGCACGCACATCGGCGACGTCAGTCGCGTACGTCTCGTACCAGTAGCGCAGCACTTTCTGCAGCGCGTCGCCGGTTTCGCCGTGGCGGCTGTCGAGCTCAATAGGGAGTTCGAGTTGCACGCGCATCGGCGGGCGCTTGGAGTTATAGTTGACGGCGTCGAGCTTCACCACCTCGGCCATAAAGTTGTACCTGCGGCCGAAGCCAATACGCGTCCGCCCCTCTTCGCTCTCTAGCCAGGCACGCAGGTGCGCGGCGAGTGCGATAAGGTCGTCATTACTGTTGGCGGCTTCATCTTCTGGTGCCATTTGTACGTAGATGGTCGCGGTGATCACCAGCGCCATAATCATTACACTCACCCCGTCGGGTCAAAAGGCTGTCAATTTATTAAACAGCGGCGCGCGGATTTTTACAATAACGAGAGCTGGTTTGCGGTTTGCAAACGTTCTGCGGTGTTTTGAAACACTTTTATGGTGCCGAAAACGCCGTCGAAGCCGGGTTCGCGCACGACGTTGCCAGCGCGTAACCTTTCGATGGCGATTGCAAGCAGCGGGAAGCCGGCGTCTTTTATGGCATCGGTGGGCACGCTGCGCAGAACGCTAAATTCGTCGCCGAGGCGAGCAATAACTTCGTGGTATTGGGCTTGCAGGGCTTTGCCGGTGGTGCTGCTCACGCCGCCAAGTTCGGCTAAAATTTCGGCGAGCGGAATGATGTATTCGACAGTTTTTGGCGCAACGATTTCGCCATGCGCACGCCCGGCCAGTTCGGTTAACCTATTTTCGACCCCAACCACCAACGGTTTAGCGCACACCGGGCACAGGCCACCAGCGGCGCGCGTTTGATCGGGCGTAAGGCGAACGTTGCAGGCGCGGTGGCCGTCGGCGTGGTATTTGCCTTCTTCGGGGAAGAATTCTATGGTGCCTTGCAATCGCTGGTCGTTTGTTTTAAAGGCGCCAATTATTTCGGCAAAACTTACATCGCTTTTTACCAAAGTTGCTTCGCGCCCCAATTTTTGCGGCGAGTGCGCGTCGGAATTACTGGTGATCGCCAGGCCATCCAGATTTTTAACGCGCCAGTTCATGGCCGGGTCGCTGCTTAAGCCCGTTTCGATGGCGCGAATATGCGGCGCCAAATCGTCGTAACATTCCTGGATCGAATCAAACCCCGATTTACTACCAAACAGCCCAAACCACGGCGTCCAAATGTGCGCCGGAATATATAGCGCGTCGGGGTTGCATTCAAGCATTATGCGCAGCAGTTCTTTGCTATCGAGCCCCAAAATCGGCCGGCCGTCGGCTTTTAGGTTGCCGATGCGTTCTAGCCGGGCGTTCATGTCGCTGACCGACTCTAAACTTGGCATCACCAAAAGCTGGTGCAATTTGCGCACTTTGTCGAGTTTTTTGTAGATGGTGGCGATTTCGACGGTCGGGATAAACCGTATCGAATTTTCGCGCACGCTGGGCGGCAATGTTTTGTCGATTTCGCCCGCCAAATCTTCGCGCAGTTTTTATAGGCCAGCCTCTGACTGCACTAATTTTTCGTAGATTTCGGCAAACCATTCCGGATGCGTAAAATCGCCGGTGCCAATAACGCTAATACCCTTCACTTTGCCCCAATAATACAGGCCGGCCAGGTCGCAGTTTTTGCTTGTCGCGCGCGAGTAGTGCGAATGAATGTGCAGGTCGACAACGTGCTGCACTTTGCCTAGCCCTTAAATTTGGCGAGCGCCTGCATCGATTCGACGGTAAAGCTGCGCTCAAAACGGTCGGATTCGTCGAGCCCAAATTTGGCCGCAAAGTCGCCCAAAATCTGCAACGCTTCGTCACGCGTGCCTTCGCCTTTATATTCGAGCTCCAGCCCCGCGGGCACGCCAATCGCGTCGCGCATGCCGGCGATTTCGTCCATCACAATTTCGATGTGCTCGTCGGTGCTGGCAAATGTGTGGCGCGTTTTGTCGATGGTGAGCCAGCAGTAATAATCTTTTTTGGCGGTTTCGGCCAAAGCGTCGTCGTAAGCCATTGTTTGCGGCGGCGTCTCGTTAAAGGTGTTGTGGTTGTTGGCCTCGGTGAGCTGTTTGCTGTCGAGCGTGGCCACAAACGACCCATCGGGCTGTTCGGTGCGGCGGATGCGCCAGGCAACGCCGTGCTTAACATCGAACCACTCGTCTTCTTCGGCCTGGCTGTGCACGTAGGTGGGCGCAAACCACTGGTCGATCAAATGCTGTTTTTTGGCCACCGGCATGTTAGCGGCGGCTAACCGCTCAATCATGGCGGCTGGGTCTTGCACTTTATACCGTAACTCAACTTCGATTTCTGCCATTACCCCTCCTTATTTGGGAACAAGTACCTAACGGCCACCAGCAGCATGGCCGCAATTTGCAAAATGGTGGCGGTGACTAAAATATTAAAGCTCCATTCGGGCAGCTCGAACGCCAGCGGCAGTTTAGTGGCCTGGCAAAAGGTGAACGCAAAAATAAGGAAGGTTTCGATGCCCAAAAACCAGAACAATCGGTTGAGCACGATGCGCTTTAGCCTAATGTTTTGCTCAACGTCGTCGTTTTGCAGGCGGCGGCGCCGGGTGATTTCGGCGTCGACGTCCGAAGTTTTAATGTCGTCGGGCGGTGGCGCGCCAGTTACGCGCTGGGCGCGGTTAATAAGTTGTACGGCATCGTCGACCGCTTGTTTGGCCGGGCTTTTTTGGGCGCTCGCCATTATTTTACCAACCCTAACCGTGTTAAACGCACGCTCATGGCGACCACCGAAACCCTAAAAATTTCGGCGCATTCCTCAACATCTTTGGTGACATCCCAGGCTTTGCGCACCAAGTGCGCGGGCATAATTAAACTGGCCGCAAAGTTGTTGGCCTCAATTTCGGTTTGAGTCGATTTGGCTTCGTCACTTAAATACAGCATCGCCGCGCCGTCGAGCCACGGGTCGCCATCGACAATGCCAGGGCTGTCTTTAAGGATTTCCTGGTGCAAAAAATAGTGGCCAAGTTCGTGCGCCAGCGTAAAGTTTTGGCGCGTCTCGGCCTTGCTGGTGTTCACCAAAATGTTAAACACGCCGTCCTTAAAAAGAGTGATCCCAGACACTTTTGGGTCGTCGAGTTCGGCAAAATACACCTCGAGGTCGGGGTGCTCCTTCATGACATTGGCGTACGGAAACGGCGCCACGCTATCGGGGTTGTATTTGGCGGCGTATTCTTCGGCGAGTGTTCGAATAAACGTGAGGCTGTACGGCTTTTGCATCAACCTTATTGTAGAACAGTTTACTTCTTCTTGCGAGTGACGGATGTCATATTGCCAATAAGGTGCACGTTTTGGGCGACGGCAATCGCCACTAAGGCGCCGGCCCACAAAATGCCTATAATCATCATAAGCTCGCGTATGCGTTCTTCGACCACTTTGAGGTTGCGGCCGCTCAGCACATAATACGATTTATCTTGCAGGTTGGCGCGCTTAACAACCGTGGCGTAGCGTTCGCCACTGGCCGGTTGCCAGGTGTAGTGGGATTCGTTATTTTTGGCGGCGTCGACGCTGTCGAACACGCCATTTGGTTGTTTCATGGTGCTGGGCGCCGAAACCGAGCTGGCGACAATGTTGCCATCTTGGTCGTACACAATGCCAAACGCCGCCAAACTGCGCGCCGGGTCGATAAACGGCCCAAGTTGCAGCCGGCTGGGGTCGGTGCCGCCGACAATTTGGTCGGCCCAGTCACGCGCCTGCTGAATTTGTGGGTCGTTGGCCGATTGGCGGTACACGTGGTGTGCGGCAACTACGCCAACGCCAGCGGCAAACGTCGCGACAACAGCCAGCGGCAGCCAATTTTTGATTGCGGTTTTAAGCATAAGCTTAGTATAACAAAATGTCGCTTTTTCGTCCTTTCGGACTCATCAGCATACATACACATGTATGAAAAGCGACTCGACAAGAGACGGCGGGAGAGGCCGGCATGGCGGGTGGCAACCGATAGGCGCCACCCGCCATGCTTCTCACATCTCGGAGGTAACGGCCTTGGCGAGCTCCATGAGCTCGCTGTCGGGGATCTGGCCGAGAAGGTCGACCGGCAGTGCGCCGCCCGTGCGCCACATGTTCGGCGTGTACCACCACTGCCAGGCGGCAAGGGTGGCGGTGAAGCTCCCGGTGCCGAGGAGGATGTTGATCTCCTGGACGATCGGGACGATCTGGCCGGCGGCGTCGAACTGGAAGGCCGCGTACTGCGGCGTCCCGTTCGGGTCGGTCAGGCAGAGGAGGCCCTCGGTTTCGAGGCGCACACCCTGCCCGATGACCTGACTGGCCGACACCGTCCGCGTGCGCAGGAGCTTGAGGCACGTGTTTCTCGCGCCTTCCTGGATACTCCCGGGCAGTGCGGTGATGAAGTCCGGCATCCAGATGCTCATTGGGGTGCTCCTTACAGGGGTTCGTCACCCGGTGCATGCCAGGCGTCCTGTCCCGTGCGTGTTACGAGACCGGATGCCCGTACAGTGGCGCGCTGTACCAACATCCGGTCTCGTTTTGTCTCTTGTCGATGTACCTTAAGGTGAAACTCACACTCAAGTACTATTATATTACCATAAAAATGCTATTTTTACAAGTGTTATTCCCACCTAAAGGTGCGGAATGCAATCATGTAAATCACCACCACCCACAGGCCAATAATTCCAAGTTGTGGCAAAATGTCGATAAGGTGCTTGCCTTCGGTGGCAATTAACCGCACGCCGTCAATAATTGGGGTGAGCGGGATAAACGCCGAGACTTGTTGCAGCCAGTCGGGCATCAAAAAGCGAGGGAAGAAGGTGCCGCTCAGGAACATCATCGGGAATGTTACCAAGTTGGCGATCGGCGCCGCCTGGCGTTCGTTGCGCGCCCAGCCGCCCACTGCCAAACCAATACCAAGTAGCGTCACAATTGCCAGCGCCAAAAACAGCGCGAGCTCAAATATATTGCCGACAAGGTTTAAGTGGAACACCAAAATCGCCACAACAAACATAATGCTCATCGTAAACAGGCCAATCGCCACCTGCGACATCATGTTTGCCACAAAATATTGCCACACGCGGATTGGCGTGGTGCTGTAGCGGCGCAAAATGCCTTGTTTTTTAAGTTCGGGGAAGATGTTAACCGGGCCAAAAATACCAAGCCCCAGCAAGCTAAAGCCAAGCAGGCCAGAGAATGTGTAGTCGAACGCACTTAACCCGCGGTCGTTGGTTTGCTCGGCGTGCACGGTAAACGGCAGCTCGGTTTGCACAAACTGCGAGTTTATGGGCACAAGCGCAGCCTGCATAACCGGCACCAATGTTTGGGCGGCTTGTTGGTTGTTTTGCGTGTAATAAATCTGCGCCTGGCCGGTTGGCGTTGTTTTGCCTTCCTGGGCGGTGCCAAAATCGGCGGGCAGCACAATGGCCGCGTCAAGCTCGCCTCGGTTCATTTTTTCTTTGGCTTTGTCGAGGCTGTCTAACTTTTCGTCGATTTTAAACAGTTTGGTTTGCTTTTTGGCGCCGTCCACAAACGTGGTGGCGATTTGGCTGTTCGATTGGTTAATGAGCGCGATGCGGAACGACACATCGCCGCTCTTGCCAAAAATGCCGCCAAAAATAAACAAAAAGATCAGCGGGAACAACACCGTAAAAAAGATCGCCGTGCGGTCACGGAAGTACCGGCGGGTGTTGAGTTTTGCGAATGTCAAAACGGTAAAGAATGGTCGTTTCATGTTAATCCCTTAGTGCCTTTCCGGTCAGATCAATAAACACGTCTTCGAGGTTCGCCTGCTCAACGTGCTGCGCTTTTTTAAAGCCGCGGCCGAGCAATTGTTTAACCAGCGCTTTTGGCGTGTCCATGGCAATGATGTTGCCTTGATCCATAATGGCCACGCGGTCGCAAAGCATCTCGGCTTCTTCCAAATAATGCGTGGTTAAAATCACCGTAATACCCTTGTTACGCACCTGCTGGATGAGTTCCCAGAGGTTACGGCGCGCCTGCGGGTCGAGCCCGGTGGTTGGTTCGTCCATAAAAAACACTTTTGGCCGGTGCACCAGCGCGGCGGCAATGCTAAGACGCTGTTTTTGGCCGCCCGAAAGCTGCTCAACAAAGGCGTTGGATTTTTCGGTTAGGTTAACATCGGCTAAAAATTCCTGGGCATCTACCTTTTCGCCGTAGGCTGCAGCAAAAAGCTCGATCACCTCGAACAATTTTGTTTTGTCCTGGAACGACGGGCTTTGCGGCTGCACGCCAATAATCATTTTGACTTTTTGCGGGTGCTCGGCAACGTTAATGCCGTCTAAAAATGCTTCGCCGCCATCAATTGGCCGCAAAGTTTCCATCATCTCGAGCGTTGTTGTTTTGCCCGCGCCGTTTGGCCCTAAAATACCAAAAATCTCGCCTTTTTTGACCGAAAAACTTATCCCGTCGACTGCTTTTTTGTCGCCGTAAATTTTGGTCAGGTTTTTGACAACGACAATATCTTTGACTCCTTTCATTGGGATTTATTATAGCACAGCTAACTCCGGTAGCCGCCATATTTTCCCAATCAAAAGACCCGGCCACATAAAGCCGGGTCTTTTTTAGCTCCCTTTTTGTTTTGCTATAAGCTTAGCACTTTGGGAGCGGGAAGGGCAAGCGTAAAACTACGCTTCTTTTGGAGCGCTCTTCTTGAGCGTTGGGAAACCGTTGCGCAGGTTTTCAGAAACTTCGTAACCTTCTGGTAGTTCCTGGACTGCGTCATCTGGGCGTACGTCTTTGGCAAAGAAGAAAATGCGTTGCTCTTTACCGCCGCGCAAAACGACCATTTTAGAGTGAAGGAAGTACTGGACGCCCTTCGAGTTTGTGAATGAGTATGCTGAGTCTGCCATGTTAGAAATCCTCCTTTTACTTGGCTAACGTGACTTTACCATACGCTGAGCGCAAAGTGTTTGTCAACAGGGATAATACCAAACATATGCGTTATACGCTAGGGCGGCGGGTGCGGAGCAGTGCCCGAAGCATCACATATGCGATAAACCTAACAACAATCAAAAGCGCAATCACCCCTGTTAAAATCACAAAAACGCCAGCGCCGTCAAAACTAATAAGCGGCGAAATAAAATTGTAATGATATAAATCAATTTGTGGTGTTTTTAGGCTCGAAAGCGCGTCCTGGCCGGGCGCGAGCTGGCCTAGTTTTTCGTGCGCGCACTGTGTGTAGGCCGGGAACGAATGCGTACGTTGGTAGACCGGTCGGCACTCCAACTCGACTTGTTCGTAGACTTTGCTGTTTGGGTTGGTGGCCGTCACCGCCGCCTGCACGGCCGTGGTATAGGCGCGCTGGTAGGTTTCTTGCAGGTAAATGCCGTTGCCTAAGTTGGTGTTCATGTGGCTCGACACGTAGGTTTGCAAATCAGTGAGCGCTTTTTTAGTGTCGCCCGCCGGATCTTCGTCGGCTTTTGTCACCAAATTACGCAGCTCGATCATTTTAAGGTTGTTTTGGCGCAACAAAAACGCCCCAAACACCGCGCACACCACCAGCAAAATAATAAGCTGCCAGGTTTTTACCCGTTTGATTACCGTTAAAATGTGATGGAGTTTTGGTTTGTTCACGCGGGGGTGCCACCTTTATACAACTAGTATAGCACTACTGTTTAGACGATTTTTAACACGCCCTGGCGCAATATTTCTGGTGCGCCACCCACGACAGCCACAACCGTCGACGGCGCGTCGCCCGCCAGCGTGCCGCCATCGACATAGCCATCAACGCGGTCGCCAAAGTAGTTTTGCGCCTCGGCGATGGTGGTTGCCGGCGCGGAGCCTTCGGGGTTGGCGCTCGGGGCGATGAGCGGGCCGGTGGCTTGTAAAAGCTTGGCTAAATCGGCAAAATTGGGCACGCGGTAGGCCAGCGTGTGCGTGCCGCGGTGTAAATACGCTTCGGTGGTGGCGGTTGGTGTTACTAAACTAAGCGCGCCTGGCCAATATTTTTGGGCAAGCTCGTGGTGTTTTGGCGTCCACAAAGAGGTATCGGTAATGTGCGCTTGGCTTGCGGCCAACACAATGCAGGGCTTTTCGGGAGCCCGGCCGCGCAGCTGGTACACGCGTTCGACCGCTGTTTTATCGGCGGCACGCGCAACCACACCGTACATTGTGTCGGTGGGGATAACTACCACGCCGCCTCCGTTAAGGCAATCAGCGAGCGCGGGGTCTAAAAGGCTGGAAAACATTCTCACACCTGATATACTAACAGATATATGGATGTAATCCAGCATTGGTTCGCAAATAACTGGTGGGTCGTTGCCCTTATTTTGGTCGGCGCGTGGGTTGTGCGCCACTTTGGCGAAATGCTTATTGCTGGCGTTGTGCGCCGCGCTGTCCGCCACCACTCCCGCGGCGACGTTAACGAAGAAGACATAAAAAAACGCCAAGAAACATTAATCGCCATGTTTACGGCGATTTTGCGTGTGCTGGTGTGGCTTGTTGCCGGCTTTAGCATTGTCGGGCGCATCTTCCCCGACCTCGACTTAACCCCGATTTTAGCCGGCGCCAGCGTGCTCGGCGTCGCACTTGGTTTTGGCGCCCAAACGCTTATTAAAGACTTTTTGAGCGGCCTGTTTATTATTTTAGAAAACCAATACCGCGTCGGTGACGTCGTAGAAATCGACGACGCCAGCGGCACCGTCGAGCAAATCACCCTGCGCTCGACCATCTTGCGCGACAACAACGGCAGCGTGCACTACATCCCCAACGGCAACATTGTACACGCCGTTAACAAAACGATGGGCTTTTCGAAGGTGAATTTGACGATCCAGGTTTCGGCCGACACCGATGTCGACAAACTGGCCGGCGTCATTAACGAAGTCGGCGTAAAATTAGCCGACGACGACAAATGGAAACCCCGCGTTCTCGAACCGCCGCACTTTTTGGGCATTGATTCGTTTACCTCAACCACCCTCGACGTCAAAATTGTGGGCAAAACACAACCAACGACGCACTGGAGCGTCACCGGCGAGTTGCGCCGGCGCTTACTGACCGCCTTTAAAAAAGAGGGGATCCTTTCGGCGAAGATCCCGGCAGAAGACAAAAAGAAATAGCAAAAACGGCAGGCACCTTTCTCCTGCAAAACTCTCCGTTCGCAAATCAGCTCACTTCGTTCGCCCAGGAAATGGGATGTTTGCTGGAGGAAGGTACCCGCCATTTTTGTTATTTCGTCTTTTTACTGCGGCGCCGCGACCCTACCCGGCGTCAACTGCAAATCTTCGTCGCTCAAACCGCCATTGCCGAAAGTATTGTACGACTCCAGGTTTTTGCGCCGCGCATCGAGCTGCTGCAAAAAAGTGCCGACCGCGGCGTTGGTGAGCGGACTGGTCGTGTCGTACGTAACATCGCTCGGCGTGGTAGAAATCTCGGTGCGTTCCTTTTCGAACCCCGGCCGGCTGAGGTCGTAGCGGTAAAAACCGCCCAATTTATAAATCGTTAAGCTCACCAACGTCAGCACCAAAGTCGCGCCAACCGCCAGCGCCAGCGCCACCACTAACCGGCGGGCACGCACAAAACGGCGCAGGCGCCGAACCTCGTTTGTCACCTTTTCGCGGGCAGTCATTAATTACCCACCTTTGCTGGTTGCGTCGGCAGCTCGGCTTGCAAACTGGCCATCATATCGCGGAACTGCCCAACAATCGCCGCGGCGTGCGTGCTTGCGCCCTCGGTGGTGTCGCGCAGTATACGCGTTTGTACCAACTGCGCATCAAATTTGGCAGGTTCGGTTTGGCAATTAATTTGCTTAAGCGCGGTAATGCTGTCG
>CAYTEG010000026.1:0-12487 GCA_964436805.1 uncultured Candidatus Saccharibacteria bacterium
CCTCTGCAGTGTGAATGCAGCGCTCTAGCCAGCTGAGCTACAGATCCCTATAACAAGGTGATCATACCATATCTTCGGTGCGTAACAAATTATTTGCGCGCGCTGTTTGCGCTATAAATCGCGTAACCGCCGGCCAGCAAACACACTGCCGCGAGCAGCGGAACCGACAACAAAAAAACCGACGTCAAAAGTGTTAATAGCACCAACCCAAGCAGTTTAAACACGTTCACCGGCACCCACAGCACCAGCGCCGCGCTCAATCCGACGACAATACTCCCCCAGCCAAAGAAAAACGTAAAAATGCCAAGTGCCATGTTGCCGGGAGCTTGCGTAAACATATTCTCGAACAGTGTCCAGGCCAGGCCGGCCAAAGCGACACCCAGCCAGATCATCGCGTATGTTTTAAAAAATGTCGTTTTGTTAAGCATTATCTTTATATTACACTATCGCACAAAGCTAAAAAGTGGCACGTGGCCGGACGAAGCAGCGACGCTCCGTCCGGGCCACTCATCTGGGGACTACTCTGAGAGGATAAAAAAATGAGTTTCACCTACAGGTGAAACGCGAAGCCCAAACTTGCGGAGTGCGCAGCTGGCCTGCCGGATTTGTTCGAGCTGCGGCCGCGAGGGAAGTTCGATCCGGACTTTCCAACCCTTCTGCAACCAATACTCGTAAAACCCCGCCAGTATCACCACAATTGCCGTGATTGCCCCGCCAGGCTCGTTGGCATGGACGGAATCGGCGTTTGCAGGAGCGACGTAGGTTATGAAGGACGCTTGCATAGTGCCTCCTCCCGCTGTTTTGGTGCGCTGCGTGCCATGTGCCCCAGATGGCTCCACTCTACAGCAAAGCTTACAGATGGGCAAGTCTAAAATGGGTGCCCTTAACTGATTGGCGCGTCGCGGTTGTAGCGGGCAAGCGACGCCCAGTCGCCAAAAGACGGCAGCGGCTCCCAGTGCGAACGCACATCGACGCCGCGGCGATGCTCGGTCGTTTTTTGCTGGGCGCCGTCGTCGGTTATAACAAGTTGCACGTCGCCATTTTGTTTAAAAGTAAATTCTTCGGTGCGAGTGGCGCCTGACAGCGTGTGCGGTTGGTCGTCGGGGTACGAATATTGGATCATGTCGAACAAAAAAAGCTGGCCATCTTTGCGCCTAAACGCGTAATTAAGCGACCGCCGGCCATGAGCGTCAAAAAACCAAACGCCAGCAAAATCGTTATGCCAGTCGATTTCGATGACTGCCTCGGGCGCCGAACCGTCCGGCCCGCCGGGCACAATTACCGAATACACCTGCGCCGCCGCATCGCGCGCCTTGGCCTGTGCGGCAGTAAACGGGTCGATCGGTTGGTGGCGCCTAAAGTTCCAGCGGCGGCAGTAACTTACTTGGTTGTGTGGTTGTGCGCCCATTACACTCCTTTGCTATTATTTTACCGCAAACGCGCTTATGCTAAAATTAAGCTTAGAATTAATATATAGGAATAACATGACAAAAAGAAACCAAACAGGATTTAGCATAATCGAGGTCGTACTTGTTGCGGTCGTGGTGATTTGCCTGGGCGTGATTGGCTGGCTAGTGTGGAGTAAACAAACGAGCCCGCCAACAAGCAGCTCGTCTAATTCGTCGGCAAGTAGCAACCTTCCGGCGGTCAAAATAACAGAGTGGGGCCTTAAAGTTACAACATCGCACGCTGATAAACTTAGTTATACCATATTAGACGCGAGCGGCTATGTTAACCCTGCTGTCGAGGCGGGCGACCAATACGATGCGGCTGCGGCATTCACCATTCACGACGCCGCCGTCGACCCAGATTGTAGCTACCCGGCTAGCTGGTTATACCGTCTTAAGGCCGCGCCAGAGGATCCAACCCAGGCAGTTAAAATTGGCGACCGCTATTACACATTCGTCCGCCCGAATGGCATGTGCAATATCGAAGCCAGCACTGTCACGCGGGACGATCTTATAGAAGACCTTAAACTGCAAAACATCAGCGCGCTATAATAACCGCGATCTCTGCAAGTAACAAAAATGACCAGCCGTAAAGACTGGTCATTTTTCTTGGTGCGCGAGAGAGGACTTGAACCTCCACGAGTGCAATACTCACCAGCCCCTCAAGCTGACGCGTCTACCAATTCCGCCACTCGCGCGTAAACATTGCCTAGCATACAGTATTAACAGGGTAAAATCAAGATCGGGGCAGGTGGTCGGCCAGGTGCTCCATCGAATATTCGTTGCGCAAAATTGGCACTAAATCTTTAAGCGTGACGTCGATTTTTACCCCGGCGTTAAGCGTGCCGTATGGGTCGAATGCTTTTTTAATTTGCTTAAACACGTCGTACATTTCGGCTCCGTACACTTTTGGCAAAAATGGCGCGCGCAGGCGGCCGTCGTTGTGCTCGCCGCAGGTGCTACCGCCCATGCTCAAGACCATGTTGTAATACTCGTCCATTATTTTAAAGACTTTTTGGCGGTCGCCTAACACGCCGAGGTCTAAAAACGGCTGCAAATGCAGGTTGGCGTCGCCGGCGTGGCCCCACACCGCAACGTCGAGGTTGTATTTGCCAAACAAATCGTAAATCGCTTTTATAAATTCGGGGAACTTTTCGCGCGGCACAACGCCGTCTTCGATAATCGGCACCGCTTTTTTAGTGCCATCAACATGCCAAATTACCGCGGCGGCACTGTGGCGGATCGTCCACAAGCGCTGTTGCTCGTCGTAGTCCTGCGTGGCCACAAACGGGATATTGGCTTTTTTAAGCGCCTTTTGCACCATCTTTGCTTTTTTAAGCTGGGCGCTGTCTTTTTTGTCGTCGAACTCGGCCAGCAATACCAATGTTGGATATGGTTTTTCGACCAGCCCTTTTAGCCGGTTTGGGTTTACCTTTTCGATAAAATCAAGCAAATGTTTATCGACGACCTCGAGCGCGCTGGGCTGCAATTTAAGCAGCGACGACACCACAGCGGTGGCATCATCGAGGTTTGCAAGGTCGATTTTAAACAGCGTGGTGTTTGGGTTGTACGTTTCGAGTTTTATAATCGCCTCGGTAATAATGCCGAGCGTGCCCTGCGAGCCCACAAACAGCGGCGTTAAATCGAACGACCCGTCTTTTTGCTTAACCTGGCCAATGGCGTAGCCGGCCGAGTTTTTAGACACATTTGGATGGCCGGCGTGTTTTTGGATAAGCTCCCAGTTGTCGGTAATAATGCCGTCGAGCGCGCGGTAAATCTCGCCCTCAAAGGTGGTAAAACCTTTGCGTTTGTCGAGCTCGCGCTTGCTGATGCGCCCGGTTTGAATAACTTCGCCGTTGGCCAAAACAACTTCGATGCTGTGCACATATTGCCGCGTCGCACCGTATTTTACGGTTTTTTCGCCGGCCGTGTTGTTGGCGATCGCGCCGCCCAATGTTGCGTAGTCGATCGAACTTGGGTACGGCGGCAAAAACAACCCGTGAGTTTCGACGGCCTGCTGGAACGCCAAATAATTAATGCCGGGCTGCACACGCGCCAGTTTTTGCTTTAAATCGAGCTCGAGCAGGCGCTTCATGTGCGCCGGGAATACCATCACAATCCCCTTGCCAATCGCCGCGCCGCCTTGGTCGCTGCCGCGGCCGCGGGCGGTAATCGGCAAAACGTGACCCTTTTCGGCAAGTTGCCAGGCAAAACGCGCCACTTTGCGCACGTCTTGGGTATTTTTAGGGTACACAACCATACTCGGCATCACTTTAAACACGCCGCCGTCGGTGGCAAAATAATTGCGCACGTCTTGCCCCGTTAAAACTTCGCCCACTAGGTGTTCTTGCAGATAGCTGGCAACTTTATTCACCAAATAACCCTCGCTGATTTGTACTTATGCTTACGTAAATAGTAGCAGAGTTGAGGGGAAACGGGTAGCTATTGCCACACGCGCTGTTTGTTTTGTTCTTCTTTGTCGCGGAACGCTTGTTCGATATTAACGCCCAGTTGGTTAGCCAGGCAGGTGAGCACAATTATAATGTCGGCAATTTCGCCCGCGGCGTCGAGCTCGTATTTTTTGCGCGTGTCGATTGCCATGCCGGCGTGCGATTTGCGCACACATTTGGCAAGCTCGCCCATTTCTTCGGTTAAAAGCAGGTATGTTTGCAGCGGCGTTTGGTCGGCAAAGCCGCGCTCCTTTACCATAGCTTTAATATAAGTTTGAATATCGTCGAGCGTTGGACGATCGGGAAGGTGTAAATTGCTCATGCGCCCAGTATACAACCTATTGATATGGCAAAGGCCGGGTCGCACGTTGTTACGCGGCGATCCCGGCCTTACCATCTTGCTTGGGGGTCAGGGCTTCTCGGACGGCTTGGGGTGGAGCTTGACGAAGCTGGTCAGTGCCTTGTCGGCCAAGCCCAGCAAACGGTCGTAGTCGAGCGGCCCGACACGCACCACCTCGGCGATGAACGCACGGTAGGTGGCGTCGTCGGGGAAGAACGCGCTAGGTGTCGCCGCGACGATCTGCATCAGGTCGTCGCGCGGCAGCAGACCGGCCTGGTAGGCCGACTCCACCACGTGCCCGAACGGCCGGTTGGGGTTGCGCCCCACCAGTTTGCAGCTCGTGGCGACCCACGCCAGTTCGGCGAGCGAAACTCGCCGGCCGTGCACCAGCCTCGTCTGGCGGTGCACGCCGCCGAGGCCACTGACCTCGCGGATGTCGTTGGGATTGTCGAGCGGCATGGTGGACGGTGTCCAGCCCTCCGGCACGCCGTCTTCCAGCACGTAGCCGACGAATACAACTCCCTGCGTGAACCGCATCTGGTCATACGCGACGAATTCGGTTTTGCCGCCGAGCGGGAACCTCTGACGCTCAAGCGCCAGGTTGGCAACGAGTTCGGCCGCCCACTCGGAGCTGAGGGCTCCAGTCATGAATCCTCCCTACATGGATGGTCTAAAAAACTATACAATATAAACTTATAATAAGCAATGCTTACAACTTGATTTTTCACCGGTAACACGCTATCATTACCTGCGATGCGCGAGTGGCGGAATTGGCGAGCATTGCCTGTGGCAATGTGAGTTTTCCGACTTTACGCCTTCGTGGAGCGGCTTGCCGCGAACGAAGGGAAAAATGGAGACGCGCTAAAGTACCTTACAAACAAAACATATGCGCGAGTGGCGGAATTGGTAGACGCGCTAGCTTCAGGAGCTAGTGTACATTTGTACGTGGAGGTTCAAGTCCTCTCTCGCGCACCATGAACTTATAATAGACAAGAAGGTGTTCCATCAATGGACACTTTTTTGTTTTGCCAAAATTATCTATCTTTTGCACGGGTTCAACGCCTCGCTGAATATACTTGCTATACTAAAAGCATGAAAATAACACATCTCAACCCCGATTCACTTCACAAAAATCCAGCCTTCTCGCAGGCGGTCAGTGTAGAAGGCGCTTCTCGCATGCTCTACATCGGCGGTCAGGATGGCGTCAACGCCGAGGGCAAGCTCGCCGGCGATGATTTTGCGACGCAAACTGAGCAGGCATATAAAAATCTTCTGGAGGTGCTCAAGGCCGCAAATGCCAGCCAAGCAAACGTCCTAAAATTGACCATTTATGTCGTGCAAGGCCAGGATATTCGCGCGGGATTCGCGGCTGCCCAAAAGGTATGGGGCGCACAGCCTACCGCAGTCTCAGTTTTAGTCGTAAGCGGCCTCGCAGTACCTGGTGCTTTGGTCGAAATAGAAGCAATTGCGGCGCTCGAGGGCTAAATGGCCAGCCTCACTAACTACGTAGCACTCTTGCGCGGCATTAACGTTGGCGGCGCGAACCTCATTAGCATGGCTGCCCTAAAAACTACCTTTGAAAAGCTAGGCTTTTCTAACGTTCGCACATTCCTCAATACCGGCAATATACTCTTCCAATCGAAGAGCGTCGACAGCCGTAAGCTAGAGGTAGCCATCGAAACGGCCATTGCCTCGCATTTCGCCGAACCAATCCGGGTTATGGTACGCAGCAGCCAGGCAATGGCGAATTTAATTGCGCACTTACCGAAAAGCTGGCGAGATCCGTCGGACAAAAGATGTAACGTGATTTTTTTGACCCATACAATAGATTCTCCCGACTTAGTAAAACAATTTCACCCCAAGCCAGACATCGAAGAGCTTCATTATGTACCTGGTGCACTGCTTTGGTCGGCCTCATTGGCGACGCTTACAAAAAGTAACATGCTTAAGCTCGCGGTTTCACCGCTGTACCAGGACATGACTATCCGAAGGCTGAGTAGCGCGATGAAGATTAATGACCTGCTCCATACTTAATGAGCAAAGAGAAATACCTCCTACTCCTCCCCTTACAATGTCATATAATTAATACATGCATAAGCAAAAATCCCTCGCCAGCCTTTTAAGCCCCGAGCAAATCAATGACCTCGCCCGGCCGTCCGACATCCGCTACGGCAAGGCAATCCACAGACGCGGCGGCGTCGAATTTATTGCAAAAGAGCCATCCCGCGTCGAAGCCTGGGTTGGTGGCCTCGACGGCAGTGTGGCCGAAGGCGGCAGCCAACGCCGCCGCACCCAACTTTGGGTAGAAGACGGCAAACTCACCTGGCACTGTGCGGGCAACCCCAAAAACCACCAGATTTTTTGCAAACATTGCGTAGCTTTAGCATTAAAGATTTCACACAAAAGGAGCACATAGATGGCACACATTGTACTGTTTCACTCGGCGCTCGGCTTACGGCCTGGCGTGCATAGTTTTGCAGAAGCACTACAAAAAGCCGGCCACACCGTCACTACGCCCGACTTTTACAACGGCGAAATTTTTGACGATTACGAAGCCGGCAACAACAAATGGTCGGCAATCGGCATCCCCGCCATATTGCAGCAGGCCCAGGCGGCGTGCGCCGAACTAAAAGGCCATTTGATATTTGCCGGATTTTCGAACGGCGCGGCCGTAGCCGAATTTTTAGCCGCCACCCACCCCAAGGCCAAAGCTGCGATGCTGATGCACGGCGCGCTCCCGCCAGCAATGCTGCAGCTGCCAGCGTGGCCCAAGCACGTGCCGGTACAATTGCACTACAACACCAACGACCCGTTCCGCAACCCAGCCAACGACGCAAGCCTCAAACAAGCCGTTACAGCCGGCGGCGCCCCGTTTAAAGAGTTTTTATATGACGGCAACACCCATTTATTTGCCGACCCCGACCTGCCCGACTACAACGAAGCGTCAGCCAAGCTTTTGCTTGAGCGTGTGCTCGACTTTATTGCAGCCTAACGGGTCGGATGCAGCCCAACCCGCTCCGAGGCCCAGTTGCGCACCGTAAAGTAGCGGTCGGTGGCGTCAACCAAAGGACGAGCGGTAAAGGTGTCGACGTTTTTATTTTGGATGTACGTAAGCGCCGGGCGGTACAGGCCAATGGCCGGCACGTCGTTAATCCATTGCTGCACAAACAGGCGGTATTTTGCTTCGCGCAGGCTTATGTCGAGCCGGCTGCGGGCGCTGTCGAGTTCGTCATCTACTTTTGGTGAGCGGTAATTAGAGAGGTTAAGCCCCAGCGAACTGGCCTGCGACGAGTGCCAATAGGCATATACATCGGGGTCGCGGCCAATGGCGATTTCGTACACTAATACGTCGTAAGCGCGGGGAATAATAATATTTTGTTGTGCGTCTTCGGGTTTTACTACCAGCGAATCAAACTGCACGCCAACTTGAGCCCATTGGCGCATTAATTCTTCGGCAACGGCTGGGTAGTTACCGCTGCTTACGGTGACCATGTGCAACTTAAGCGGCTGGCCTTCTTTTGAGCGCTTGCCGTCGGGGCCGGCCTGCCAGCCAGTGGCGTCGAGCAGCTGCTTAGCGGCTTCGACATTTAAGCCCGGCTGGTTTACATCGGCACGATACCCCAGTTGCTCGGGCAGTAATGGCCCGCCTAGTGGCTGCACCTGGTTATTAAACAGCTTAACAATCGACGGTTGGTTGGTTGCCAGTTGTAACGCCTTGCGCACCCGTGCATCGCCCAAAAACGGCGAATCGGTTTTTAAAAACGCATACACGCCATTAAACAGCGGCGCATTTTTACGCACATAGTTTTTGGCGTCGCCGAGCGTGCCGATTTGGCTCAGGCTGGCGTCGGTAAGCCCGGCTACCTCCTGCGAATTAAATGCCTGTGGCATGGCGTCGTTGTCTTTATAAGCGTGCAGCTGAAACCCGGCAAGCTTTGGCGCGCCCAAAACATATGCCGAGTTAGCTGTGGTACGCAGCAAATAATGCGTTTGTTTGGTGTCGATACTGCTTAAATCCTGAAACTGGAACGGCCCGCTGCCAACTTTTGGCTGGCGGTTAAAGGCGGCGGTGCGAAACTCAGTCGGATGCAAATCTTTTAAAATATGCTGCGGCAAAATGCCGATCACCAACGAATTTAAGAAGGCGGCGTAGGTTACCGGCAGCGTAAAGCGCACGGTGAGGTTGTCGACTTTATCGACGCCAATATTGCGCCAGCCGGCGTACAACGGCGAGCGTGTGTCGGCATCTTTTATAAGGTTAAAGGTGTACACGACGTCGTCGGCGGTAATTGCCATGCCGTCTTGCCATTTGGCGTTGGCGCGCAGTTGTATGGTGTACACTTTGCCCGAACCATCGACTTGCCAGTGTTCGGCAAGCTCGCCCACTAGGTCGTTTTTGTCGTCGTAGGTAAGCAAGCTGGCGAAAATGAGTTTAGAAGCTGCCCGTTCGGCCGGCGTACTTGCAAACAGCGGGTTCATGTTGTCGAGCGCACCCGAAACGCCTTCGGTGTACACCCCGCCCTCCGACGCGATCTGCGCCGTATACTGCTGCGCCGAAATGCCCGACTGCCAAAAAGCGGCGCCCGTTAAAGCAACCACCAAAACAAGCCAGCTCAGCGCGTGGCGGCGCACCTCGCGCAAATTTATAAACCGCCGCACAATAAATTTGTGGGCGTGGCGCAAACTGACCCGCTCAATGCGCCGCAAGTGGCCTTTAATCGACCGTTTGCTGGGCGCGATCTCTTTAAGCTGGTCTATTGGGGATTGTTTCATTTTTTAACTAAGCAGCAAGCTTGTCAGCAACGAGCCGACAAACACCACCGCCAAAAATATGGTTGCTTCGAACAAGTTTTTATCCACACCACGGCGGGTTGTAAACAACTCGCCCGAACTGCCAAAGCCGGCACCCAAACTGGCGCCGCGCGATTGTAGTAAAATCGCTACGATCATCAGCAGGCCAGAAACAACGGTAACGATGCCAAACGTATCAGCGCTCATTTTTTTTACCTCTTATTTGCGTATCAACAATAGTGGTCAGCACATAGTTTATCAGGCTGACGATCATGCCGGCAAGCACGGCCGTCCAAAAGCTAATATGAAAGCCCGGAACCAGCTGGCCGGCAAGGTAGACCATAAACCCGTTAACAATCAGCGTAAACAGCCCGACGGTCAGCAAAATCGCCGGCAGGCTTAAAATAACGATGATCGGTTTTAGCACAACATTAATAAGTGACAACACAAAACCGAGCATCAAAAACAGCGCTAAGCCCTGCGATTCGTCGTACGTGACGCCGTGGCCGTTAAAAATGCGGGCGGCAATCCACAGGCCTAAGCTGTTAAATACCCACCGAATCAAGAAAAATACAAACTGTTGAGCCATACTTTGATTATTATAGCATTGCGCGCAGGCTATCGAGCGCAATTGGCAGTTTTGCGCTTAAATTTATTGCGCCGTCATGGGTAATAAGCACGTCGTCCTCAATGCGCACCCCAATGCCTTCGGCCGGGATGTAGGCGCCAACCTCGACGGTCAGTGTCATATTTTGCTTAAGCAGTTCTGGCCGGCCAAGCGGATCGTGCACATCGACCCCAAGGCCATGGCTGACGGCGTGTGGCATAAATTTAAATACCGACGTGTAATCCATTTTAATTTCGTCGATCAGCCCGAGTTTTTTAAGCTCCTCGCCCACCTTTTGGTACGATTTTTGCATGTATTCTTTGGCCGGGATCCCATCTTTCAGCAAATTAAAAGCGTATTCGTGCATGCGCTGCACGGCGTCGTACACCTGTAAATGCCGCGCGCTCGGGTTGCCAATAGGAATAGTGCGGGTGATGTCGGCCGGGTAGCCGCTCACTTCGGCGCCAATGTCCATAAGCAGCCAATTATTTTGCTCGATCGGGTCTTTTGGTAGCGGATGGTGCAGCACGCAGGCGTTTTTGCCCGCCGCAATTATGGGGTCAAACCCGTGGATCGCGCCGCGGCCGCGAAAAACGGCGGTGAGGGCGGCGTCGACTTCGTATTCGTGGCGCATAGTTTTAAGCTGCGGTAAAACGGTAGTAAAGCCATCGATCGTAAGGTCGATCGACGCCTGCAAGGCCGCAATCTCGGCCGGCTGCTTAATTGCCCGCTGACGCGCCAAAAGCAACCGTATGTCGTTAATTGGCAGCTTTTTTAACTGCGTCACCAACCGCGCCTGCGCCGGGTTTGGCACCAGCCCATAATGCCGCATCGACATTGGCTTTACGGTGTGCGCCTGCTTTTTGGCGGCGAGCAGCTTTTTAAAAATCGCCGCGCCCTCGGTTTTGTCGAGCACTTTGGCAACGCCGCTTTTGGCCGCGGCCACTTCGGCTGGCAATCCGCCATCAAACATTTGGCGCGCAAAACTGCGGTGCGGCGCCACCAGCCATTCTTCACCACTGTCGACGTCGATTATTAAGCGCCAGTCAGATTCTTCTAAGCCAGTTAAGTACCAAAAATTAGCTTCCTGGTGGAACGCCGCCGCCTGGTCGTTGTCGCCCTGCATGTTGGTAAACGCCGTGACGACGACAAAACTATTGGCAGGCAATTGCTTGCACAAGGCAGCGCGGTTACCGGTAAAAAAGTCGCTGGTCATTATATTAAGCCTACCACGAACCGGGCTTAGTCTGCTTTTATTTGCGCCGCGGCAATATGCGGCCACACCACCTTTGTTTTTCCCTCGCCAATCGCGGCCACCAGCTGCGCGCGCGAGGCTTTTTTAACGGCGCGCAAACTGCCAAACGACTGGATTAATTTTTTGCGGGTGGCCGGGCCGATGCCCGCAATTTCTTCGAGCTCGCTGGCCGTTTGGCCTTTGCGTTTTAACACCGTATGGTAGCTCACCGCAAACCGGTGCGATTCGTCGCGAATACGCTGTACAAGCTTTACGATATGCGAATCTTTTGGCAGCAATACCACGTAAAATTCGTCGTTTTCGGTAATAAACGCTTCGGGGTAGGCTAATTTGTTGAGCTCCACGCCGGAACGTTCTTTATGAATCACGATTTCTTCTAACCGTTTGGCGAGGCCGACGGCCGGAATATGCACGCCTTTTTCACCTAGAGCGTCAAGCGCCGCGCCGAGCTGCCCCTTGCCGCCGTCGATTAACAACAAATCCGGCTTTGGCCAATCCATGTGGTCGCCGCTAAACCGGCGGCTAATAACTTCGTGCATGTGCGCAAAGTCGTTGTTGCCGGGAATACGCATTTTAAACTTGCGGTACTCGGCTTTGTCGGCTAGGCCGTTGCTGGCCACCACCATGCTGGCCACGTTGTTGGTGCCGCTCATGTGGCTAATGTCGTAGCCCTCAATGCGGCGCGGGATGCCAATGCCAAGCAGTTGGCTAAGCCCGCTGAGCGCTTGGTCTTTGCTGATATCCATAAATTCGCGGTCGCTAAACAAAATTTGTTTTTGCAGTTCTTTTAGGTTGTAGATTTGGTTGCGTAGTTTGGCGGCCGCTTCGAATTGTTGCTTTTTGGCGGTGGTAGCCATTTCGGACTCGAGCTGTTTTATAAGTTTTAGCCGCTCGCCTTTTAAATACAGCATTAATTTACGCAGCGACTTTTTATATTCGCTCGATGATATTTTTTGCTCCTCAACGCCCGGACACAACCCTAAATGGTACTGCAAACACAGCCGGCCGGGCATAGTGGCGTGGGTAGAATACGGGAACACTTTGCGCAAATAGCGCAGCGCTTTTTTAACGGCAAAACCGTTGTAGTAGGGGCCAAAATAATCGGCGCCGTCATCGAGCGGCTGGCGGGTAAAACTGATTGACGGGTAGGGTTCGTTCATAGAAATCCGCACAAATAGCTGCGATTTGTCGTCTTGCAGCAAAATGTTGTAGCGCGGTTTGTAGCGCTTGACCATTTCGGATTCTAAAAAAAGCGCGTCGATTTCGCTTTCGACCACAATCCAGTCGGTATCGGCAATTTCGGTCACCAAAACGTCGGTTTTGGCGTCGCGCACGCGGCTGTCCTGAAAATACTGGCGCACGCGGTTTTTAAGCACCGCCGCCTTGCCAACATAAATAATCTGGCCGCGCGCATTTTTATGAAAATACACGCCGGGCGAGCCAGGGAGCGTCTTTAATTTTTCGGCTAATTTTTTATTCATTACAACCATTATAAGTTATGGCAACAAAAAATGCCCCTTGGGCACTTTCGTGGGAGGTCGCCCCCCGCCCCCAAGGCGGCGGGCGGGATCCCGAGTTTTTCAAGGCCAAAGGCAA
>CAYTEG010000027.1:0-11718 GCA_964436805.1 uncultured Candidatus Saccharibacteria bacterium
GACATCTTAATAAGCGTCTACGACCCCAACTTTTTAGAGCTCACCCACGAACAGCTGGTGCAAGAAATGCAGCACGCCTTGCAGCAATCAAAGCTGTGGGTTGCCTAAAAATTACCCAAAAAGTAATAAATATTGGAAAATACCAGCGATGATCTGGTATGCTAAAGGGCAGTATGAACTTTTTTGATGTTATTTTAGTCCAACCAATTTTTAACATTTTGGTCGTTATTTACGGCCTGATCCCTGGGCAAGACTTTGGTATTGCGCTTATTTTGTTCACCATTGCGGTGCGCCTGCTTATGTGGCCGTTGGTTAAAAAACAGCTGCGCCAAACCAAAGTAATGCGCGAGCTGCAGCCCGAACTGGCAAAAATTAAGGCCCGCGCAAAGGGTAACCGCCAGCTCGAATCGCAGCTGATGCTTGAGCTATATAAAGAGAAAGGCGTTAACCCGTTTAGCTCGATCGGCACGCTGCTATTGCAACTGCCTATCTTTATTGCGCTGTTTGCCGTGGTGCGTTTAATCACCGAAAACCACGACAACATCGCCAAGTTTACCTACGACTTTTTAGAGGGCATCCCTGGTATCCACGACGCGATTGTTGGCCAGCTACACCACACGTTGTTTGGCTTAGTCGACCTTACCAAACACGCCACCGAACCAGGCGGCGGCACGTACTGGCCTCTGTTAATCATGGCGGTCATGGCGGGTATTTTGCAGTTCTTCCAGTCAAAAATGCTTTTGCCACAGCCTAAGCAAAAACGCAAACTGCGCGACATATTAAAAGAGCAAGCCACAGGCAAACAAGTTGACCAAGCCGAAATAAGCGCGCTCATGACCGGCAAAATGATTTGGTTGTTCCCGGTGCTGACGTTTTTTGTCGCATCGTACCTCGAGGGCGCTTTGGTGCTTTACCTTATGACCACCAACGCCGTAGCAATCGTGCAGCAATACCTGGTGCTGCACAAAGACGAATCCGACCTTGAAAAATTGAGTGTAAAAACAAAAGGCCGCGTGCAAAAAGCCGTGACCGCCGAGGTGGTAGAACCTAAACCTGCCGCCGCCAAGAAGGGCAGTAGCAAAAAGAAGAGGAGATAACCAGATGGACCGTGACGCATCAATCGATTTCGCCAAAAAGTATTTGGAAGATTTATTATCGTTCTTTGGGCTTAACACCGATGTTACCGCCCGCTGCGATGACGGCGAAGAAGTAATAGAATTGACCGTGCCGTCGACCCACCTTAATGGTTTTTTGATCGGCCAAAGAGGTGAAACGTTGCGCAGCCTGCAGTTTTTACTCTCGATGAGCCTTAAAAACAAGGAAGCCGCCCTCAACCGCGTTAACATCGACGTTGCCAACTACAAACATCACCGCGCCGAGCGCGTCGCCGAACAGGTTAAAGAGTGGTGCGAACAAGTAATGGCCACTGGTGAACCGATGCCACTGCACCCCATGAGCCCCGTCGACCGCCGCACTGCGCACCGCGTCGTATCCGAATACCCGCAACTTACCAGCCACAGCGAAGGGGAGGGGAGAGACCGCCACCTCGTCATCGAAAAAAAGTCTGACGAACCCGCCGCGGCCTAAAAAATATATTTTTGCATAAATTTGCAAAAAATCAAAGCTGTGGAAAACTTATGAAAACACAAGGGGAGTGGTAAGTTTTCACGGTCGCATTTTAGATAGTATGCAAGTAAAACGCCACATAGCAAGCACTATGTGTATGGTATTGTTGTTGTATTTTTGTACAACTACCACACTCGCCCATCAACCATGTTTTTAGGGTAAACAGGGGTCACTCTGTTACGGCTGTTTGAGTACTTTTTTGTAAATAGCGAGCGTTTGTTCGGCCATTGCCCGCCATGAGTAGCGCGCTACCTGCTTTTGGCCGGCAGCAATAAGTTTTTTTCGCAACGGCTGGTCGGTCATAACGCGTTCCATTGTTTGGGCAATTGCATCAACGTCAAATGGATCAAAATAGATTGCGCCGCCACCTAAAATTTCTGGGCAACAGGTTGTATTTGCGCTGACCACTGGTGCACCCTGCTGCATGGCCTCCAGGGCTGGCAATCCAAAACCTTCCATATACGACGGCGCCACGTAGGCAATAGTATGTTGGGCGAGCCAGGCCGCTTCTTCGTCGCTGAGCCAGCCCAAAAAATCGACGTTTTTGTAGTTTTTTTGTTGTACCCAGGCAATGTCGGCCTGGCGTTGTTCGTCGATGGAGCCAATAATCACCAGTCGTAGTTCTGGTTTTGTTCTAATAAGCTTTTGGTGGGCTTCGATCATCCGCCGGTTATTTTTATACGGCTCCGACCTGCCAAGATACATAAAAAACGGGGTATTTTTGTATGCCGGCACCGGTTTCGTTTTGTCGAGCTTATATACTCCTTCGAGCGTCACACTCACCTTTTGCTTGGCGATATGCGCCCACGACACAAGGTCGTCTTTTGTGTATTGGGTGGGGGTAATTATGTGGGCAGCCCGGTGCGCAACGGCCCATAACATGCCAGCAAACAGCTTCTTTTTAATAAATAGCTCTGCCCGCCCCATTTCTTCGTGGGTAATGCGCAGTAGGTTGAGGTCGTGCACGGTGGTGACAGCGGTTTTGGTGTAAGCCAGCGGTTGTTGCGGCATGTAAAAGTGCACCAAATCGGGTTTTAGGCGGTACAAAAACCTGGCAAAACCAAGCTGCTCGCCAAAGGTGTAATGTTTGTGCGGCGCGGTCACAACCGAAAAGTTTTTGGCTTTTGGCGTGTAATAATCGCCGTCGCTCGGCAAAACGACAACTGTGTATTTGTTGGTGTGGTCGATTTTTTCGAGGTTAATAAGCAGCTCGTACACGTACCGGCCAGTGCTCGACTTTATTTTGCGGGCGTCAATGACAATGTGGCTCATGATGCTCCTTTGAGCCGCCACCAAAAACTGCGCAGACGGCGTAAGTTAGTTGCGTTTGGCGGGAGGTCGTGCAAAAGCAAGGCGTTTAAGGCTTTAGGTGTAATTTTGCGGTGGCGCTGCACGGCAAAACGCTGCACAATTTTTTTTGGCAGTTTTACCACGCTCCAAAACAGGCCGCGCAGTGCCCACCATCCCCTGCCGTCGGTGATGGCCCGGCCAAAAAACAGGGCATAGGCCAGTGTAAAGCGGGGAAGCATGCGCCAAAAAAGGCTGGCCGGCATGTTTTTTACCAAAATCCAGGGCAGGTTTTTCATGGTTTGGAGGGTGGTAAAACCCTTTACGCGGTTGCCGGTGCTGCTGGTGGCATGCAGTACAAAGGCACGGGGCTCAAACCGTATGTGCCAGCCGGCCAGGCGCGTGCGCAAACTGAGGTCGATGTCTTCGTAGTAGGCAAAAAAGTCGCGGTCGTACAGGCCGACCTGTTTTAACATCCCAACCCGAAAAATACTGGCGCCGCCGCTGGCGCCCAGAATATCGGTATCGTCGTCGTATTTTTTGCTGGCCGGCTCCCCTCGCCCGCGCGGGTACGGCAGGCCCCAAATGCTTAGCCAGTCGCCAGTGCTGTCGATTGTTCTGCCGTCGCGCGACAAAATTTTGCAGGTCACGGTGGCGATGGCCGGGTCGCTTTGCAGGCGTCCATACAGGTGTTTAAGCCAGTCTTTGTCGGCCACGGCGTCGTTGTTTATACTGGCGACGGCTTCGTAGCCATGTTTGATTGCGTGGCGAAAGCCAATATTTACGCCTTCGGCAAAGCCCACATTTTTCGGCAGTTCAATCAGGCGCAGCTCTTTTTTTGCCGCCATCGGCCGCAACATAGCCAGCGATGCATCTTTAGAACCGTTGTCGACCACCACAATATCGCAGGCCAGCGACTGTTTTTTAAGGGCGTCAAGGCACTCGCCGATCATATCGGCGCCGTCCCAGTTAGGAATCACAACACAAACGGGGTTTCTCATATTGGTATATATATCTTATAATCATAGGCAGCATATGTCACTTTCTAATATTTTGAGCAAACGCAACCGCGCCTTGCTGCGCGAGTTGGTCGTCACCGATTTTAAGCTGCGCTACCAGGGTTCGGCGCTTGGCTATTTGTGGTCGCTGCTTAAGCCGCTGTTTTTGTTCGCCATTTTGTATGTCGTGTTTGGGATGTACCTAAAGTTTGGCGACGGCATCCCGCATTTTCCGGTATATTTGCTGCTTGGCATTGTTTTGTGGGGCTTTTTTACCGAGGCCACCACGCAGGGCATGCAGGCGATTGTCAGCCGCGGCGACCTAATCCGCAAAATAAACTTCCCTAAGTACATTATTGTTATTTCGGGCACGGTTTCGGCGCTGATTAATTTGCTGTTGAACCTTGTTGTGGTGATGTTTTTTGTTGTCTTCAACGGGGTGCATCTGACCGAGTTAGCATTATTATTTCCATTAGTACTGTTCGAACTTTACGTATTTGCTTTGGCAATGGCTTTCTTTTTAGCGGCAGCTTACGTGCGTTTTCGCGACATAAGTTACATTTGGGAAGTTGGCTTGCAGGCCGCATTTTACGCCACCCCTGTTCTTTACCCGCTTAGTTATGTTATCGAAAAAAGCCACACAGCCGCACAGGTTATGATGATTAACCCTGTCGCCCAAATGATCCAGGACGCGCGCTATGTTCTTGTTGGCCACGACACAATTACTCTTTATTCACTTGTTAAAAACGTTTGGTTTATCGCTATCCCTTTTGCGTTGGTGCTAATCGCTGCCATTGGCGCAAGCATTTACTTTAAGCGCAGTTCTAAATATTTTGCGGAGAACATCTAGCATGGCCGAGGCCGAACCCGCCGTCGTTATTAAACAAGTCAGCAAAAGTTTTAAATTGCCGCACGAAAAACACAATGGCATAAAAAGCCTGTTGGTTAATTTTTACAAACGACGCAAAGGCTACGAGCTGCAGCATGTGCTGCGCGATGTTAACTTCGAGGTAAAACGCGGCGAATTTTTTGGTATTGTCGGTCGCAACGGCAGCGGCAAAAGCACTCTGTTAAAACTACTTGCCGGTATTTACGTGCCCGACCACGGCTTGGTGCAAATTAACGGGCAACTGACGCCGTTTATCGAACTGGGCGTGGGCTTTAATCCCGAACTCACCGGCCGCGAAAACATCTTTTTAAACGGCGCATTGCTTGGTTTTGGCCACAAAGAAATGCTCGAATTATATGACGAGATTGTCACTTTTGCCGAGCTCGAGCAATTTATGGATCAAAAACTCAAAAATTACTCGTCGGGGATGCAGGTGCGGTTGGCGTTTTCGATTGCGATCCGCGCCAGGCAGGATGTATTGCTGGTCGATGAGGTGTTGGCTGTAGGTGATACCGAATTCCAAACCAAGTGTTACAAAACGTTTCGCGAACTAAAAGAAGCGGGACGTACGATTATTTTTGTGACTCACGACATGTCGGCGGTCGAACGTTTTTGCGACCGCGTTTTGGTGCTAAATAAAGGCAGTGTTAACGGCATTTATAAGCCACGCCAGGCAGCAAGCATTTATGAACGCATGAATGTCGCCAGCGAAGAAAACACCGGTGAAACCGACGAAAAACCGCGTCGCTGGGGCAGTGGCGAAGTAACGGTGAGCCGTTTGCAGCTCAATGGCAAAACAGCCCGCGCCCAAACAATCGAACAAGGTGACAAACTCTCGATCGAATTTAACTTTAAAAGTGACGCCTCGCGCAAAATAGTGCTTGGCCTAGCGTTTTACGACACTTTTGGCGTTAATATGGCGGGGCCAAACAGCAAAGATGTGGTGCTCACCAGTGATAAGCCGGCGACTTTTACCATTCCTACCATGAGTTTTAACCCAGGCGTATATTCAATGCGTGTGGTTGTTTTTGACGAGAACGTTGAGGCAGAGTATGATCATCAAGAAGAAGCCACGACATTTACCGTCGTCAGCAAAGACCATCAACAGCCCCACGGCAAAATTAACCTTTTTGGTACATGGCAGCAATAACACCGTCCCAACCAACCGACCTCACCACTCTCCCCTTCGACCAATACTCGCGCCAATTTGTGGTAGCAACACTTATTAATACCGCGCTGCGAGGCAAAAAGAAATCACTTTCGATTATCGATTTAGGCGGCCATAAAGGCAAAACGGCCGAATTTATGGCAAGCGACAAAGTAACTGTGCTTGATGTTTACGACGAAAAGTACAAAGGCTACATAAAGGGCGACGCAACCGCAATAAAAGCCCCCAACGACCACTACGATGTGGCGGTTAGCTTTGACGTATTCGAGCACATACCGCGCGGCCGGCGCCAGGCGTTTGTAAACGAGGCGCTGCGCGTCAGCCGGTTTGGCGCATTTATTGCCATGCCAATCGACACCGACGATGGCTCGGTTTCGCATGCCGAAAAGCTACTCAATCATATGCACCACAAAATGTACGGCGACGACCATCAGTGGCTCAAAGAACATATTGCATACAGAATCCCCAACCACGATGAGGTTTCACAACTGATTAAAAAATCTGGCGCACAGTCAGTGTCGCTGGCGAGCAACCAGATTACCGACTGGCAGTTGCTGCAAGCGCTTATTTTTATGGCCGCCAAAAACCCGTATGCTACCACGCCAGTCGCCGAGCTAAACCAGTGGTACAACCAGCATATCTCGGAGCTTGAGCTGGGCGTCGAGCCTGGCTACCGCCGCATTTATTTTGTCACTAAAGACGCCAAAGCGCTCGCGGCCGTTACTGCGGCGGTCGAGCAGCTCGCAAAACCAAGTGATACGACCGACCACCGCTACTTGCCGGTGCATGTTTCGACGCTCACTAAAACGCTTGATACCTTGGCGGCCCTTGGCCGGTCATTTACTCAAATTATCGCCCGTAACCAAAAGCTCGAATCGCGGCATAAGTCGTGCGACCAACAAATTGAATCCCTAGAAGAACAAAACAAGGCGCTGCAAGCCGAAATTGACGCCATCCGTGGCTCGGCATCGTGGCGACTCACAAAGCCCTTGCGTGGCGTGCGCAAAAAGTTTGGCAAGAGTTAAGGTGGTACAATAGAGTATGTATGAGTTACCTCCGGCGTATTAAGCGAACCCTGGCCAAAAGCGAAGTTCTGCGCACCACGTACCACCGTGTCCGCAACATGTTTGGGGTGAGTTACGAAAAAAAATATCAGCCAATAAGCTACCGGCAATGGGTTGAACGAGGCGAGCCACATGTTTGGACGCCACAACGTGCCCTAAAGCGCCAGCCGCTTATAAGTGTGGTGGTGCCTACATACAACACGCCGCAAAAATATTTAGTACCGCTGATCGCTAGCTTTAAAGAACAATCGTATGGTCATTGGCAGTTGTGTATCGCCGACGGATCGCCCAGCCAGGAACGTGCGGCAGCGATTGCCGAAGCCTGTAAAGTTGACAGCCGCATCCTGTATGAGCGCATCGACCCCAAAAAACAAGGTATTGTATATAACACAAACGTCGGCCTTACAATGACGACAGGCGAATTTGTAGGCTTTGTCGACCACGACGACGTGCTATCGCCCCACGCCCTGTACGAGGTTGTGGCGGCTTTAAATGAGCATCCTACAACCGACCTTTTTTACAGCGACGAAGATAAAATAAGCGACGACGGCAAAACGCGCAGTCATCCATTTTTTAAGCCCGACTGGTCGCCCCAGCTACTCGAAGGCGTTAACTATATCACGCATTTTACCGTCGTGCGTAAAAGTGTTATAGACAAAGTGGGTGGTTTTCGCGAAAAGTTTGACGGCGCGCAGGACTATGATTTTATTTTGCGCGTCACCGACGCTACCGACCGCATTGTGCATATTCCTAAAATGCTGTACCACTGGCGGTTAGCCGAAGGCTCAACGTCGGGCCCGATAGAAAACAAATCATACGCCGACACCGCCGGCCAGCGAGCCCTGCGCGACCACGTGGCGCGTCAAAAAATCCCAGCTAAAGTGCTGCCTATTCCCGATTTACCAACCAATTACCGCCTGCGTTACGACGTGCCAAAAAATGCCAAAGTTTCGATTATTATCCCGTTTAAAGACAAAGTTGACCTGCTAAAAGTCTGTGTCGAAAGCATTTTAACCAAAACAACTTACAAAAACTACGAGCTTATTTTGTTGTCTAACAACAGCACCGAACAAGCAACACGTGACTACCTAAAAACGCTCACGATGCCAAATATTAAGCAGTTTGTACATGACGTGCCATTTAACTTTTCGGAGCTCAATAATTTTGGCCGTAGCAAGGCGAGTGGCGACTATTTGGTGTTGCTTAACAACGACACCTCGGTCATAAACGGCGAGTGGCTTGAGGAGCTTTTAGGCGTAGCCTCGCAGCCATGGGCGGGGGCAGTAGGGCCGATTTTGTTTTACCCCAACAACACTATCCAACACGCGGGCATTATTTTGGGCATGGATACCATGGCCGGCCACGTGTGGCGGCATTTACACGAAGACGCGCTCACTCCTTTTGGCCGCCCATATTGGCCGCGTAATTACTTAGCGGTCACCGCCGCGTGCGTTATGGTAAAAACGAGTAAGTACGATGAAGTCGGCGGGCTCGACGAAACGTTTATAATGGCCGGCCAAGATGTCGCCTTTAGCCTGCGCCTACACGAAAAGGGTTATCGCAATATATACTGGCCGTTTGCAAAACTGTACCACTACGAAAACGTCAGTGTGGGTTCTTACAGTAAGGCTCCGGCTATCGACTACACACACTCACTCAAATCATATAAGCCATACTTGCTGTGGCATGACCCATATTTTAACCCCAATCTTAGCTTAAAAATCGAACAAATTGCTTTTAGGGAGGATTACAGTGGCGAGTTTAATTAAAAAGGCGACACAGGTATACAAAAATAACGGGCTCGGCGCCCTGGCCGATAAAACCGGCCGCTTTGCCTTAAAACGCCTACGCCGTTTAGGTAGTAAGCTACGTTTTAAGCCAGAATCATACGACGAGCAGCGCCTGCGTGAAGAGTTTGATTTTGTAGGTAACGACCTGTTCCAAATTACGAGTGCCGATATTGCTGCCAGTAAAAAAGCTACCAGCGGGCCAAAGCCAAAAAAAATTACCACCGCAACATGGTTTATCCCCTATTTTGATCATTTTGGGTTTAACGGTATCCAAACCATCTTTCGGTTTATCGAAAAAATGAGCCACGAAGGCGTGCGGGTGCGCCTTGTTATTTACGACAACCCTACCTTTGACGTACCGTCGTTCGAGGCAAAAATGAAAGAGGCGTTTGACGTGCGCGACTACGACATTATTGTATTTGGCGACGACAAACAAAAAGGTGTGCGCGAATTGCCAGCCAGCGACATCGCCTTTTGCACAAAATGGGAATCGGCCTACGTTTTACTGCGTTACAACAAAACAAAGCGCAAATATTACTTTGTGCAAGATTACGAGCCAATGTTTTATGAGGCGGGCAGTACTTACGCACTCGCGCAATCGACCTACCGTTTTGGGTTTAGTGGTGTGGTGAATACGCCTGGCCTGCTTGCGGCTGTTAACCAGCGCGATGGCATGGAGGGCGTTAGTTTTATTCCGGCGGTTAACCGCGAATTGTACTACCCAAACCCTAAAAAAGACAATAAAAAAGTACGGATTTTCTTTTACGCCCGGCCGCTTAATCCGCGTAACGCCTTTAACTTGGGTATTTTAACAATCAAACAACTACTCGAAACACATGGCGACAAAATAGAAATTATTACTGCCGGCGCCAAATGGGATGAATCAGACCACGGTTTGCAGGGCAAAATTACCAACCTGCATTTGCTACACACGCTCGAAGAAGTTGCCGACCTTTACCGCACCTGCGATATTGGCTTTTCGTTCATGCTGACGCCACACACGTCTTACCAAATGCTCGAATATAGCGCCAGTGGCATGGCAACCGTTATAAACCACAACGACGACCATTTGTGGCTGCACAAAGACGGTGTAAATTGCCTGCTTGCCGAACCGTCACCGTCGGCCATGGCCGAAAAAATAGGCAAACTCATCGACGACCCTGCCTTGCGTGCCAAGTTGGTAAAAGAAGCCCAAAGAGAACTTGGCTACACCTGGCAACAGCAAATGGACATGTTGTGGAACGATATTAGCAAAAGCGCCTAAACTTACTGGATTGGGCTGCCGAGCGGCACCATGTTAAAGAAATCTTGCGGCACGGTGACTGGTAGTGCGCCGCCGCCCAGGTTAACAAAGCTCGACCACGACTGCACATGGTGCTTTTGGCCGCCCTGTGCGTAGTAAATGCCGCCATTGTATATAAAGAACTTGCCCAGCTCGCCCGTAAGCGGCAGACGGTTAATATTTGCGTCAGAAAGTTGCAGGGCACTGCCCGGCGTGGGCGAGCCCCAGGCTGCGCGCACCAGTTCGCCAATCGCCAGGCGCTGGCCGTTCGTTACCAGGAACATCTCGCCGTTGCTTTTGCGCACCAGCGAACTAAGGTTGCCGCCGCTTGGGTAAGCGCTGTCGAGGCTGGCGCTGTTTGTTACCATCGAGCCGGTGTCGAGCTTAAAGTTATCAATAAAGCTCCAGTCGGGAATGTGCAGGCGCTGGCCATTATTTACCATACTAACCCCGCTAGCTGATGTGTAGAACAATAAACTGTCGGCAATTTTGTAGTCATCGCTCGGAATATGCGATAAGTTGTCGGGGTTCAGCGGTAGGAGTTGGCCCATCGGTACGCCCAGCGCCACAAAGTTTGCCCAGTTGGGGATCAGCCTTTTTTTGCCGTTCTCAATTATGTATACGGCTCCGGTTGTTTTGTCCCATACATTATTACTTAGCGTAACTGTTGGTAAGGTCGAAAGTAGGCTTTGGGCGGTGGTGTGCCATGTTACGCCGGTCATGGTGCCGGCAATGCCTGTGACGTTTACTTTACGGCCATCGTCGATGACGTATTTATTCGTGCCGTCTGTAGCGAAGGCATCGAGCGCAGGCGATGTGATGGTGGGCGGGGTTGTGTCGTAACTGGACTGCGGCACGGCTTTTGCCAGATTATATAACCGCCAAGCGTTAAATGTCTCGAGCGAGCCAGCCGAGTGGAATTCGCCTGTGTCGTTGTCGTAAATAAGGAACGGCCCGCCACCAAATGACACCAGCGCCGTGCGGTTTATTTGCAGTGGCCCTAGCGGTTGCTGTGAGTTCACACCCTGGAATGTTGTTGTCTGGTTTGCAGCAAAACCCATGCTATTCATTGTTTGCTGGTCGTAAAATGGCAAGCGTTTGCCGCCCTGCATTTTGTAGGTGACGCCGCTAAACGTCAGTAGTTTTGGCAGCGTGCCCGAATAGCTTAGCCGCGACAAAAATTCGTTGCCAGGAATGAGCTTCATGTAGTTGGTGTCGAAGCAATTGATACCCCACGTAGTCGAACTATTAGTGCTGCCGTCCAGGTTTTTGGCGCAATATTCGCCGGTTGTTATGTCGAACCGCCGGCCGTTATCGATAAACTGGAAGTAATCTATGCCTGGCCCTATCGAGCTGGCGGTGGTGCCAAGCGTTCCGTCATCGGTATATTGTGACAAATAATCTTCTGATACTTGTACGATTTGGTCGTACTGCAAGTGATAAGCCTCTACTACTTCCCAGTTTGGCATGCGGAATTTTTTGCGCGCGTAGCTACCATCCGACATTTGGCCTTCGGCAACTAACCATACTTGGCCGTTGGCAGTTGATTGCCGCAGCCATTTACCGTTAGTGTGCGTGCTGCCAAACCAATCGCTGTATTGCCGCCAAAAGTTG
>CAYTEG010000028.1:0-11306 GCA_964436805.1 uncultured Candidatus Saccharibacteria bacterium
GTCATCCCAGATTTATTTAAACGTTTTGTAACTCCGGTCGATCACTTTTTTGTCGAGAGAGAAGCAACAGTTGTCCCAATCGAGGCTGGCGCCGAGTTCGCGCAACTGAATTTCCATATTGCCGCGGTGCGCCTCAACAAAATCCCACACCATCTGGTACAGCTGCTCTCGTGAAAAGTTAAACCGGGTTTTACCCTGTTTTTCGAGCTCCTTTTCGAACACGACCCACGTTTCGAAACCGGCATGGTCTGCCCCTGGCAAAAACGCGGTTGACTCCCCTTTTAAGCGGTGGTAGCGTGCCATAACATCTTCGACAGCTATAACGAGGGCGTGGCCGACGTGCAGGTTGCCGTTGGCGTTTGGTGGCGGCAAAACAATACTAAAATGACCCTTACTCCCCTGTTTGCGGGGTGCGAAGGCTTTGGCCGATTCCCAGAGCTGATATATTTCTGGTTCGTAGGCATTTGGTTCGTACGTTTTTGCGAGTTTCATCTGTTTCACTTTCACACGAAAATACGCTAATAAGTCTGGAAATTTTCCAGTCCATGATAACACGAATCACACCTTGTTCACAGATGACTCAAAAAGATCTGCTGGAATAAGGCTATCGAACGTTGCCTCGCGACGCAAGGGTAAAATGCAACAAAAGTTTTCCACAGCATTTTTAACCAAAATGCTCACGCTTTGTGGTATACCTAAATACAAAGGGGGAGCAATATGGCAACAAGCAAAAAGTCGCCAAAGAAGGCGAAAGCCATGGTTTGGAATATGTCCTGGAAACAGTTATTTATTGCCGCATCAGTCGCGGCAAATATTGGCTTTGTCGTGGTGGTGGCGACGATGATGACATCGCACACCCTTGATGGCATGTTTATGAACGAAGGCCTGACCCGTTACTGTGTCAGCGACAACAACGACAAATTTACCGATGCGACCGATAAGGTAAAGGCGTTGCGCGCCTACACCTGTGGCAGTGGCGACGCTAAAATGTACTTTGAAAACGGTTTTAAATCGTATCTGGACTACAAGGGTATTAGCTACTAAATTGCAGTCATCGAAAGGCTAGGGGTGACCTCGAGGGTATAGGGGTCACTTTCTTTTTGCAGCTGGGAGCGGTAGTAGGCAAGGGTGGCGATCATGGCGCCGTTGTCGGTGCACAGCGAAATAGGGGCATAATTGATGTCGATAGGCAGGCGTTCTTTAAGTTGGCGGCGAAGTTCCTTGTTGGCTGCCACGCAACCGGCTATAACAACAGAGGCGGGGGAGTATTCTTCGAAAGCGGCGATTGTTTTATCAACTAACGTCTCGACCGCCACGCGTTGAAACGACGCGGCAATATCGTTGCGCTGTGAGGCCGTGAGAAGCCCGGCAAGCTGCCCGGAGGGGAAATCGTGCTGTTTGCCACAAATCGCTTGTGCTTGGCGCAGCACGGCCGTTTTAAGGCCCGAAAAGCTAAAATCGTATTTGCCCTGCATGCGTGCTTTAGGGAAGCGGTACGCCTTGGCATCGCCTTGCAGCGCGGCCTGCGCCACCGAAGGCCCGCCGGGGTAGGGGAGCCCTAACACTTTAGCGACTTTATCAAACGCCTCGCCAACAGCGTCATCCTGCGTTTGGCCAAGCATTTGGTAGTCGCCGTGCCCCTTAAATAGCACCAATTGGCTGTGGTTACCACTGACGATCAGCGACAGCATCGGGAACTTCGGCTGCGGCTCGACCAAAAAGTTAGCATACACATGCCCCTCGACATGATGTATAGCGTAGAGCGGTTTTTGCTTGAGGATCGCCAGAGTTCGCGCCGTGAGCGCCCCAATCATAAGCGAGCCGATTAACCCCGGTGCGTAGGTGACGGCGATGGCGTCGATGCCGTTCCAATCTGTTTTTGCGTCTTTTAAGGCTTGGTCGACCACCGCCAGAACGACCTCGATGTGGCTGCGCGCTGCGACCTCTGGTACGACACCGCCGTACACTTTGTGGATGTCGATTTGGCTTTGCACGACGTTACTTAAAAGCTCGCGCCCGTCGCGGACGACGGCGGCGGCTGTTTCGTCGCAACTCGATTCGATGCCTAGGATGGTCATATTTATAGAGGTAGTGTAGCTTAAAAAGGGTAAGGAATCAAATATTTACAGTTGTTTGGACTGGGGTCCTGTCAGCCACTTTCCCTTTTCTCCCGTTCGCAGGCTCACTTGAGAAATAAGCAAGTCCTTTTTGGGCGGAGCGGGGAATAAAAACAGATAAGGTTAGTTTGCAAGGTAGGGGTTGGCTGCTATTATAGATGCATTGAAGTGAGGGAATATGCACAAAGCTAAGAAGTTACTTAAAGGCCTTTTGCCTAAAAACATCCGCCAGCCGATTTTAAACCAATACCACCTTATGACCGCTGTTGCGGCTAATGTGCGGTATGGCTTTCCGACCAAAGAGGTACAGGTGATTATGATTACCGGCACCAATGGCAAAACCACCACGGCCTGCCTTGTCGCCGAGATGCTAACTTCGGCGGGCTACAAGGTTGGCCTCAATACCACGGCATTTTACAGCTACCCCGGAAAAATGGTGCAAAAAGAGGGGAGCCGTACGCTGGCCGACATCTTTGAGCTGCAGCGCATGTTTGCCGAGATGAAAAAGGCTGGCTGCGAGTACATTGTGCTCGAGGCAACCAGCCAAGGCCTCGACCAACACCGCCTCTGGGGCGTGCCCTGTGACGTTGCGGTTATGACCAACCTCACCCAAGACCACCTTGACTACCACGGCACGATGGAACGCTACGCCGCCGCCAAAGGCAAACTGTTTGCTGGCCACCCGCGCCTGATTGTGCTCAACCACGACGACGAGTGGTACGAATTCTTTAACCGCTACCGCGCCAAAGAGCGCAAAGTCAGTTACGGCACCAACAAAGACGCCATCGCCCAGATCGCCGACGTTAAATTGGCGCGCGACGGCAGCGATATAACCCTTGTTTTCGATGGCGCGATTGAGCTTAAAGTCCACACCAACCTGCCCGGCAAGTTTAACGTGTACAACGCCACGGCGGCCGCCACTGTTGGGTATTATTTACAGATGGAGCCAGCGCAGATCGCCAAAGGGATCGACTCCTTAAAAACGGTGCCTGGGCGCCTGCAACGGGTAGATTGCGGCCAGCCGTTTGAGGTGATCGTCGATTACGCCCACACCCCCGACGCCCTGCAAAACGTGCTCAGCACCCTTAAACTGTTGACCAAAGGTAAATTGGTCGCCGTTTTTGGCGCCACCGGCGACCGCGACAAGGGTAAACGGCCAATTATGGGCAAGGTGGCGGTTGAGCACGCCGACCGCATTATCGTCACCGACGAAGAATCCTACAGCGAAGACGCTGCGCTTATACGCAAGGCAATTTTGGCTGGGATAAAAGAGGCTAAGGGCAAAGCCTCAGAGGTCGCCGACCGCCGCGAAGCGATGCGCAAGGCGTTTAGCACCGCTGGCAAAGGCGACATTGTGGTGCTTACCGGTATGGGGCACGAGCTCAGCCGCAATATGGGCGGGGTAAAACAGGAGTGGAACGACGCCGACGTGGCACGTGGCGTATTAGCCGAACTGGGGTACAAAAAGAAGGGCTGACCAAGTGAGGGGAGCGAAAATTAGTATTATTGCGCGCACCAAAACAGTGGTCGGTGCCCACGCGGCGGCGCTGCGGCACGGGCGGCCTTCGCGCAAGCTGAAGGTTATTTTGGTGGCTGGCCAAGATGGCGCGTCAGGTACTGTTGCGTTTTTAGCATCAATTTTGCAAGAAGCAGGCAACAGAGTAGGGGTGTGCACCCAAAATTACGTACAAATTGCCGACGAACGCGTGGGCGGCAGCGACCAGGCCGACATCCACGGCGACCCTTTTAGGTTGCAGGCTCTGCTGGCACAGATGCGCAAAGCGGGCTGTAATTACGCTTTAATTGAGGTGCCGCCAGAGTTGCCGCCGTATCAGTTTGTGGGCATCCACCCAACAATGCTTATTATTAGGCGTTGTGGAGATAACAACACCGACCAGATCACCACAGCTGCGCGCTTGGCTATGCTCAACAATGTGCTGGCCAGACGACCCCAGTTTGTGGTATATAACCGCGACGACCCTTCAAGCGCCGAACTGTCACACCTGGCAGGGCAGGATGGTGTGATTAGTTTCGGCACGCACAAAAAGTCGGAGTGTAAGTTAACTGAGGTCGCTTTGCACCCCAAAGGCAGCACGGCTCATCTGGTTGTCGACCACCAAACAGAGCTACAACTGACAACACAGCAAGCTGGCAAGCAGGCAATCTACAACGCGACCGCCGCGGCTGCCGCAGCGTACGTGCTACGGGTGCCGATAGAGTTGATCGAACAAGGCGTTGCAGCCACACCTCTGTTACCGGGCAATTTTGAATACATCCCGATTGAACGGCCGTACCAGTTGGCGATTGATAGTGCACTGACCCCTGGCGGTTTAGCCGAAACGCTCGAAACAATCCGGCATTTTACCAAAAACCGGCTGATTGTTGTGTTTGGCGCGCCACTTGGGGTGATGCCGGGGTGGTATCCGTTGTTGGGCGAAATCGCCGGCAAATCGGCTGATCGCCTGATCGTCACCGATGGTGAATTTTTACCCGCCCAAAGCGCCCAGCAAGTACGCGAGCAGATTATACAAGGGGCGTCGGCGATGAGCGGCGAGGCCAAAACCGAAGAAATCCCCGACAGATTAGCAGCTATCGAAAAAGCGGTGAGCATCGCCCGCCGCGACGATGTTGTGCTTATTGCCGGCAGCACGCAGCGGCCGTACCGCCAGCTCGGCGACGAACGGCTGACGTGGAGTGACCACCGCGTAGCTAAGAAGTTATTTGAAGCGTAGTTTTTTATGCGCCTGGTACACGCCGCGGTACAGCCGGTATAAGGGGTGGGCAGGTAATTCCCAGGTGCCAAGATAGGCGTGGTATTCGCCGCCGAACGATTTTTTAAACTGGGTAAAACCGCTCCAGGGGTGGTTATCTTGGCCAAGCGGCGCTACGCCGTCAAAATCGAACCGTTTTTGGCCTTGTTTTTTGGCGTCGAACATCATGGTAGCCAGCAGAGGTGAACCGGGGTGGAGCTTGCGGGCGCTCACCAGATTGCCGGCGTGCGCGTAGTGGCGGGTCACCGGGCTGTCAAACACAATGGCCGCGGCTACCGGTTTTGCATCGTGCTCGGCGACGTAGATTTTGGCGGCACTGCGCGGCAATAACACCTTAGCCATTGTTTGGTAATAGTGGTCATCGTGCGGCGTGATGCCTTTGTTGGCGGCGACGTCGCGGATCATCTTAATAAAAATGCTTACATCTTTGGGGTCGTCGCTTGCGCGAAAGGTGAGGCCTTTGTTGCCAGCAGTGCGATACAGGTTGCGGTTGGTCGACGTAAAATCGCCCATTAGTGCCTCATCTGTTTTAGTGAGGTCTTGCAGCCAGTTTTGGGCGGGTTGGATGTTTTTAAGTGCCGGTTTAAGGCCAAACTCGCTGAGGCTAAGGTGTTGCTTGGGCAAAATTGGTTCACAGCGCACAAATAGCGCTTTTTGCTGGCGCGCCAAGTGGTGGAGTGCCTTAAGCGCCTCTATAAACGCCGTTTCGTTTTGGGCGAGTGGGCCGTACGGGCAATAGATGCGGCGGCCGGTGCGCGCGCCCTCAACAATTGCCAAACAGCGCCACCCTTTGCCGCTGGCGTAAAAAACAGGGTGGTCGAGCGCGTCGTTAAACGCCGCCCAGTGGCTGCTTTGTAAAAAGTGGCCGCCGGCCGCAAAAAGCGCTTCGTCCCAAGATGAGTCTGGAGTACCTTTGTGCCATTGCATAATTTAAGGGTAGCATGGCGGAGCCAAGAAATGAACGCGCCCACAGGGTGATATAATAAAGGCTGCCTATCAAATCTTTTTTAGGGGAGTATATGAACAAAGACATGTTTAAAGCGTACGACGTACGCGGCAAGGTGGGGAGTGAGCTTAACGACGAAACGTGTAAACAAATCGGCATGGCGTTTGCCGACTGGCTGCCGCGCGAGGGTGTGGTAGCGGTGGGGCACGACATGCGGCCGGATTCGGCGCAACTTGCCGCCAGGCTTATGGACGGCTTGCGGCAACAGCGGCGCAACGTCTGGGACATTGGCCTGGTCACCAGCGATATGATTTATTTTGCGGTCGGCAAGTGGGATTTAGCCGGCGGCGCGGTGGTAACGGCCAGCCACAACCCGGGCGAATACAACGGCATTAAACTGTACCGCGACCAGGTGATTCCGGTGGGGCTCGATTCGGGGCTCGACAAAATCCGCGACGCCGCCGCCAGCAAAACGTTTAAGCCCGAAGCCGAAACGCCAGGTACCTCCGAAAAACGCAGCATCACCGACGAATGGGTACAGCACTGCCTTACCTTTGTTAAAGATTTAAAACCGTTCCACATCGCCATCGACGCCGGCAACGGCATGGCCGGCGCGATTTTGCCCGGCATTTTACCAAAACTGCCGCTTAAGGCCGAGGCAATGTATTTTGAGCTCGATGGTACGTTTCCTAACCACGAAGCTAACCCGCAAAAACCCGAAAACTTGCAGGATTTAATCCGCAAAGTAACCGAAGAACACTTAGACTTCGGCATTGCCTTTGACGGCGACGGCGACCGCGCCGGCTTTGTTGACGACAAAGGCCGCATGGTGTTGGGCAGCGATTTAATGAGCATTGTCGCGCAGTATTATCTGCAAAAATACCCCGGCGCCAAGATTGTGCACGAAGTCCGCACCAGCCGCGCTACCACCGAGCTCATTAAAAAATGGGGCGGCGAACCGGTACGCACTAAAGCCGGCCGTGTATTTATTGGCGCAAAACTGCGCGAAGTTGGCGCGCCATTTGGTGGCGAAACCACCGGCCACTTCTTTTTTACCGAAAACTACGACGCCGACAGCGGTATGCTCACCGCGCTAGTCGCTATGCAGGCCATTACTGACAGCGGCAAAAAACTCAGCGAACTCGTTGATGAGTACCATTTGTACGCCATGGGCCCCGAAATTAACTTTGAAGTCGCCGACCCGCAAACCGTGTTTGTGCACCTGCGCGCGGCGTTTAGCGACGGCCAGCAAGACGAGCTCGACGGCCTAACGGTAAATTACCCCGACAAATGGTTTAACGTGCGCGCCAGCAACACCGAGCCGGTGATGCGGTTAAACGCCGAAGCGAAAAATCAGGCAGAGCTTGACGCATTTGTTGCTAAGATCAAGCAAGTAATCGAGGAGTAATGTATGGCAACGGTTGGCGGCAATCTTAGCTACAAACCGGTTGAACTGACCTTTGGCACCTCTGGCCTGCGCGGCAAGGTGGCCGATATGACCGACCTGGAATGCTACATAAACACCACTGGTTTTTTGCATTTTTTGGGTCAGCTTGGGCTCGACAAAAAAGCGGTTATTTATGTGGCGGGCGATTTGCGGCAAAGCACGCAGCGGATTTTGCTGGCGATTAACAAGGCGATTATCGATGCCGGGCACCAAACTGTGTTTTGCGGGCTCATACCTACGCCGGCGCTGGCACTGTATGCGGGGCAGCAAAAAGCGGCCTGCATTATGGTAACCGGCAGCCATATACCAGATGATCGTAACGGAATCAAATTTTACAAAGTCGACGGTGAAGTACTAAAAGAAGACGAGCTTGGCATTGCCGAAGCGGTGGCTACAGTGCGCGCCGAGGTGTACGGCCGCGAACCGGCGGCGTTTACTCCCGAAGGCATGTTAACCCAACCCACGCCGCTGCCAGCCGAAGACCCCAATGCGGTTGCGGCCTACACGCAGCGCTATACCGATGTGTTTAACAACCAAACACTGGCCGGCAAAAAGGTGGTGCTGTACGAACACTCAAGCGTTTGCCGTACAATGTACAACCAATTGCTCACCGCCATGGGCGCCCAGGTGGTGCCGGTTGGCCGCAGCGAAAAGTTTGTGCCAATCGACACCGAAAACGTCACGCCCGACGACCGCGCCTACTTTAAGGTGCTCGCCCAGCAACATCCCGACGCGTTTGCGATCGTCTCGGCCGACGGCGACGCCGACCGCCCATTTGTGATCGACGAGACAGGGGTGTTTCACCGTGGCGACGTTTTGGGCGCGGTGGTTGCCAACTGGTTGCAGGCCGACGTTGCGATTTATCCGGTCAGCGCCAGCGACGCCGTCGACCAGTTTTTGACCCAGAAGGGCATTAACTGGCAGCACACCAAAATTGGCTCGCCGTATGTTGTGGTGGTAATGGACGAAGCGGCGCGGGTTGGCGCCAAACACGTGGTTGGCTGGGAGGTGAACGGCGGGGTATTGCTTGGCAGCGCCGTGCAGGTTGGCGGCAAAACGCTGGCCGCGCTGCCGACGCGCGACGCTTTTTTGCCGATTATTGGCGCGTTAAAAGTGGCGGCCGATGCCGGCCAAAAAGTCTCGCAAATGTTTGCCGCGCTGCCGCAGCGTTTTACGCAGGCCGGGCTGCTCGATAACTTCCCTTCGGTCGTGTACCGCACGATGGTCGACCACTATGCGGCCGACACTCCCGAAAACCGCACGGCTTTGGGTACTTATTTTGATGGTTTTGGGCCGATCGCCAAAATTAACATACTCGATGGCATCCGCATTTACTTCGAAAACGGCGATATCGCGCACATGCGCCTTAGCAGTAACTCGCCGCAGCTGCGTATGTACAGCGTGGCCGACACCCAGGAGCGCGCCGACCAAATTGTGGCGCAGGCAATAAAAGAACCCGGCGGGATATTCCGCCGGATCCAACAAGATTTAGGCTAAGGGTTGTCAGGCCCCTGGGAGCCCACGCCCGCGCCTTGGTACCGGCGCGGGCGTGGCTGTCACCTTTTCTTTCGGGTGTGTTCGGCGTTGAGCGCACCACGCGCAGCGTCGATGATGAACCTTTGGCGTGCGTCGTAGCCCATGCTCGCGACGTCCTCGGTGGTCAGTCGGCACAACATGTCGTACGACAGTACGCCAGCCTCGCCAAGCGTCGTGCGCAGTAACTGAGTGATGTCCGGGCCTTCGAGCTCGGCCATGAACTGCCCTGGCCGGTTGATGAGCGTGTCGTAGCCCCGGCTGAGCGGCAGCGGCGATTCGTCGCCCGCGAAGGTGAGCTTGTGCTTGGCCATGTACGCGGCCAGCCGCCCGAACAGCGCGCCCTGCCAGGTGAAGCGCCGCCATACCTCGATCATGTCGAGTTCGGTGACGTCGCGCACGGTGATAAGGCCGAAGCTGCACAGCCGCGCGTCTTCTTCGGGCGTGAGGTTGAGAACCCCTTTGAGTTGCAGGCCGCGCGGGTCGGCACGGGTGGCGGTTTGGTCATCGACGGCGACAACCATCTGGCTACTGGTGCCCTTCGCCCGCAGTGCTGCGGCCGCGATCGCCATTGCAGCCTTTTCGCTGCCGACGACCACGGTTACGACGTATACCTCTTTCATGTTCCTCCTCTTCGGCGTGCGAAGGGTTGGGAGCCTGACGTGGCGATAATACAATAATTTTTGGTATTACACAAATCAGCTTGGCACTCTTGCATGACGACTGCTAATTTGGGTATAGTAGATAGTACGAAAACATTAGGAGGTTTGTTATGAGCGTAGCGCTAAAACCGCTTGCCGACCGCATTGTGGCTGTCCGCGAAGCAGCCGAGACTAAGACGGCCTCTGGACTTTATTTGCCAGACGCCGCCAAAGAAAAGCCCGTTGTTGCCGCCGTGGTAGCAGTGGGGAAGGACGTGAAAGAAGTAAAGGTGGGCGACCGCGTTGTGTATAAAGAGTACGCGCCAACCGAGCTGAAGCACGACGGGAAAGAATATTTAATTCTTAAGGAAGAAGACGTATTAGCAGTCCTAGGTAAATAGGACTGGGGTCCTGTCAGGCGTGCCAATTTTCCTTCTGCTCGGTAAACTCGCTGAAGAAAAATGACACTGCCTGCCACCCCACTTAACGCTTCGCGTCATAATAGGAGACTACAAATAATATGGCTAAAAAGATTTTTTACGATGACGACGCCCGCCAGCGCGTGCTCGGCGGTGCCAAGGCGCTGTACGACGCCGTTAAGGTGACGATGGGGCCAAAAGGCCGCAACGTGGTGATTGGCAAAGGTTACGGCGGCCCAACCGTCACGCACGACGGCGTGAGCGTTGCCAAAGCCGTTGACCTGCCCGAAGAAGACGACGAAACATTGGGTTACAAAGTTGGCGCCGAACTTATTAAACAAGCCGCCAGCAAAATGAACGACGTTGCCGGCGATGGCACGACTACTGTTACGGTGCTCACATACAGCATTTTGGCCGAAGCCAACCGCCTTATCGCGGCCGGCCACAACCCAATGGAGCTGCGTAAAGGTGTTGAAAGCGCGGGCGCCGACGTGTTAAACGCCCTCGCCAAAATGAGCGAAGACATTGGCAGCAACAAAGCCCGCGTGGCTGAAGTCGCAACAATCAGCGCCGGCGACAAAGAAATCGGCGAGCTGATTGCCGACGTTATTAGTAAAGTTGGCAAAGAGGGCGTGGTGACGGTCGAAGAAGGCCAGGGCATCCACCTCGAGGCCGAGGTTGTCGAAGGCTTTACCATGGATCGCGGCTTTGTGAGCGCTTATATGGCCACCGACCCGGCGCGCATGGAAGCCGTGTACGAAAAGCCGGCAATTGTTATTACCGACGAAAAAATTAGCAGCGTGCAGCAGTTTTTGCCATTGCTCGAGAAGTTAGCCCAAGCTGGTAAAAAAGATTTGGTGCTCGTTGCCGAAGATGTTGAAGGCGAAGTACTGACCACATTAGTACTTAACAAACTTAAGGGTGTGTTTAACACCGTTGCCGTTAAAGCCCCAAGCTTTGGCGACCGCCGCAAAGAGATTTTGCAGGATTTGGCTGTGCTCACCGGCGCGACCGTTATTAGCAAAGACCAAGGGTACGATTTCGAAACCGCTGAGCTGAGCATGGTTGGCTCAGCCCGCAAGGTGATTGTCGGCAAAGACGACACCACGGTAATTGAAGGCGCCGGCTCGGCCAAAGAGCTTAAAGAGCGTTTGGCGCAAATTAAAGCGCAGGCCGATGCCGCCACCAGCGAATACGACAAAGAGCAGTTCGAAAAACGCGCCGCAGCTTTAAGCGGCAAGGTCGCCGTCATTAAAGTTGGTGGCGTCAGCGAAGTCGAGATCGAAGAAGCCAAGTTCCGCGTGGATGATGCGGTGGCTGCCACTAAAGCGGCGCTGGCCGAAGGGATTGTACCCGGCGGTGGTGTAACGCTCGTTGACCTGAGCAAAGCTATAAAAGTAGAAGGCACCGACGCCCATGATGCCGGCCGCCA
>CAYTEG010000029.1:0-11268 GCA_964436805.1 uncultured Candidatus Saccharibacteria bacterium
CGGCGGCACGCCTCTTTTGATGGGTTTCCAAAAAGCCGCTTAACGTTTTTGCTACCCAACGCCCACCGGGTTTTTGGGACCCATCCTTTCTGCCACGCGCCGGCGACACCACCCTCTTTACTCGCCACGCTTACGTAAAACTGATATAATATCCCCGTAATTACATAATCTTTTTTATATGCCCACAAACACTCCCCATTCCGTCTTCCGTAAACGTCAGGCCAGCGCCGCGCGCGCCAACGTCACGCCCGAAGAACAAGAAATGCACGAAAAATCAAAGCGCGATTACCCGCTACTGTCGCTGTCGCCGGGCGAGTACGTGCTCGAAACCGTGCGCCGTCACCCGATTGGCCTGGTTGGCATTTGGGCGATTACCGGCTTTTTGGTATTTATGACACTCGGTTTGGTCACGGCTTACGGTATGAACCGCGCCTTTGTCGGCCAATTTTTAAGCGTCACGCCGCAAAATCTGCCCAGCGCAGCCGTTTTAGCCACGCCGGCGCTTATTTTAGCGGCGTTCTTTTTGCTCGGCGGCGCGATTGCCACGTATGTGTACAACCAAAACCGGTTTTACATTACGACCGAAAGTATCATCCAGTTTGTGCAGTATTCGCTATTTAACAGCAAACAGCAAGTTGTTAACCTTATTAACGTCGAAGATGCCAGCGCCGACCAAACCGGCATTTTGCAACAGGTGTTAAACTACGGCACGCTGCGGCTTTCGACCCAAGGCGAAGAAACAATTTACCGCTTTAGGTTTGTTGCCAATCCAAACACCGTGGTGCACCGCATTAACGACGCCACCGAAATTGCGATTCAGCGGCTCGAGGGTACTAATTACCCGCCAACCGAATTAGCCGCCTAAAGGCAGCCGGCTTTTCCCTTCCCTTTCCCGTGCTCAAACACCTCCAGAGTACTGGAGAACTGCGCGCGTGGAAAGGGAAGGGAGCGCCGGACTCTTTTTTACTGCCCGTTACGGCTATTTTTTGTGTAATCAGCTTCGTTTTCGAGGTTTGCAGTAAGGCTGTAGCTGCGGCATTTGCCGTCGGTGCAATCTTTTGGCACGTAGTTGTAGTCGCTGCCCTGGCTGCCAACGGCTTTGCCGTTCGGGTCTTTAAGAATGCTCGGGTCGATGCCTTTTAATTGGTCGGCTGCCAAATGCTCGGGGTAATTGCCGGCGGCCGGGTAAAACACGTCTTCGAGCGTGTAGTACATGCTGTTAATTGCTGTTTTGCGTTGCATGTCGCGGTTAGCGATTTCTAAATCACGCTTTTGTATAAAAAAGAACGTGCCAGCCACCAGCAAAAAAACGACGGCGACGATGAGTTCGAGTACGGTAAAACCAGATTGGCGTTTCATAAAATCTCCTATTTGCCTTATTTTACTACAATTTTGGCTTGTATGCGCGGGGCAACTGCGCGTACTATGCATTTGCTATACTATAGATATAACAAAGCGAGGGGATCCTATGGCTGATGCAAAAAAGACCGATAAGGCCGACAAAACTGCCGCGCCCGCTGCAAACGAGGGCAAATTAAAGGCGCTCGGCCTGGCGATGGAACAGATTGAAAAGCAGTTTGGTACCGGCGCGATTATGCGCCTGGGCGACCAAAAACATGCCGACGTCGAGTTTATTCCGGCGGGTGCGCTAAGCGTCGATTTGGCGCTGGGCGGCGGCTATCCGAAAGGCCGTATCATCGAAATTTACGGCCCTGAAAGTTCGGGCAAAACAACCTTAACGTTGCACGCCATTGCCGAAGTGCAAAAAATGGGCGGCACCGCGGCGTTTATCGACGCCGAGCACGCGCTAGACCCAAGTTATGCCCGCAAATTGGGCGTCGACACCAACAACCTGCTGATTAGCCAGCCAGACAACGGCGAGCAGGCGCTCGAAATCGTTGATTCGCTGGTGCGCAGCAACGCGGTCGATTTAATTGTGGTCGACTCGGTGGCGGCGCTGACTCCGCAGGCCGAAATCGAGGGCGACATGGGCGACAGCCACATGGGCTTGCAGGCGCGCTTAATGAGTCAGGCGCTCCGCAAACTCACCGGCATTATTAATAAGAGCAAAGCCACGGTGATGTTTATTAACCAAATCCGCATGAAGATCGGCGTGATGTTTGGTAACCCCGAAACAACCACCGGTGGTAACGCGCTGAAGTTTTATGCGTCGGTGCGGCTCGATATTCGCCGGACTGGCCAAATTAAGGTTGGCGAAGAAGTTGTGGGCAACCGCACCAAAGTTAAAGTCGTTAAAAACAAGATTGCCCCGCCGTTTAGACAAGCCGAATTCGACATTATGTACAACCAGGGGATTTCGACCGAAGGCGATGTGCTTGATTTGGCGGTAATCCACGGTATTGTCGACAAAGCCGGCGCGTGGTTTTCGTACAAAGACGGCAAAATCGGCCAAGGCCGCGAGGCAAGCAAGGTGTACTTGCGCGAAAATCCAAAAGTGCTGGCCGAAATCGACAAAGCCGTGCGCGCAAAGGTCGCGGCAGACCAGGCAGCGTAGCATGAAGCGCCTTATTCTCATGGGGGGCCGGCCGTGGCTGGCGCGCGATAAGGGTAGGGGATTAGTCGAAACGCTTTTGCGCGATACCGCGCCCACTGTTCGCATTGGCATGTGTATTTTTGCGCAACCTCAAAGCGACTGGGAAGAAACGCGCAAAATAAACGCCGCTATGATTGCGCAATTTGCCGGCAATACAAACGTCGACATCAAAGTTATGACGCCACAAGGCTTTGTCGAAACATCGGCCTGGGCAAACGTTATTTATATGCCGGGCGGCGACACGCGTGTGCTTAAAAAAGCGCTCGGCAACTACGATATTGCAAAACTTTGGGATGGTAAAACGATCGCCGGCGCATCGGCAGGTGCGCACGTGTTATGCAAACGCGGTGTGTACTTGCAAGACCGGCAAATTGTTAACGGATTTGGGTGGGTCAATGCCAGTGTTGTTGTGCATTGGCGCTCGCCCGACTTTGCCGGTTTTACCGCCGACGACTGGGACTGGGCCGAAAAAACACTCGCCGAACCAGCCGGCGGCATGCCGCTTATTTGTATTGCAGAGGATAAATTTGTCGAAGTCAGCATGGTATGAAAATAACGGCCATAAAGGCGCAAGTTAAAAACAGCGAACGCGTTTCGGTGTACGTTGACGAAAAATATTCGTTTTCGCTGAGCTACCCGCAGGTGCTCGACCAAAAAATTTTTGTAGGGCTCGAGCTTACCGAACCACGCCTCGCCGAACTTAAACACGCCAGCGATATTGGCAAAGCCTACGAACGGGCGCTGATGTTTGTGATGCTCCGGCCGCGCAGTGTGCGCGAGGTGCAGGATTACGCCCGGCGCAAAAAGTGGGCGCCCGAAGACGCGCAGTTTGTGATTGCAAAACTGACGGCCAAAAAATATATCGACGACAGTGCGTTTGCCCGCAGTTGGGTGGGCAGCCGGGCGCTTGGCAAAAAGACAAGCACGCGCAAACTTACAATGGAGCTCAAACAAAAAGGGGTGAGCGACGCGGTTATTGCCAAAACGCTGGCCGATTCTGGTTACGACGAACTCGACGCCCTGCGCGAACTGATTGCCAAAAAGCGCCGGCTGACGCGCTACGCCAGTGACGACCAAAAACTAATGCGCTACTTGGCGGGGCAGGGTTTTAGCTTTGACGACATAAAATCGGCGCTCGAACCATTAGCATAATCGGCCAATATTTCGTACAATTAAACCGATGATACGCATCAGCGACGTGAAGAAGGTGGGGGTAGTGGCTAAACCTAAGCCAAAAGCAGCGCCCAAAAAGGTTTTGGGTGATGTTTCTGATGCCTCGCCCGCTGCCGAAACGCTGGGCGCACTTATAAAAGACGCCGTCCGCGTTGGCGCCGCAGCCATACACATCGAGCCGCACGGCCACGACGCCGTGGTGCGGTACCGGGTCGACGGCCTGTTACGTGCAGGTAAGGCAGTCGCTCCGGCGATGCTTGGGCTGCTGGCGGCAAGGGCGAAATCACTGGCTAACCTCGACGCCGCCGAAACCCGAGTGCCCCAAGACGGTAAATTCGAACTGGCAGTTGGCGATAAAAAATGGGCGATCCGTGTAACGATATTGCCCGTTGCCGATGGCGAAAAAATTGTATTACATATTGCCGACCAGTCGGTGGCTCCGCACAGCCTCGAAAAACTGGGTTATTGGGGGCAGGCGCTGCACACCCTTGCCGATGCCGCCGAACAAACTGGTTTGGTTGTAGTTGGCGGCCCGGCGGGCAGTGGCAAAACCGCCACATTGTACGGTTTATTACAGGTGGCCGCCGACCCTTCGCGTAACAGCATGACCGTCGAAGACCCAATCGAACAGCGTTTAACTGGCATTAACCAAACACCGGTTAATACAAAAGCCGGCATGACTTTTGGCACGACTGTACGGGCAGTGTTGCACCAAGACCCCAACGTTTTAATGGTGGGCGATGTTAACGAACCCGAAACAGCCCATCTTATTTTACAAGCGGCACTTGGCGGCCGGCTGGTGTTGGCTGGCATGGCAGCCCACGACATTGCGGCGAGCATATTACATCTTATTGCTATGCACGCCGAGCCATATGTGGTTGCTTCGTCGGTGCGCGTCGTTGCCAATCAGCGGTTGGTGCGCCGGCTTTGCCAGGATTGCCACGAGCAGTACAAGCCAACGGCCGAAGCTTTTACCACTGCTTGTGCGGCGCTTGGGCTCCACCCCGAAGGCGCGCGCGGACACATTGTTTCGCTAAAGGTAACCGCCGCTGCTGATTTAGGGGTAACGTCACCAGAGACAACATCGACGACCATGCACTTGTGGCGCGCTAAAGAAGGTGGCTGCGCCAATTGTGGCAACACCGGCTACAAAGGCCGCATTGTTATGAGCGAGGTTGTTGCCATTAGCCCGGCGCTGCAAAAGCTTATATTTAGTGGCGCGGGCGGCGCGGCTTTTTACGACCAGGCGATGCAAGAAGGCATGGTGCCTTTGCCGCTTGATGGGTTGGTAAAAGCCAGCCTTGGGTTAACCAGCCTCGAAGAACTTATGCGGGTTTCGGGCGAGTAGATTATTCTTCATCGGGTAGCGGTTTTTGTTTGCGGGTAATTGCCGCCCAGGTTTTTTGCGCCGCGCGCCCTATATGTTGCCGATATTCGTACACGGCGTAGCCTATTGCCAAACAGCAAAGCGGGATAAACAACCAGTACGGCGGGTCTGATGCCCGGGCGCTCGCGGGCTGGCTCGCCACGGTTTTGGCTGGCGTGGTAGCTTTTTTAGTAGCCGCCGGTGCCTTAGGTGCTTTTGGCGTGGCTGTTTTTGCGGTTGTGGTTTTGGTTGCCGTCTTTTTTGCCGGCGCAGCTGGGGCGAGCACTTTTGGTGCGGGTAACGTCAATATATTAGCGGCATATGGTGTTGGAGTGAGCGTCCAGTGCCAGCCGGTGTCGTCCTGCATCCATGATTCGCCTTCTTTTGCGTCGCCGTAATTTGGTACTTCGGCAACAATATTCCCGTTTGGGTCAATAAGGCGCACGCCGCTGCCACTATTGACGAGGCTTAGTTTAGAGACGGCGGAAGCCATCGTCAGGTAGGTGTGTGGCCCAAGCGGCGTGTCGCCCAAAGTGAATGAGTAGCGGTAATCTCCGCCGGTTTGCAAAACGTAGCCATTAAGCGTGACGGCAACGGCGTTTGGATTGTACAGTTCGATAAATTCGTCGGTGCTGTCTTGTTGTGGCGGGGCGGGGTCGGGCAGGAGTTCGGTGATAAGTATTGGCAAGTAGGTTGGGGCTGCGCCCTGGCCGGGTTCTTCGGCGGGAGTTTCGGCCGGGGTATCGTCGGCGGGCGGGTCGGCCGGAGGTGACGTTTCGGCTGGTGGCGTGTCGCTCGGCGTAGCGGCACCCGGCGCCGCGCAACCGGTGGCGAACGGAATCATGGCCGTATCGCTTTGCCCGGGTGACGGTTCACCGCAACCGGCAATAAAATCGTGGATGTTCGAACCGGTAGTGATTGGTACGCCCTCGGCGTCGACGATGCGTTTTATACTTTGGCCTGCGCCCGGCGCTGCTGCCGGCGCTGTTTGCGAATCGGCCGCCGTGCCGTAGCCGACAAAATCGTGCACGACTGGCACGGCGCCGGGTTGGTACAACCGTATTTCGCCGCCGGATGCGCTAAATCCACCGGCCATTGGCAAGGCGCCGGCAATGTTTGCGATGGTGTGCACTAACACCAGCCGGCTTTGCGGGTTAATGGTAACTTTGCAATTGGCGGCGCTGCCGGCCGGGCAGGCAATCGTCGCCTTGGTGCTCGACCCTGGCCAGCTTTGCGCCGCTGTTTGGCTGGCCGCGCGGTATTGCAGTAGCCAGCCGGTAACATCGATCGGCTGGTCACTGGGGTTGTATATTTCGACAAATTCTTCGGTGGCGTCGCTCGCGCCGCCGGTTTGGATTTCGGTAATAAGCAAGGTCACCGGCACTGTTTCGGCGTGGGCAACTGGCGTTTGGCCGCCACAAATAATCGCTACAATGAGCGTGTAATATATCGCTTTTTTCATGGACGTTAGCAGTATGCACAGGGTTGCCTCGCGACGCAAGCCTAAAGTTATCCACAGGCCGCAGTGGTATACTTTAATTATGCTGTTACTAAAAGAACGTCTTGTTGGAGTACCGGTTATGAGCCTGCAAACCGGCGCCGCAATTGCTCAAACCAGCCAAATGGTCATCGACCCGCGCCAGTTAAAATTAGTCGCATTTTACTGCGATGGCCCGCGGCTCGACATTCACCCCACTATTTTAAATGTCACCGATATCCGCGAAATAAGCGACGTCGGGCTTATTGTCGACAGCGCCGACGTGCTTATGTCGCCCGACGATTTGGTGCGCCTTAAAGAGGTGCTTGATTTTAATTTTGTGCTGCAAGACAAACCGGTTATGACCGAATCTGGCCGAAAGCTTGGCAAAGTCATCGATTTTACCCTCGACAGCGCCTCGCTTTTTATTGTAAAGTTGCACGTACGGCCAAGTGGCTGGGGCGCGCTTAAGACAACCGAGCTTGTTGTTGACCGCACGCAAGTCGTGCAGGTCACGGACAACGATATAGTTGTAAAGGATGCAACGGTTAAAGAAGAAAAAGCCACTAACAAAGTCGCCGCCCGCGTTATAGAAAACCCATTTAGGCACGCACCGGCCGAAGGCACCTCGACCCGCGCCGAACAGTAATATGCAAAACCAATTTACGTTTACCTGCCCCGCCATCAACGACACCCAAGCGCTCGCCGCTATTATTGGCGCTGCCGTAAAAGGCGGCGACGTGATTGAGCTCACCAGCGATTTAGGCGGCGGCAAAACAACCTTTGTAAAAGGCTTGGCCAAAGGCATGGGCGTGACGGACGTTGTGCAAAGCCCAACATTTATGCTCAGCCAATTACACAAAGCCGCGCGCGGGCTCGAGCTGCACCACTTCGATTTTTACCGCCTGAGCGAAGCTGGCATTATGAGCGCCGAACTCGCCGAATCACTGCACCAGCCAAACGCGGTGGTCGCGATTGAGTGGGGCGAAATTGTGCACGACGTTTTGCCGGCTGCCCGCACAACAATCCGCCTGAGCGTGCCGACCGAAGAAACGCGGGTTATTAGTATTGAGCGGGCACCGGAACACATCGCCCAAGCGTTGTACAATTACCAACAAAACAAGGATATTGCCTAATGATTCTGACCCTCCGCACCGACAGTCCCGACGCCGAAGTTGGGTTATACGACGGCCAAAAAAAGATGAGCTATTTTACATGGCATGCCGACCGGCAGCTCGCCAAAGATTTGCTAAAAATTATCCACGAACAACTGCAGGCGCAAAACGCCGATTGGGCGGCGATAACCGGCGTTGTCGTGTTTGAAGGCCCCGGCTCGTTTACCGGCCTGCGCATTGGCATTACAGTGGCCAACGCCATTGCCTACGGCCAAAGCGTGCCGGTTATTGCGGCAAAAGGCGAGGGCTGGCTGGGCGATGGCCTTGCACGCCTGGCGGCCGGCGAAAACGACAAAATCGTTTTGCCTGCGTACGGCAGCGAGGCACACATCACGCTCCCTAAAAAGTAGTGGCGCCCCGGGCATGGGGCGCCGTACCAACTACTCTTGCTGGACGATGTTCTGGTCGAACCACGCCGCCCGCATTCTCTCGGTGAACGGGGTGAAGGCGACGGTGGGCAGTCGGTCGAAGGCGACCGCGAGCCCGAACAACGCCTCGACGTTCAGTACCTCCTCGTTGGTGAGCAGGCCGGCCAGGTAGCTCGGGCGCACCCCGGCGCGCCGGGCGATGGCCACCAGGCCCGCCATCTGGCCGGGCCCGTTGGGCGCCTCGGCCAGGATCCAGCCCTCGACCTGCTCCAGCACGCCAGCGCACAGTGCCGAAGAAATGGTTTCGTCCCTGAACTGCGGGTCGCGCAGTCCGCGCTCGATGATGCCTGCGTTTCGATCGCTCGTAGTCATGCGCGTCCTTTGGTCGGTGAGTTGGTTATTAAATTATTCTATATTTATACGTTTTTGGCAACTCGCATTACTCATTTGACGCATATGGCTGTGGGATTTACAATAAAATTAGGTTTTTCTGACAAACGTAAAACCAACTGACCGCTTTTCAATAACTCATTTATAGTATTTCAGATATCGCCCGGCGCGACTTTGCCGTGGGCACTTACGACCGTCTAGGCCGGTGACATCTGCTTAAGAAAGGAACAATATGGAGCTAGGAGTTATCTTAGCCGCTGTTATCGGCGCTGGCGCCGGTGCTGGTGGTGTATTTGTGGTAAACCAACGCCGGGGCGCATCGGCAGCGGCAAAAGCCGAAAAAATTATCGGCTCGGCCGAGCGCAAGGCCAAAAATATCGAGCTCGAGGCCAAAGACCGCGCGCTTAAAATTACCGACGACGCCAATAAAGAAGAGCAAAAACGCCGCCGCGATTTGACCGCGATCGAAAACCGTTTGGTCGAGCGCGAAACGAGCATCGACAAAAAACTCGAAGACCTAGACAAACGCAGCGAACGCTTGCGCCGCGACGAAGGCGAAGTTGAGGGGCTTAAAAGCGAAATCCGCGACATCCGCACCAAACAACTAGAAAAATTAGAAAAAGTAGCCGGCCTTACCAAAAAAGAAGCAGGCGAAAAACTAATGGCTATGACCGAGCGCGACATGAGCAAAGACCTGCTTGGCCTGGTAAGCAAACTGCAAAACGACGCCATGAAAGACGCCGAAGAACGCGCCCAAACGGTGCTGGTAAGCGCCATGGAACGCATGGCCAGCGAAGTCACCAGCGAAAAAACGGTCACGGCCGTTAAGCTGACCGACGACGAAATGAAAGGCCGCATTATCGGCAAAGAAGGCCGCAACATCCAGGCTATCCAGCGCGAAACCGGCGTCGACATTTTGGTGGACGACACGCCGGGCATGGTAATCCTCAGCAGCTTCGACCCAATTCGCCGCCAGGTTGCGCGTGTGACGCTCGAAATGCTAATGAAGGACGGGCGCATCCACCCGGCGCGCATCGAAGAAGTGGTTGCCAAAGCCCAAAAACAAATCGACAAAGACATCGATCAAGCCGGCGAAGACGCCGTGCGCGAAGTTGGCGTTGTTGGGTTGGTGCCAAAAGAAATGCAGCGGCTTTTGGGCGAGCTTAAATTCCGCACCAGCTATGGCCAAAACGTGCTGAAGCACTCAACCGAAATGGCGCACATTGCCGCGTTAATTGCCGAAGAAATCGGCGCCGACGTGCGCACCGTTAAAGTTGCCGCGCTGCTACACGACGTTGGCAAGGCACTCACTCACAAAATCGAAGGCAAGCACCACCACATTAGCGCCGAAATGGCACGCAAATATGGCATGCCCGACAAAGTGGCGCACGCCATCGAAGCCCACCACGACGACATCGAAGCCACCACTCCCGAAGCGCTTATTGTGCGCGTGGTCGACGCTTTAAGCGCAGCCCGCCCAGGTGCGCGCAACATCAGCGCCGAAAACTTTGTGGAGCGCATGCGCGAACTCGAAAACGTCGCGCTCGGATTCCAGGGCATCGAAAAGGCATACGCCATCAGCGCCGGCCGCGAAGTGCGCGTGATTGTAAAACCAGAGCGCATCGACGACCTCAGCGCGGTTAAAATCGCCCGCGACATCGCCATCAAAATCGAGAGCACCATGCAGTATCCAGGCACGATTAAGGTAAACGTTATCCGCGAAACAAGGGCAATCGAATACGCAAAATAGGCATGTAGCCGGTGGCGATCCGCTGCCCGATTTTTTGGCAACTCGCAAAAAATAGCAAAGTTGTGACATAATAGGTATATGGCGCAACTCAGCGACCGTGACATCAGGATGATCCAAGAGATCCATCAGGCGGTTACGAACATCGCGAACGTTACCAACGACACCCGTAACATGACGCGCGACATACGTAACGCCACCGGCAATCTGCAAGATGTGCGGAATTCAGTTAATGCGATCCGCAACGACGCCTCACGTTTAAACGACATAATTACAACAGTTATGGCTGCCAACAGCAATTTTGCGGCGCTGCACCAGTTTTTAACCCGCATCGAATCGAACACCCAAGGGGCGAACGGCGTCATTATTAATATCGAACAAATCCGCGGCGATGTCGCCCGCCTGCAGCAAGTACTCGCCAATATGGAGCAATTTATGAACGACGTCAGCGCCTATGTACAAGATATGCAAGCTCAGCTGGTAAGCATCCACGTTAGCCAGCAACAGATCGCCGCCCAGCAGGGCAGGCAGTAATGGCTGCGCTCCGGATTTTATATTTGGGCGATATTATGGGTCGGCCCGGCCGCGAGGTTATTGCCGCCCGTTTGCCCGGGCTGCGCGACAAATTGCAGCTCGACATTGTAGTTGCCCAGGCCGAAAACGTCAGCCACGGCAAAGGCATGACGCCCACGCACATGCGCGAGCTGCAGGCGGCTGGCGTCGATTTTTTTACCGGCGGCAACCACACCATTGAGCGGCCGGCGCTCCACCCGTTTTTGGCCGACCCGCTCCAACCAGTCACCGCGCCCATGAACCAACCCGGCGTCGAGCCTGATTGGGGCGTTAAAATTTTGCACACGCCGCGCGGCAACGTGCTTATTATGAGTGTGCTTGGCACGACGTTCCCCGAGCTTGCGGCGCCGCTTGGCAACCCGCTGCGGGCGCTCGACGCAGCGCTTAACGCGGCGGTAGGGCAGCAATTTGTGGCGAAAATCGTAAATTTCCACGGTGATTATTA
>CAYTEG010000030.1:0-11265 GCA_964436805.1 uncultured Candidatus Saccharibacteria bacterium
TCCGATCTCCAGGGTTAAGGTGCTCCCAGTTAACGCGCAGCACCTCAAAAATGCGGCGGCGCACCTGGTTGCGTTTGGGCGACGCTTTAATGACTTTTTTGCTAATTACCACTGCCACGCGGCTGTGTTCGCGGCGCTGGTTTTGGGCGGTGCGGATCGAAACGCTTTTAAAACGGAATGTCTGCCCGTGCCCAAACAAAAATTTAAGCGCGCCGTAGCCATGAAACCGATATTTGGCGGCAAGCATGTTACAGCCACTCCTTTATTAGGGGCGCGAGCGCGGCTGCAAGCGCGGCGTGGCCGGCAACCGTAAGATGAATACCATCCTCGCCAACATCGGCCACCGCGGCAGCGTCAAAAAAGGAAACACCTTCTTTTTTGGCAAGGTTTTGGACTACCGGTGCTAAATCGCGCAGCGTTTGCACAGCATGCGTGTCGTAGCGGTCGGCACACTTGGCGGCAAAATCCCGGGCATCTGGGTTGGGCGGGACAGGGCTCACGAGCAACACCTTAGGCGAGCCATCTTTTGCCCGAGCAACATCGCGAACCACACCCAATAGCCCGCTTAGCGCCACGGCAATTTGTTCGGGGGTGCGTTTAAAATCGGTTTTTGCATCATTAGTACCAAGCATAATAATGACGCCGTCGAGTGGATTTTGCGACTCTAGGCAAGGTTGCAAATAAGTTTTGCCGTTTCGCCCCGTTTTATGACTGTAGTCAACATCGGTTGTGCGGGCACACATTGCCTCTTCTATAACGTCAAAATCGTCGCCGAGCGCACGTTGTAACAAGGCTGGCCAGCGTTGGTCGACGGTATACCGCTCAAAATCGCGGTCGGGGCGCATACCCCAGGTATTGGAGTCGCCAAAACACAAAATCCGCTTAGCTGAAGGATTGGTAAGCATATGCTAATACTAGCCTATTTAAAAACCGGCCGCCAGAGTGGCGACCGAATTTTTAAACTGCAAGTACCTTACGACCCTTGGCACGGCGGCTTTTAAGCACGCGTTGGCCAACGGCGCTGCTCATGCGGTTGCGAAAACCATGCACTTTGGCGCGGTGGCGGGTTTTTGGCTGGTGGGTACGCTTTGGCATACGGGGAGCTCCTGTTTACTTACAACAATCTTGTTGTACTTTTATATGCGGCTCGCTCTATATTGACAGATTTATCCACACGAAGCAAGTACTTTTCCACATATTTACAGGGGCGCTGCTTAACTGTGTATAAATCACTCCCCTGTTCGGCACTGCAATTTTTTAGTGTATGGTTATGGTTGTGGAAAACCGCCCCTCGGCGCTATAGTAAAAGCAGTAAGAAGTTAGGTGAGGGGAATGAAAAACGCACTCTGGCAAACTGTCCTGGGGGAAATTGAATTAAGTGTCTCGCGCGCCAGCTTTGTGACGTGGTTTAAAAACACCGAGCTCATAAAGCAAGAGGCTGGCGAAGTGATTATTGGCGTGCCCAATGTATTTGCCAAACAGCAATTTGAGGTTAAGTTTAACCAGCAAATCGCAACCTCACTTAAACGCAACGGCATTGACGTCGCGCGCATTAGCTACGTTATAAGCAGTGGCAAAAAGCCGTCGCGCACCCAAAGCGTGGCCGAAATCGCTACGCCGCTCTCCCCTGCCCCAACCGCCGAAACACAAATGCAAACCCGCGGCACCACTGGCCAAAACAGCCTTAACCCCAAATATACGTTCGAATCTTTTATTGTTGGCGGCAGCAACGACCTCGCCTACACCGCCTGCATGGCCGTCGCCAAAGACCCTGGCACCAAATACAACCCGCTGTTTTTATATGGCGGCGTGGGGTTGGGCAAAACGCACTTAATGCAGGCGGCTGGCAACGAAATCGCCAAACGCCAACCCAAAGCGCGCATTTTGTACACCAGCACCGAAACATTTGTGAACGAATTTTTGGACTGCATCCGCTACAAACGCAAGTGGGATGCCAGCCGCTACCGTAACGTCGACGTGTTAATCATCGACGACATGCAGTTTATCGCCGGCAAAGAAAAAACCCAGGAAGAATTTTTTCACACCTTTAACGCGCTGCACCAGGCCAATAAACAGATTATAATCAGCTCCGACAAACCACCAAAAGCAATCCCAACGCTCGAAGAACGCTTGCGCAGCCGCTTTGAATGGGGCATGGCGATCGACATCCAATCGCCCGATTTCGAAACCCGCGCCGCCATTTTGCAAACCAAAGCCAACCAAAGCGGCTTTACACTTAACCGCGAAACGGTCGAATATTTGGCAACAACCATCCAAACAAACATCCGCGAGCTCGAAGGCGGCCTCAACCAACTGCTGGCCTTTTGCGAAATGCGCGGCATGGAACCCGATTTGCAAACCGCCCAAGGCCTGCTTGGCAACGTGCGCCAAAGCCGGCCGCACCACTTAACGGCGCGGCAGGTGATCGAAAAAACAGCCAAACACTTTCAACTTGAACCCAACGACATCACCAGCCCCAAGCGCGACAAACACATTGTCGTGCCGCGGCAAATTGCCATGTATTTGCTACGCAGCGAGCTACACCTGAGCTTTCCTAAAATCGCCGTCGAACTGGGGCGCAAAGACCACACCACCGCCATCCACTCAGTCGAAAAAATCGAAAAGGCCATTAAGCTCGACTACATTGTCCGCCAGCAAATCACCGACATCCGCGAGAAACTGTATGTTTAAAACCTGTGTAAAAATTGTGCGCCGCGGGTGGGAAGATGGTGGCTTAGCCATCCACAGCCCGACCCACGCATTGGGTATAACCGCCGCCCGCCTAAAACTATCCACTGCACCCTCCCCCGCCAGTCCCCCTGCCTGCACACAAATTGTGCACAGCCTGCGGGGTACAGATAACAGATCAAACCGTGGGTTTTCCGCATCATCCACATAGCCTATTACTACCACTACTATTTATATACATATAATAAGAAAGAGAGGGACAAATAAATGAAACTGACCGTCACCCAGGAAAACCTCAACCGCGCACTGCAGGTGGTAGGCAGAGTCGCGTCGGGCAAAACGCCGCTGCCGATTTTGAATAACATTTTGTTTCGTACCGATAACAACCGTTTGCTTTTGGCGGCAACCAATTTAGAGCTGGCAATCACCCAGCATGTTGGCAGCAAAATCGAAAGCGAAGGCAGTATTACCGTACCGGCGCGGTTAATGAGCGAATTTGTCGCCAACCTGCCAAAGGGCAACGTTGAGCTCGAAGTCGACGGCACTAAAATGCATATTGTGTGCGGCAGCTACAAATCGACAATTAACGGCATGGCGCCCGATGAATTCCCCGAGCTGCCGGCGATCGAAGAAAAACAAGTGGTCACGCTGGCGTTACCCGAGCTTAAACGCGCGATTCAGCAAACCGTTGTCGTGGCCTCGACCGATGACACCCGCCCGATTTTAACCGGCATTTACTGCCACTCGCACGACGGCAACCTGTACTTTGCCGGCACCGACGGCTACCGTTTGGCTGAGCGCAAACTGGTGCCGACCAAGCAGGAAATCTCGGCGGTCATACCGGTCACCACTTTAAACGACGTATTGCGGGTAATGAACGACGACATGGCCGAGGCCAAAATGGTGTTCGACGACAACCAAGTGCGCGTATTTTTAGACGATATCGAAATAACTTCGCGTTTAATCGACGGCCAATTCCCCGACTACCGCCAACTTATCCCGGCCAAAAGCGACAGCGTGGTGAGCTTGCCAAAAGACGAATTTAGCCGCATTACCAAAGTTGCCAGCCTGTTTGCGCGCGAATCGGGCGGCAGCGTGACGCTGGCGGCCGAAGTTGACAATAGTAAATTAAGCATCCATTCGGTCGCCTCGCAGCTCGGCGAAAACACCTCCGAAGCCGAAGCCGAAGTGTCAGTCGACGGCCAGGTGACGCTTAATTCGCGCTATTTGCTCGAGGCTTTGGGCTGTATCGACAGCAAGCAAGTCAGCTTTCGGTTTAGTGGCAAGCTGGCGCCGTGCATTTTAACCGCGGCTGGCGACAGCGCCGATTACCAGCACGTGATTATGCCGTTAAAGAGTTAATATCCGGTGTACTCATCGTTGACGCTCCACAATTTTCGGTCGTATGCCGAATATTCGGTCGAATTTGAGCCGGCCGTCAACATTATCGTCGGCCCTAACGGCAGCGGCAAGACAAATATGCTCGAGGCGTTGTATGTGCTCAGCGCCGGCACGTCGTTCCGCGGCGTCGACCGCGATATGGTGGCACGGGGCAGCGATTGGTTTAGGCTCGAGGCGGCGCACGGCGGCCTGCAGCGCGTTATGACCTGCCAAATCGAACCAGACTCCAAAGTCGACAAACAATTCACCATAGACGGCGTTAAAAAGGCGCGGTTGTTGCCGGCGCAGCGCGTGCCGGTGGTGCTTTTTGAGCCCGAACATTTGCGGCTGTTGCGCGATTCGCCGTCGCACCGCCGCGAATTTATGGATGTGCTTTTGGCGAAGCTCCAACCCGACTACACCTGGCTTAAACACCAGTTCGAACGCGTGTTGCTGCAGCGCAATAACATCTTAAAACGCCGTCTGCCACCGGCAATGCGCGACGACCAGTTGTTTGTGTGGGATATAAAATTCGCCGAGCTCGCCGAGCAAATTACCAGCCGCCGCCGCGCATTGGTGGCGCAATTTGCCGAACAAATAAGCGAGGTGTATTCGGGCATTGCGCGCCATACCCACCACGTCGACCTGGCCTACGAAAGCACGGTCACGGGCAGCGATTACCGAGCGTCGCTTTTAAAAGCGCTGCAAACAAACGCCGCGCGCGACAGCGAACGCGGGTTTACAACGGTCGGGCCGCACCGCGACGAACTTTTGGTGGCGCTCGACGGTGCCGCGGCCGCTACTGCCGCTTCGCGCGGCGAAATGCGCAGCTTGCTTTTAAGCCTTAAAATTATCGAGCTGCGGCTGCTTCACGCCCACCACGACACTCCCCCACTTTTGCTTTTAGACGACGTTTTTTCGGAGCTCGATTCGTCGCGCCGCCAGGCATTGGCCGCTTTGGCAAAAGATTACCAAACATTAATTACGACCACCGATGCCGACGCGATTATCGAACACTTTTTAGACGGCTACCACATTATCGCGACCGACCGTAACTAATCGGTGGCGTCGAGTTGGTCGGGCGTGACGTAAATAATTTCGTAAAAGCTGGGTTCGTAGCCGTACAGTTTTAGGGTTGCCAAAGCGTTGTCGCGGCCGGTTTGGTCGGCGGCCTGAATGTACAGCGCAAAATCTTTACCGGTTTTTGACGCGCCTTGGTCGATACGGAACGTGCCGTCGATAATTGGCAAATCCTGTAGGATTTTATTGGCAGCGGTCACCTTTTCGCCAAGTTCGGTGTATTCTTTGCCAATAAGCCCGTCGATTTTGTAGGCTTGCTCGGGGTGGTCTTTTAGCCATTGTTCGCCGGCAGAACCGTCGGGCAACAGGTACATATTAAACGATTTCGCCTCGCCTTTTGCGATTTCGAATGTCGTCGTTTTGCTGGTAAACGCGTCGCGGCTCGCCGTAAGTTCGTGCTTACCAGGGGTAACATAGGTTTGGCCGCTTATCGGAATTTCTTTGCCGTCAAGCTTAAGCGTACTGTCGGCCGGTGTTACGTCGGTCATAACGCGACCCATTTGGCTTTGCACCGCGGCAAAATAAATGCCAACCGCAACCATAATGACGAACAAAATACTAAACCCAATCAGCACTAACTTTTGTTTTTTGCTAAGGTTCATGGCGTTGCTCCTGCTGCCGTTGTGGCGGCGTCGTTAGCGTTTGTGAGCGGCGTGGCAACAATGTAATGGTACGTGGTGCCTTCGCGGTTGCTCTGGAAGAAATAGGCGTTGCTGGCCTGCGGTGTGTGGTCGCCCCACGACGCGCTGGTTGAGTCGTATTTGGCGCCGTCGTCGCCCTTGTATTTGCCGACAAATATAAACGTGTGGCCGACACCCGCGCCGTTAACAATAAATATGTCGCCGGGCTTTACCTGTGAGGTGTTGGTGTAATTGTAGTGCACAATGTATTTGCGTTTTGTGCCTTTGCTGTTGTCGATGACATAATCGCGTTGTTGGCCAGTGCCGCGCAAGTAGTAGGTTGGGTCGGCTTTACTGTAGCGGATGACCGTGGCGACAAACACGCCGCAGTCGCTCCAGGCGCTCCGGCCCTCGAACACACTGTTGGCGGTATCTTTGCCATGTACTTCGGGCATGACTTTTTGGTAGGTGTCGCGGGCGGCCGATTTGCGGTCTTCGCCGTCGTGCTCCTGGTTTGGCCAGGCCAGCGACCGGGCGGTTTGCACCACGTTACTGGCGTCGACAGTGCTGCCACAAGGGTTGGCGACGTTGCCGGTGCTTTCGGTGCCAGTGCTACCGCCAAACGTGAAGTCTTTAATTTTGTCGGCGTTTTTAAGTGCGGCGGCGACAAAGTCGCTGGTGTTGGTGCCACCGCCTTTGGTGAGCTGGGCGGTGTTGGTGGCCATGGTGTAGTAGGCAAAAGTCATGCCTAAAATGTAATCGTCAATGACGTCTGCTTTGGTGAGGCCGGGGCCAATATTAACGTCGTTCCAGTCGCGGTCGGGCGCCACCCAGTGGCGGCCGGATTGTTTGTAAGTAGCAACGGCAGGTTCGCGCCAGGTGTATTTGCCGGCGTTGTAGTTTTTGGCCACAGTCGCCATTGAGGGCAGGTTTTTTAATTTCGAAAAGTCCTGGTCGATGCTGCCAATCGGGCTGCCAGCATCGCCTCCCCAGCTTTTAACCAGCTTGGCTGCAACGCCGGTTGAGGTAATTGGGTCGTACACAGCAGTGTGGTATGGGCCGGCGCCGCCTGGCCATGTGCCGGCGGTAATTTGCCACGGGCCGCGGCCAACAGAGTCGCTGTCGCCGCTGCCTGGCCCGGCGCCAAATTTAGGGAACCCGCGGTGCTCCCAAAACAGCAGCGAGGCCATGGCGATTGGGTCGACGTCGTTTTCTTTGGCGGCGTTAAGAATGACTGGCACCCATTCTTTGTCGAGGTTGCCTTGGGATTGCAACACGGCCGCGGCGCCGCCGGCAATCAGGCCGCCGGTGCTGCAGTGCAGGGTGCCGCCTTCGTAAAAAATAATGCCGTTGTTGGTGTAGTAATGAATATCGCCTTTGTGGGTGTCGTCGCCGGTCGGCACCGCAAACACCGGCACGTCGCTGTTAATAACCGCCAAAACAAGCGCGGCAAAACAAATAAGCAGGCGTTTAATGGCGACTTTCACTAATTTTTTGACGAACTTTTTCATGCGTCTCCCCTTCTACGGCTTATTTCGAGTGCGGCGATTGGCAAAAACGCGCCAACAAAAGCGAACGGCTGCACCAGGTTCGCCCAGGCAAATTGCGGTTTTTGGGCAGGTGCTGGCGAGTCGGGGCCGTACATTGGCTCGGTGTTGGCGGCAAACAAGCTGTCGCCGGCAGCATTGGCGACCTCAAGGTCTTCACATTTTACAAACACGCAGCCAATCGAATCAACAACCTGGCGGTCGACCGTGCAGTGGTTAAAGCTGTTGTCGTTGTTTGCCGGGCAATTCTGCGGGTCTGGCCGTTCAACGCTTGGGTCGAGGTCGGCCGCAAGGTCGCCTTCGGTGCCGCCGCGCATTTCGCCGCCAAATAATTCTTCGCTGGTTACCTCGCCTGCGCCCGCGGCATAGGCGCTGTTGGTAGTGACGCGCGCAAAGTTGGCAGGTGCGTCGGCCACAAGCTGCGTGGTGCTGGTGGCGAGCGCCAACGCCGGGTTGGTTTGCGAATACGATGGCATGGTTGAGGCAAGGCTGCTGGCCAGCGAATCAGGGTTTCCGGCGTTAAATATGCGGTCGTACAGCGATTGGTTTTGGATGGCGGCAATGTGCTCGGCGCGGATGGTTTGATCCATTTCGACTGCCTGCACATGGTTGAGTAACCGCATGCCAATGTCTTTTGCCTGGTCGTTAAACACCCCCAATAAGCCTTCGTGTATAAACATGGCCAGCCGAGCGCCAATGCCCAGCGGGTCAACGAACATCCCCATTATTTTAAACAAACCTTCAAACATCGGCTCCAAGTATGGCGTAAATTGGGCGACCAACGCTTTGGCGGGAGTGTGGTCGACCAGCCAGCTGACGGCGTCGCCGCCAATATCGCCGACGAGGTCGAATAGTTTGCTCACCGTGTGGTACCAGGCCTCGAGCGGCGCGCGACTAATCCAGCCCACGGTGTCGAACAATGTTTTTACCATGCCAGCAAAGGCTGGCAGAAGGATGGTTTCGTTGATTTTTTCCATGCCCTCAAGCGCAACGCCAACCACTTTACCGCTGTTTATAAGGCCGTACGAGACTGATTCTTCCCAACCGTCAAAGCGGTCGGCAAACATGCCAACAGCAGCTGGCGCCAGGTCGCCCGCTTTGGTTTGGTCGCTATAACCGGCATACAGCGCGCCCAGCACCCCAGTCGAACGCTTAATAAACTGGGCGTGCATTTTTACAATCAGGTCGTTGTCGATGACATTACCCATGGTGTGCATAATGCGCGCTGAAATGTCGATCGGCCCAATAACCTCGCCGATAACTGGGATAGCCGCCGCCGACGAAAACGCTATAATGCGTTTGATTACCAGCTTGGTAAAGGTGTTCTCTATTTTAGACACCGCTTTGCCAGCTACCTCTTTGGCTACTTCGGCGATTGCTTTTGCGGCCTTTTCCCTAAACTTGGTACCTTCTTTTGTTTTATCAACTTTTTGGCAGTCATCTTTGGCAGCGCAGTCAATAAAATCGGTGGCGTTTTCGAGTTGCGCGGTACTGACCTGCGTTATGTGGTCTTCGTTGATCGATTTTAGGTAATCTTCGTCTTTTTCGCCCGGTTGTTGCTCGCGGGCGCCGAATCTGGGAACGTTATATTTAAGCCGCAACCAGTTTACAAATTTGGCGCGTTTAAAGAAGCGCCAGGCCGGGATTTGGGTACGCACAATTTTACGGAGGTCAGACCTCGACAACGAACCTTTTTCGAGCAGCTCCAATATTTGCTTTTCGGTTTTTGCGTCACCAAAAGGTTTGCCGTCGTGCACCAGCCGCACGGTTTTGTCGGGCCCAGGCTCGAACGACAGGCCGTTGCTTAGTTTTAGGTCGGCCTCAAACCGCGATGTGCGGATGTTGGCAAAGACGTCGCCCAGCGGGTTACCAGTGGCGATAAGGTTGCCGTTTTTGCCAGCGGCAACCGAGCCGCGCAGTATGTAGCGCAAAAACACGCGCTCGGCCCGGCGTTCAATAACGTTTTCGACGCGTTTACCGGCGTCGTCGATGAGCGTATCCATAATTGCCGGCAGTTTAAATGGCAGTAAAAAGGCAAAGCCGGCGATCGCCGAGGTGATGCCACCGCCCGCGCCAAGGCCGATAAAAATGCCGCGGCCGCCACCTTTTTTACGGTTTTGCACGCTCTGTTTATATAGGCCAGCCTGGTTGCCTAAACTTTCGCGTCCGCCGGGATCCCTTTCTTGCATAGCAGCGCTCGTGGGCAGCCGCCCCGCTTTCAGTGCCGCAAGATCCTCGGCGGTAAGTAGTTGGTCTCCTAACTCGTTACGGGCTCGCCGCAGTTCGTCGCTGTCTCCAGAGTGGTCGGAACGGTCATTAGAGCCGCGTGAAGCCGCATCTTGTAGGGTGCGTGGCGTGTCGTCTCCCCCTTCGGACGAATCTCCGCGCATAGCGGCCGCATCGGCTGCCTTTGCGGCGTCGCTATATGGGAAGCCTCCTGCAGGCCGCCTAATGCTACTGCCTCCATAACTGGGGCCGTTGTCGAGTGTTGGGCGGGACGAAGGCGCGCCTGATGACGCTGGGATGTCATATATGCTTCTTCCAGCCCCTCTAACGCTGTCACTGCCTCCGCTACTAGAAGAATTACTAGAGCGAGGGTCACTGCTTTGACCGGGGCTAATTGGTACGTCGCCTATACTCCTGCCAGCCCCTCGGACTCTATCGGAGGGGCTGCTGGCGTCTGGGTTAGTATCGCGTGGATCTTGAGCCATCTATTACACCTGTGGCGTCTGGCCTAATTGGTTGTTTAATCCGCCGCTGACGGTATCTTGGGCAATTGGCGGTTGTACGATCGCACTGGGGTTGCCACCATTTTGGTAGAGCGCCTGCAGTTGTTGCAGCTGTTGCGGGTTGGTGGTAATAAGCTGGGTTTCGGTTGGGCTGGCGATCACCTGCACGTGCACGTGGCTGGCGCCGGCAAAAAACAACCCCTGCCCTACCGGGAACTGGCTTAATCGCTTTTTTTCTTCGTCGGTCAGTTTAAATACTTCGGCTAAAACGTCGACAGCGCTGGTCGATTGCTTAAGCAGCATTTGCATTGAGGCGTTGGCCACAATTGCGCGGCCCATTTTGCTGCCCATAAAGTCTTCGACGTCCTGGGTGATGGTGGTCATGCCAAGGAAATATTTACGGGCGCGTTTGGCAAGGCTAAACAAAAAGTTAGCAGAATCGTCGTATTTCATGAGTTGCCAGGCTTCGTCGACAATCAGCAGGCGTTTGCGTTGGTCGCTGCGGGTTTTGTTCCAGATGTAACTAAGCACAATGTACATGGCGACCGGGCGGAGCTCGTCTTCGAGGTCGCGGATGCTAAACACCACCATTGGGTTGTTAATGTTAACGTTGCTTTGCTGGCTAAAGATGCCGGCAAACGTGCCTGTGGTGTATTTGCGCAGGCGCTGCGCCAGCTGCGGGCCGCTGCCGCCCATGTGCAGCAGTGTCTCGTATAAGTCGGCGATGGTTGGCGGCGGGCTGTTATGGGTAAGCGGGTCGCTGGTAATACCGGCGCGGGCGTAGGTGTCGATTAACGCTTGGTCGAGGTCGGCTTCCTCGGCTGGGTTGAGCGCTGGCAATTGTATACCGCCGGCTGCAGCCATTTGCGTGGCGCCGCCGAGCATTAACCGCAGCAGCCCATGTAGCGTAATAAGGTTGGCGCGCAGGGCGTCCTGGGCTTCGTCGTTTTCGATGACGCGCGGCAAATCAAACGGGTTGATGCGCGTTTCGCTGTTAAGGCTTAGGTGAATGTAGCTGCCGCCGACAGCCTCGCACAAACGCTGATATTCGTTTTCGGGGTCGATAATAATAATTTCGGTGCCCATCATCATGCTGCGCAGCGCCTCGAGCTTAACCGTAAACGATTTACCAGCACCAGACTTTGCAAATACCACCATGTTGGCGTTTTCGAGGCTAAAGCGGTCAAAAATAACCAGGCCGTTGTTGTGCATGTTAATGCC
>CAYTEG010000031.1:0-11198 GCA_964436805.1 uncultured Candidatus Saccharibacteria bacterium
CAAAACAATGCTCGTCACCGGTGGCGCAGGGTTTATTGGTTCGAACTTTGTGCACTATACCGCTCAGAATCATCCCGAATTTAAGGTGACGGTGATCGACAAACTCACCTACGCCGGCAACCGCGACAATTTAAAAGGGCTCGATAACGTCGAACTGGTAGTGGGCGACATCTGCGACGCCAAACTTATGGACGACCTAATGGCCAAAAACGACATTGTGGTGCATTTTGCGGCCGAAAGCCACAATGACAACTCGCTGCACGACCCCTGGCCATTTATGCAAACCAACTTTATTGGCACGTACACCATCTTGCAGGCGGTGCGCAAGCACAATAAACGGATGCACCATATTAGTACCGACGAAGTGTTTGGCGATTTGGCGCTCGACGCTACCGAAAAGTTCGACGAAGACTACGGGTATAATCCGTCGTCGCCATATTCGGCCAGCAAAGCAAGCTCCGACCATTTGGTGCGCGCCTGGGTGCGCAGCTTTGGGGTGCGGGCTACCATTAGCAACTGCGCCAACAACTATGGCCCACGCCAGCATGTCGAAAAACTTATTCCGCGCCAGATCACCGAAATCTTAGAAGGCCGCAAGCCCAAAATTTACGGCCAAGGGCAAAACGTGCGCGAATGGACGCACGTCGACGACCACAACTCGGCCGTGCATTTAATTATCGAAAAAGGCAAAATCGGCGACACGTACCTTATTGGCTCCGGCGACGAACGCAACAACAAATATATTGTCGAGACAATTTTGGAGCTCATGGGCAAGCCAAAAGACGACTACGACTTGGTGAGCGACCGCCCCGGCCACGACCTTCGCTACAGCAACGACTCTACCAAACTGCGCACCGAGCTTGGCTGGAAGCCAATCTACGAAGATTTGCGCGATGGCCTTAAAAACACCATCGACTGGTACAAAGCCAACGACTGGTGGTGGAAGCCGCAAAAACAAGCAACCGAAGCTAAATATAAAGAATTGGGGCGGTAATATGGCAGTTCCAACCACCGAGATCACCGGGCACAAAACTGATATTCCGGGTTTAATTTGGTTCGACGTTACTAGTGTGGGCGACGAACGCGGCTACTTCCAAGAAAAATATCAACGCGCAAAATTGGTGGCGCAGGGTTTGCCCGAAGATTTTACGGTCATCCAAAATAGCATCGCCTACAACAAAGAACGCGGCGTAGTGCGCGGCTTCCACGCCGAACCGTGGGACAAATATATTTCGGTGGTGACCGGCACTATTTTTGTGGCCTACGTTGATTTGCGTAAGGGGCAGAGCTTTGGCAAAGTCGTCACGCTTACAGTCGACAAAAACAAAGCAGTGTTTGTACCAAAAGGCGTGGGCAACAGTTACCAAACCACCAGCGCCGACGTGCACTATTTGTACAGCGTCAACCAGCACTGGAGCGAAGACGCCTACAAAACCGCCACATTTGTAAACCTGGCCGACCCTAAAATTGGCGTACAATGGCCAATCCCATTGGCCGATTCAACCATGAGCGACCGCGACCGCAACCACCCTAATCTCGACCAAATAACCCCAATGGAGTTTTAAGTATGGACGACAAAAGTATTTTAATCGTTGGCGCCTACGGCCAATTGGGCAAAGCGCTCAATGCCAAATTCCCCGGCGCAAAAGCCGTCGACCGCGACACATTCGACATGACCGACTGGGATATGCTGGCAAATTATGACTGGTCGGGCGTAAAGTACATTTTAAATGCCGCTGCCTACACCAACGTAGACGAAGCCGAAACACCCGAAGGCCGCGTCGCCACCTGGCAAATTAACGCCACCGGGCCGGGGTACTTGGCAAAAATCGCCGCGACCCACGACATAACACTAGTGCATATTTCGACCGACTACGTGTTTGACGGCAGCAAAACGCCACACCTCGAAGACGAAGCCTACAGCCCGCTCGGCGTGTACGGCCAAAGCAAAGCGGCTGGCGATATTGCAGTGAGCATCGCGCCCAAACATTACATCATCCGCATCCAAGCACTTATTGGCGAAGGCCACAACTTTGTGCGTATTATGACCGGCCTTGCCGAAAAAAATATTAACCCGAGCGTTGTCGAAGACCAAATCACCCGGCTGACCTTTACGCCAACTTTGGTAGATGGCATCCACCACCTTCTTACCAAAAAAGCACCCTACGGCATTTACAACCTCACTAACGAAGGCGAACCAGACAGCTGGGCGAACGTTGCGCGCGCCATTTTTAAGCAAATCGGCCGCGACGACATTAAGGTAACGGGCGTTTCGACCGCCGAATACTTTAAAAGCAAGCCGCACGTGGCGCCGCGCCCGCTCAAAAGCTATTTTGACCTCAGCAAAATAAAAGCCGCCGGTTTTACCCCAACCGACTGGCACGCCGATCTACATGATTACATTGTAAAGGAGCAACAACAGTGAAAGGCATTATTTTAGCCGGCGGATCGGGCAGCCGCCTGTACCCAATTACCAAAGGCATTAGCAAGCAGCTTATGCCGATTTACGACAAGCCAATGGTCTACTACCCACTCGGCACACTCATGATGGCTGGCATAAAAGAAATTTTAATCATCACTACCCCCGACGACCAAGCGCAGTACAAACGCCTGCTCGGCGACGGCTCGCAACTGGGTTGCACATTTGAATATGCCGTGCAACCGCAACCAAACGGCCTGGCCGAAGCGTTTATTATTGGCGCCGATTTTATTGGCAGCGACAAAGTAGCACTGGCGCTTGGCGACAACATATTTTACGGCCACGGTTTTGGCAGTGCGCTGCAGCAGTGTGTCGACCCAGATGGCGGCGTGGTGTTTGCCTACCCTGTTTCCGACCCAGAACGCTATGGCGTGGTAGAATTTGACGAAAACCTTACGGCAGTTTCGATCGAAGAAAAACCAGCCAAGCCAAAATCAAACTACGCGGTCGTCGGCCTTTATTTTTACGACAACGACGTGGTCGAAATCGCTAAAAACGTTAAGCCAAGCGACCGTGGCGAGCTCGAAATCACCGCTGTCAACGAAGAATACTTAAACCGCGGCAAACTAAAAGTGCAAACGCTCGACCGAGGCACCGCCTGGCTCGACACCGGTACTTTTGCCAGCATGAACGACGCAGCGCAGTTTGTTGAGGTGATCGAAAAGCGTACCGGCCTTAAGATTGGCTGTATCGAAGAAATCGCCTACAACCAAAAGTTCATCGATGCCACCCAGCTGGAGTCGCTCGCCCAAGACCTTAAAAAAAGCGGCTACGGCGAATACCTCCTACGGCTCATAAAAAAGTAGCGCCACCAAAAACAGGCGTGCTTGTGGTACGATGGGAAGGATATAAAAGGTAGGCGCCCTCTTGCGAGTTTCACTGTTTGCCCCACTATTACTTATCACTCAAGCGCTAACTTTTTTAGCGCCAGGCGTAGTTTTGGGGCTTTGGTTGCACACCAAAAAACAGGTACGCGCGCTTTATATTATTCCTATTGCTACACTTGTCGGCGGGTTAATTGGCTACGGAATCTTTTGGCTATACCTACTGCGCCCCAGCATTGGCGGTTGGGCAACCGTGCTGCTCCTTGCCGCAAGCTGGTTCGCTATTATTTGGATTGCAGCAACCAGGCGCCACCGCACAGCATTACTACAGGCAGACATTATTTTGCCTTTCGTACTTATGTTTGGGGTCACACTTTTTTATAACGGCGCATTTTTGGCCTGCCAACCAGTCGCATCGCCGAGTTCGTGCTACACCGAAGGTTTGCCAATGGATAACATGATGCCGCAAATGTTTGCGCAAAACGTAGCAGATGGTGCCCCAAAAACGCTTATGGGTGACTGGCAGGGGAGCGACCGGCCGCCGTTACAATCGGGAGTTATGCTTGCCCAGGCCCCCTTGGTAAATGTGCCCTACGTTAGCTACTCAGGGTACCAGCTGCTCGCATCATTTTTGCAATGTTTGTGGATTCCCGCGCTGTGGACCGCCGGCCGGCTACTTAAACTTTCGGCCAAACAGCTAGCGCTGTTTTTGGGGTTATGTATTATTACCGGATTCTTTTTCTTTAACAGTATATTTGTATGGCCAAAATTACTGGCCGCCAGTTACGGCCTGCTTGCCGTTTGCCTATTATTTTTCGAAAAGCCCAGGTTGCTTACCTGGATGGTTGCCGGCAGTGCCGTCGCAGCCGCCTTTTTGGCGCACAGCGGCGTTACATTTACGCTATTGCCGCTGGTGGCGTTGTTGTTATTACTGCCGCGTTATCGCCCGAGTTTAAAAATCGCAGCCGCTGGCGCGCTTACCGCATTGGTTCTTGTCGCGCCTTGGTTCGCCTACCAACGCTTATACGACCCGCCGGGCGAGCGCCTCGCAAAATGGTTTTTGGCGGGCGTTATTATGCCCGATAACCGTAGCACCGGCCAGGCAATCGCCGACGAATACAGCCATGCTGGCGCAGCAACCGTAGTGCAAAATAAATTCCAAAATATCCGCGAGTTATTTGGGCGGGCACCGTCCGAAGACACAAAATACGGAGGCGGCTTTCTAGCCCAACTCCGCGACGCCGACTTTAGATACTTACTTATTGGGCTTGCCGTGTTCAACATTGGCTGGGTCGCCTTGTTTTTTGCGCCCATCCGCCAAAAAATCCGCCAGCTCGACACTACAAAACTAAAAATCACCTTTGGCATTGCCGGCGCCAGCCTTGGGCTTTGGGTGTTGCTGATGTTCGGCCCAGCCACAACCGTCATCCACCAAGGCTCGTACCTTACGATGCTCTTACTGTTTTTAGGCCTTGGCGCAATCGTTGTACAGCTGCCGCCAAAATGGCTGCGCTGGGCAATCGCCGCCCAAGCCAGTTACTTTGGTATTGTCTGGATTATCACCGTTCTCGCCCACCAACAACTACATTATACTTACCTATTATGGATGGTCGCTGCACTAGGGCTTAGCGTTATGTGCCTCACCTATATTAGTAATTTAACGAAACGCGAGTTACCTCATGCATAAAATAATTGAAGCTGGCAAACAATTAGCCGAGCGGCGCTTTGTGCGCTATGTAATTGTTGGTGGCACCACTTTCGCGCTCGACTTTTTTGTGCTCGTTATTTTGCACGGCGCACTTGGCGTCGACCTGCTTATTGCCGCTACTATTTCGTATTGGTCGTCGATTGGCTTTAACTTTTGGGTCAACCGCATGTGGACATTTGGTGCCACCGATTCGGGCGTCGCCAAACACCTTACCTTTTACTTAACGCTCCTTGCACTCAATTATGGGTTTTCGATTGCTTTCATCGCCGCCGGCACGAGCCTTGGCATGCATTTTACGATCGCCAAAATATTAGCAACCGGCTTTCAGACCATCTGGACATACATTGCTTACAAAAGGTTTATATTTAAATGAACCGCGCGCGTGCCCTATTAAAACGCTGGCTTAATCGGGTAGAGGCATTTGCGAGCGCCCACCCATTTTGGACGATCATTATTGTACTGGCTATTGGCGCCGCGATTTTGATTATCCGGCGGCCCGAAACCATTTTTATGGCGCAATTTTGGGCCGAAGACGGCCGCTACTGGTATGCCGAAGCGTATAACAACGGCCTTTCGACCATGTTCCACCTGTATGCCGGTTACTTTGTCGTCGTGTACCGCGTTGTTGCTTTTGCGTCGCTAGCCGTGCCGTTCCACTTAGCGCCGGCATTTATGAACATGGCCGCGCTTTGCTTTCAGGTCTTACCGATTGTTTTGCTATGCAGCGGCCGGCTGCGCTTTATTACAAAGCGGTGGATTGGTATTGCACTGGCGCTTTTGCTTGTATGCCTGCCCAATTCGGCCGAGGTTTTTACCAACCTTACCAACATACAATGGCACTTAGGCGTTGCGGCATTTTTAATCCTTTTGGCGCAACCTGCTAAAAGCGTCTGGTGGCGAGTGTTCGATTACGGGGTCCTTATTGCAACCGGCCTATCTGGCCCGCTCGTGCTTATTTTGGCACCGATCGGGGCGTGGCTGTGGTGGCGCCATAAAAATAACCACCACCGCAACATTCTTATCGCGCTGGTACTGTTGTCGCTGGTGCAAATCGTTGCGTTGGTGCACGGCCATCGCGTGGGGAATCCGACCGACCCGAACCTGTTTTACTTTATCCAAATGATTGCCGGCCAAATTTTTACCGGTGGTTTACTTGGCCAGGCGAACGTGGCCATTACTTACCATGCGCCACTACTTCTTTTTGCAGTGTTCGCGGGCGGTTTGGCATTGTGCGCCTATGCCGTTGCAAAAGGCCCCGAGTGGCTGCGGCTGGCAAACTTATACTCCGCGATGCTTATTATTGCAATGCTCGCGTCGCTTAAGCCGGTACCTGGCTTTGACCCTTGGCAAGGCCTGACTAACCCAGGCGGCGGCCAGCGCTATTGGTACATCCCGATGATTGTGTGGATTAGCACGCTTATTTGGCTGGCATTTAAAGCGCCCTTGCGGCACATCCGTGGCATTGCGCTCAGCTGCTTGGGCTTTTTGCTGCTTGTTGGCATCCCTACCGACTGGCGCGTTACTCGTTGGCCGTATTTAAACTTCCGCGACCACGCTGTGCAATTCGAACACGCTAAGCCAGGCGAAACGTTCGATATTCCGCTCAACCCAGAGTGGAATATGGTGCTGATTAAAAAATAACTTAGCTTTTTTCGAACACCAAAAACGTTTGCTTGCCAAATAGCCGCCACAAAAACGGAAGGTGTATGTACAGTTTGACCAAAAAAGCCTTGGCAGGGTAGCGGCTTTGGGTGGTAAATGGCACAAATTTAAGGATGCGCTTTTTTAAACTAAAGCCGGTAAGCGCAAACACTTCTTCGAGCGCGCGGTCGTCAATCGGGGTGATGTGGTCAAAAAACATCCAGTAGTCTTTGTAGGCAAAACGGATGTTGGGCTGCAAAATAAGCACTTGGCCGCCCGGTTTTAGCACGCGTTTAAATTCGGCGATTGTTTTTTCGATGTCGTCGTGCGACAAATGCTCAAAAAAGTTGCTGACAAAAATTTTGTCGATGGTTTCGTTTTTAAGCGACAGTTTGGTTGAGTTGTCGAGCAAAAACGTAATGCCTTTGCCGAGGTACTTTTTTGAATCTTTGTTAATGTCGGCAGCGTACTTTTTTTTGCACTCAATCGTGTTTATAAATTCCCCGTAACCGCAGGGGATGTCGAGCACGACGTCATTTTTACTTACAAATTGCTGGAAAAAATCGCGCGTTAAAATCTCCCACAATTCTTTACGCATTCCTGTGTCGTTAAAACGCTGGCGGTACATTTGGTCGATCAGCATGGCAAATTGAAGACCCCTCACTTACTGTTTCCACTAGTGTATCAGTGGGTAAGTGAGGGGTCAACCGGCGTTGTAGCCGGGTTGCGCCTAGGCGCCTCTTGCCAGGAGCAGGTCGGTACGATCCTGCAGCTCTTGCCGAAGGACGTTGTCGACCATCACGGGCAAGTCGAGCGACGAGGTCACCCGCAGGCCACGGCCGCGGATGACACGCGCCAGCAGTTCTTGCACTCCCAGGCCGACGCTGAGCTGCCGGTCGTAGGTACTCATTGGCTGGATGAACAGGTCGGGGCGACCTGCCGCCTGTGCCTCCTCGGCGAACTTGGTGCGGCCTGCTTCGTTGATCGCCTGGTAGGTAGGGTTTGAGGCATTGCGCTGGCAACGCCAGTGCAACATGTTCTCGCTGCCCTGTGCCGGCCGCGCCCACTCGTCGTCGATCGCCCAATCGTCCAGCCAGTGCATGGCCAGACAAGCAAGCTCGAACTCGGTGAGCGGGCTGAGAGGGAAGAGCATTTCCTTCTCGAGCAGCGTCACCATCTTGAGCAACGACTCATGGGCGACCGACGCGGCGATCTCAACAACCTCAAGGTCGATGCCCGCATCGAGCCAAACGAGATGCCCGAAGTTGTTGATCGCCGCGTAGATTGACCACGTCTTTCCGTACCTCTTCATCGCACGAACTTCCTCGATCTTCAAGGAGTCGTGCAAGAAAGCTGCCTCTTCAAACTTCACGACCATGGCAGGGCTGAGCCCCAACCACCGGCCGAGTACGCCAGCCCGCGCCGCTTGCATGGCGCTGTGCTTGACCGCCGGACGGAATGACTTGTCCGAAATACTGAGTTGTCCGCTGCGTTTGTGCACTGCCAACACGTCGAGGTGCCGGCGCAGCAGCGCAACGATAAATCCCATGCGGGCTTGCCTGTACGCCCCGGATGTTTCATCCAAGGGTACCAAAGCGCCCGCCGAATCGAGCGTCACGGAATAGATTATATAATATTAACCAGTTTTTTACAATTGAGTACGGAAATAAGCGATTGTTGGCTCCAAGCCTTCATCGAGCGAAACTTTTGGCTCCCAGCCCAGCGCTTTTTTGGCCTTTGTAATATCTGGCCGGCGCTGCGTTGGGTCGTCGGGCGGCAGCTGTTCGTGTACAATTTTCGACGAGCTACCGGTTTTGGCAACCACTTTTTGGGCGAGCTCGAGCATCGTAAACTCGCCCGGGTTACCAATGTTTATAGGGCCGTGTTCATTGGAATCAACCAGTTTGAGCATACCCGCAACTTGGTCGCTCACGTAACAAAAACTGCGCGTTTGCGCACCGTCGCCGTACATTGTAATGGGCTCATTTTTAAGCGCCTGCATAATAAAATTCGAGACAACCCGGCCGTCGGCAGGATCCATGTGCGGGCCATAGGTGTTAAAAATGCGCACCATGCAGGTGTTGGCGTTTTTTTGGTTTTGATACACCCAAATAAGCGCTTCGGCAAAGCGTTTTGACTCGTCGTACATTGCGCGGGCGCCGTAAGAATTTACATTGCCAAGGTAATGTTCGGGCTGCGGATGCACTGTTGGGTCGCCGTAGACTTCGCTGGTCGAGGCCTGCATAAAGCGGGCGTTGTCGCGCAGTGCAATGTCGAGCATGTTTTTGGTGCCGAGCGCGCCAACCATCAGCGTTTCGACGCTAAGCTTTAGGTATTTTGGCGGGCTGGCCGGCGAGGCTAAATTGGCCACAATATCGTATTTTTTTGCCGTTATTTCACCTGGCAGCGGCTTGGTTATGTCGGCCTCGACGTAGGTAAATTGCGGGTGCTTTTCGAGCTCGGCAATATTTTCGCGGCGGCCAGTGCTTAGGTTGTCGACCGCCACCACACTATCGCCGCGGTCTAACAATGCTTTGGCCAAATGTGAGCCTAAAAAGCCGGCGCCGCCGCTGAGCAACACTTTAGCCATGGTGCCCTACTGTTTGGCGGCCAATACTCACATGCGTCAGGCCGGCCTTAGCCATAATTGCTGGCTCAAATACATTGCGGCCATCAAAAACGGTTTTTTTGCGTAATTTTTTGGCCAAATGATCAGGGTCGAACGCGGCAAATTCTTTCCATTCGGTCACAAGCAGCAAAGCGTCGGCGTCTTCGAGTGCGTCGTGCGCAGTTGACGCGTATATAATATCGTCGCCAACTACGCGTTTTACATTAGCAGCTGCTTCGGGGTCGTAGGCAGTTACTTGCGCGCCAGCTTCGAGCAAATGTTTAATAAGTAGCAAGCTTGGCGCCTCGCGGATATCATCGGTGTCGGGCTTAAATGCCAAACCCCACATCGCAAAACGCATGCCGTTTAAATCGTCGCCAAAATGGCTTTTAATTTTGTCGATAAGCACTGTTTTTTGACGGTCGTTCACATCCATGACTGCGCGCAACATTTTAAAATCGTAATCGTGGTGGGCAGCAACGCGCTCCAACGCCATAACGTCTTTAGGGAAACAACTGCCACCGTAACCAATGCCGGCGTTCAAAAACTTTGTGCCAATGCGGGCGTCTTTGCCAATGCCTTCTTTTACCAAATCGACGTTAGCGCCAACAAGTTCGCACAGGTTGGCAATTTCGTTCATAAAGCTTATTTTGGCGGCTAAAAATGAATTGGCAGCGTATTTGGTCATTTCGGCCGAGGCTTCGTCCATTATCAGTAATTCGACGCCCTGGGTGGTGAAGGGATGGTAGACTTCTTGCATGACGGCGCGGGCTTTGTCGCTCGACGTACCCACCACAATACGGTCGGCATTTAAAAAGTCGTCGATCGCCAGGCCTTCGCGCAAAAACTCGGGGTTCGACACCACATCGAACGGCACTTTTGTGTGCTGGGCAATAATGGCGCGGACTTTTTGGGCAGTCCCCACCGGCACCGTACTTTTATTAACCAAAACAGTGTATGTTTTTAGGCGCGCAGCGACATCTTTGGCGGCGGCCATAACATAGGTGAGGTCAGCTTCTCCGTCGCCTCCAGGCGGCGTTGGCAGGGCAAAAAATATAACTTCGGGGTCGTCGATATCGCCATAATCGGTGGTAAATTGCAGACGGCCCGCCTGTTGGTTTTTTTGCACCAATTCGATTAAGCCTGGCTCAAAAATCGGCGTTTCGCCCTTTTTTAAGCGGGCGATTTTTTCTTTGTCGATGTCTACACAGGTGACGTCGTGCCCGGTTTCGGCCAAACATGTACCAGTCACGAGCCCAACATAGCCGGTGCCAATAATCGTTATCTTCATAGCTTATTACTGTAAGAGAAGTTGCGGCCAGTTGCAACCATTCGTTTTGACGGCCTGCCGATTACACTTTATAATTCAATCAAGATAATTTTCAGCGAGGGGACTTATGCGTGCACTCATTACTGGCTCTGCGGGTTTGATTGGCTCTGAAGCGGTTAAGTTTTTTGCCGAAAAAGGTTTCGACATCGTTGGCATCGACAACAACATGCGGAGCTATTTTTTTGGCGAAGAAGCAAGCACCGACTGGAACCGCAAAAAATTAGAGGATTTGCTTAAAGAAAAATACACGCATGTGCAGGCCGACATTCGTGACGATGCGGCGATCGACGAAGTGTTTAAAAAGCACGGCGCGTTCGACATTATCATCCACACTGCGGCGCAACCGTCGCACGACTGGGCGGCGCGCGAGCCATACACCGACTTTAGCGTCAACGCCACGGGCACGCTGGTAATGCTCGAAAACATGCGCAAGCACTGCCCCAAAGCTGTGTTTATTTTTACCAGCACCAACAAAGTCTACGGCGATACGCCAAACCGCCTGCCGCTGGTGGAGCTCGAAAAACGCTGGGAGCTACCCAAAGACCACAAGTTTTACAAGGGCATCGACGAAAGCATGAGCATCGACCAAACCAAGCACTCTATTTTTG
>CAYTEG010000032.1:0-9607 GCA_964436805.1 uncultured Candidatus Saccharibacteria bacterium
GTTTTTCGGAATGCAAAAAGCCAACTTTTTCGAGCCGCTTGAGTTCGCGCTGAATATTGCCTGGGTCTTCTTTAATCAACTTTGCCAAGCCCCGCACGTGCGTGCGGAAATCGGGGTACTTTGCGTACACAACAATTATCTTGCGGCGTACTCTTGATGTAATAAAGACGTCCAAACCGTACATGTTACTCACTCACCTCGCTCAGTTATGCTTACTCTCGATAAAACAGGTCGTTGCTAATAATTCTACACCTGACGCGGGCAAAACGCAAACCCGCTTAGCGCCAATTGAGCACGTTTTTGTTAATAATTTCGACGGCCTGCTCGTGGTTTGGCACGTCGTTAAGGTCGTAATAATGGTCGGTGTCTAAATAATTATCGGTGACGCTCAGGCAGTGCAGCTCGTCGGCCAGCATGTGCATGCGGTCGACAGCCGAGACCGACGCGATAGGCGCGGCAATAATAAGCCGCTTGGCTTTTACCGGCTTTAAAAAGTCGGCGGCCGATTCGAGCACGTCGCCACTTCGCAAACCATCAGAGACCAAAATCACCACGTGCTCTTGGAGCAGCTTAACGTCGAGCGCGCCGCCATCGGCAAGCAGTCGGTTAATGGTCGCTGTTTTTTCGCGCTTTTGGTCGTCGATGTAGCCGTGGAACTCGCTGTAGTAATCGTCTTGTTCACCTTCGCTGAGGCCTTTGTTATACACAAAACCACCGCCTTGGCCAACCATGCCGACGTTCATGTTTTCGCCTGGTAGGTCGATGCCCTCGGTTAAAAAAAGGCCGAGCGCGCAGTGCAGGGTTTGGGCAATGGGCGCGCCAACGGCGATGCCTCCGTGGTTTAAGGCAACGACAACGGCGTTTTCGTAGCGGTATTGCTGAAGGCGGGCGGCCAGTTTTTCGCCTGCCTCGCTGCGTGATTTGAAATACATATGCTTACAGTTTACACTGGCTGTGCTTGACTTGGCTAGCCCGACGACAAACGCGTATAGTGTGAGGGTGAGGTTTTTATATTTAGTCGCCCCCAGTGTTGTCGTACGCACCACCGAAGATGCGTTTACCTACCATAGCGAAACGCCGCTTGCTATTGGCACTTTGGTGCGCATTAGCATTGGCAAACGACTGGCTAATGGCGTTGTTGTGGCGGCGGTAACCGAAAAACCAAAGTTTGCCACAAAAGCAATTGCCGGAGTCATTGCCCCCCGGCCATTGCCGGCGCCGTTGGTTGTACTTGCCCGTTGGCTCGGCGAATATTACGGCGCGCACCTGGCGGCCGTACTGCAAACTATTTTGCCATCGGGACTTAACAAAACACGCCGCGACCAACAAAAAACAGCCACTCACCCCTTACGCAAACGAACAAAATTTTTACTCAACCAAGACCAACGGCGCGCCCTCGAAATGATCCAAAAACGCCCAGACGGCACTTTTTTGCTCCACGGCGTGACCGGCAGCGGCAAAACCCAAATATATATTGAAGCCGCCAAACACATGGCGCGCAATGGCAAGTCGTCAATAATATTGGTGCCCGAAATAGCGCTCACTCCCCAACTTGTCGCCGAATTTGCCAACCACTTTTCGAACCTTATTGTCACCCATTCGGGCATGACCGAAGCCAGGCGTCATGCAGTTTGGTTAAAGGCGCTGCAAAACGACACCGAGCCGATGGTAGTTATCGGCCCCCGTTCGGCGTTGTTTATGCCGCTCGAAAACGTCGGGCTTATTGTTGTCGACGAGTGTCACGAACCAAGCTACAAACAAGAACAAACCCCACGCTACTCGGCTTTGCGCGCGGCAAGCGTGCTTGCCAAAGCCCACAAGGCGAAGCTTATTTTGGGCAGCGCCACACCAGCCATCGCCGACTACTACCTGGCGCAAACAAATAAAACGCCAGTCATACGTTTGGCCAAACCGGCCGCTCAGTTGCAACCAGTCGAGGTAAAAGTGGTCGACTTAAAATCGCGCGGCAATTTTAGCCGCCACCGCTTTTTGTCGAACGAACTGCTTGACGCTATAGAACAAGCGCTGCAAAAAAAGTACCAAATTTTACTGTTTCATAACCGCCGCGGCACGGCGCCGACCACATTATGCGAACATTGCGGCTGGAGCGCCCACTGCCCCACCTGTTTTTTGCCGCTCACGCTGCACGCCGACAAGCACGAGCTGCGCTGCCACCTGTGCGGCTTTACCGGCAAAGTGCCGCCAAGTTGCCCGGACTGCCACGAACCAACCATTGTATTTAAAGGGATTGGCACCAAACTCATCGAATCAGAAGTAACGCGATTGTTCCCCAAAGCCCGCATCGCGCGTTTCGACGCCGACACTTCGGAGGCCGAGGCGCTGCATAACCGCTACCAAGAACTATACGACGGCCAGATCGACATTATTATTGGCACCCAAATCCTGGCAAAAGGGCTCGACATCCCCCGCTTAGCACTGGTTGGTGTGGTGCAAGCCGACAGCGGTTTAGTGCTACCCGACTACACCTCCGAAGAACGCGTGTTCCAACTTTTGTACCAGGTAATCGGCCGCGCCGGCCGCGGCGAGCACCCCGGCGAAGTGGTGATCCAAACCTACCAGCCCGACCACCTTGTGGTAAAAACAGCGGTGGCGCGCGATTATAAAACGTTTTACCAAGCGGCAATTCGCCAACGTGAGGCCGGACATTTCCCGCCATTCCGCTACTTATTAAAACTTACGTGCAGCTACAAAACAGAGGCCGGTGCGGTCGCGGCCAGCCAAAAAATGGCGCGCGAACTCCGCCAAAAATACCCGCAGCTCGAAATTTTAGGCCCGACCCCATCTTTTTACGAACGCCTGGGCGGTACGTACCGCTGGCAGCTGGTAATTAAAGCCAGGCAGCGCAGCGATTTGGTTGAGATCGCCAAAAATACGCCGCAAAACTGGCAAGCCGACCTCGACCCTGCAAGTCTGCTGTAAAGTGCCTGCGGTGCATTGCCCGAATCTGTTATTTACGCTATAGTAACCAACAATGATGACCCGCGAAAACATAATTGCGCTGCCCAACCCGCACTTGCGGCAAAAATCAAAGCGCGTGCACGTTGTTACTTCTGCCACCCAGGAGCTTATTACTAATATGCAATCGGCAACGCTCGTCTGGGAAGACAGCCGGCCGCACGAACTGGGCGTAGCGCTTGCGGCCGTGCAGGTTGATCAGTTAGAACGAGTAGTTATTGTGCGCAACGACTTCGACAACAAAGACGACCGCACATTTGTGGCGCTTATTAACCCCGAAATCGTGAAGCTCGAAGGCACAACCGTATATGACCACGAAGGTTGCCTAAGCGTGCCCGACATTTACGGTTTGGTGCCACGCGCCAGCAAAGTGCGCATTAAGGCGCTCAACGAACAAGGCCACGAAGTGCGCATGAAAGCCGAAGGTTTTTTGGCGCGGGTGCTGCAGCACGAAATCGACCACACCAACGGCATTATGTTTATCGACCATATTAAAGGCCAGGACGTATTTTTTAAACTAAGCGACGACGGCAAACTCAAAAAGGTCAAGCATGACACCATTACCAAAAATAGTCTTCTTTGGTAGCGGGCCGGTCGCCAGCGCTACGCTTACCGGCTTGTTGCCACACTTCGAAATAGAGGCGATCATTACCAAACCGCGCGCCGAAGGCCACCGCGGCAGTGTACCGGTGCTGGAGCTAGCCGAAACCAAGCACATCCCGGTGTTTACCCCGACCAACAAAAACGAACTGACCGACCTTTTTACCACTGCAACATTTACCAGCCAGATTGGGCTGGTTGTCGATTACGGCATTATTATCAGCCAAAAAGTCATCGATTATTTTGCCAAAGGCATTGTAAACAGCCACTTTTCACTGCTGCCAGAGTGGCGCGGCGCCGACCCGATTACATTTAGCATTTTAAGCGGCCGACCCGAAACCGCCGGGGTGAGCATTATGGTCATTAACGCCAAACTCGACGAAGGCGAACTGCTTGCGCAGGAGCCCTACGCCCTTTCGCCCACCATTACCACGCCCGAGCTTACCGAAAAACTGGTGGCACTGAGTAACACAATGCTTATCAAAACGCTGCCAAAATACCTGAGCGGTGCGCTCGCGCCGTATGCCCAACCTAACACCCCGCCAACTTATTCGCGCAAGCTCACCAAAGAAGATAGTTTGCTCGACACAGCCAAACCGGCCGACCAGCTCGAACGCGAAATCCGCGCCTTTGCGGGCTGGCCAAAAAGCAAAATTACCCTGTTTGACCACACCGTTATCGTAAAAAGCGCCCGCGTCGCGAATGGCCAAACCGACGGCGCGCTTGTGGTGCCCTGCGGCGACCACACCTACCTCGAAATACGACAACTCACCGCCCCATCTGGCCGCACCATGGCCGGCGCCGACTTTTTACGCGGCTATAAAAAATAACCCACCTTACGCGGTGGGTTCGTTGCCTAAAATCGTCTCTTTATTTGCTTCGACTTCTTTTTTAAGCCGCTCGAGCTCGTCGCTGACGACTTTTTTGTAGTCGGGGCGGTTGGTTTCGAGCCAACTAAGCGCGCCTTTGTCGTTGCGTGCCTTAATTAACGCTTCAAAATCATCTAATTGTTGTTTTGTCATGCCTTCGGATAAACGGGCGCCAACCTGCAGCTCGAGCGTCTCGAGGAGATGGTCTAAAAAGGGAGCCTTTTGCTCGGCTGGCATGGCATCGAGGCCAACACTCTTTAAAAAATCATCGTCTAGCTGGAACATATTTTAATTTTATACCATGCCAGGCGATTTATCTATCACATTATGTCTATGTACAGTTGTCGTTCGAGGAAGAACCCGCAGGGCACCTTGCTGTGCTTGCGGGTTCTTCCTGAACGCGTTGCTATGCCAGCCGGCCCTCGCGCTCGCCCATCGAGTGGGCAAGCTTGAGGCCGAAGGCGACGACCACGACCATCCCCGCCATGCAGGCGAGGAACTGGAAGCCGTGCGTCAGCGCCGTCCCGTCGACGTGGTCGGGGAACAGGCGGCGACCGAAGCACACGGCGGCGGCGAGCGCCCCGGTGCCGATGATGGCGCCCGGGATCAGCCGGCTCCGCTGGTGGGAGACGAACAGCATCAGGCCGAAGGCGATGAAGACGCCGCCGAACGCCACCAGCGGGATCCAGAAGGACGGAACCTTCATGAAAATCTCGGTGTGGTCGACGGCGATGGTCTTGCCCTTGGGGTCGGTGGTGTGGGTCTGGTACTTGTGGGCCGCGAAGGCGACCCGGTACCCGGCGATGGCGGCGGCGTTGCAGAGCGCGACGACGACCGTCGCGAGCCCGAACAGCCGGAACCCGGGGAACAGCTTGGACATGGGTGTGCCTCCTCGGCGACAGATGTAAAGCAGGGGTTATATGGCAACGCGTTTATAGTCTCATCCTCTGGGGTACAGAGGCATAAGGTGATAGATGTTAAGGGGTCGACAAGATGACCTTATCTGTAGTTATATTACCATAAAAAGTAGTTTTAGTCAATCATTTAAACTTCTTGTGCTTTTTCACAACTACCTATACAATCATCATTAAAGAGATATAACCTCGAGGAAAATAAACATGTTGCAAGATAGCCCGGCAGCTAAAGAGTTTATAGATAGGCTTATAAAAGAAAAAGGCCTTGATAGTTTGGAGTCAGAAGTAAAAGAACAGTTAAGTAAAGACCTTTTAAGACGGCTTGAAGACCGCCTTAACACCAAAATTGTAGAATCACTTAACCACGAACAAATGGCTAAATTGGAGCATCTTATCGACTCCAAACAGGTTGACAAAATCCAAGATTTCTTGCAAAATGAAGGCATAAATGTTAATGGTGTTGTCGCTGCCACAATGAGCGAATTTTATTCAAGCTATTTGAAGGCCTAATATGGCAGAAACCGGTTCCCACCCCTCGCCCACCACTACCGAAACCCAGCATAACGTCGAGTCCGAATTCGAGCACGACGGCCGTCTTAAAATTGTCATTACCGGGCTCGACCAAAACGTCCGCGAGCAAGCAATCGAAGCAGCAAACGCAGCCCTAAACGCAAAACTTGCCGAAGCCGGCAACCGCAACTTTAAAGACTTTTTAAAGCACACTTTCACGTTTCGGCCTGGCGAAACACTTAAAGACCTCAAGGCCATGGGGCACCGCGTACGCTACGGCAACATCGGCCGCGAATATTACCTGACCAAATACCAAAAACAGGCGGCGGAAGAAATAATCCAAAGCGGCAACTTGCTAGTGCACGACAACGAAACCGACGAAGCCTTACGGCTCGACACCACCATGCGTTTTGCGCACGAATACGACGAAATGATCCACCGCGACGCTGGCGAACGCCGCACCAAACTCGACTTCGAAACCCGCGCCGACGGTACGCGCGACGAAGAAGGCATACGCCTAAAAGACGAACTGCATAAACTTATAAAAGATGCCGCAAGCGGTGCATTTGACGACGCCAGCGGCAATTTCGACGAAGACGCCTTTAACGAAGAAAAAAAGCGTGTTATTAGCAGTGCCGTGCAATCCGGGCTTACCAAAGACCACGTTGGGCCGAGCATGCTGTACGCCGACAACCTGTTACAAATTGCAACCCACGTGCGCGGCGCCGTCGAAAGCCGCCGTATCGCTGGCGAAACCGTCGACGTCGATGCCATGCTCAACAACACCGACATTGTATTAGGTGAGGCAAAAACAGGCGCCCGCTCCGAAATAGTCGCAAGCCGAGTCGAAAAAATAGCCCGCAAACTCACCCACATCCCTTGGGTCAACGAAGGCACGGCACTAACTGCCGCGTCTGTATTAGTATCGGCTGGTGGCTTTGCCGTTAAGCGCGGGATTGGCCGCTTGGTGTCATCTATCGCCGTACCTGGCCTTGTCGGTGGTGTATGGGCAGGTTTGCGCGAAAAGCACCGGCTCGAGGAAGAGCGCGTGCAACACTCGCGCGAAATGGCCGAAGGCAAGCTTGACCGCGCCGAGCTTGAGGGCCGCCGCGCCGAACTCGACAAAACAATCTACGAAACACGCTCAGCAACCGAACTAAAAGACCAAATTGGTATTTTATACGACGAAAACGGCGAGCTGCGCATCGACAGCAGCCAACGCCTCAGCGAAGCTCTATTTATGATCGCCGAAGCTCAAGCCCGCATCAGACTGTCTGACCAAAAAAAGATCGACCTCATCAGCTTTTCCGAAGTTGGCCAAGTCGAAAAAGAACGCTTTGAGCTCGACCTGGCCTTGGCCAAAGGCAAGGCCGACATCCGTAAACTGCTCCAAAATGCAACCGACGACGAGCTGCGCGCGCTTGGCCTGGGCGACGAAACTATTGCCAACATGCGCAATCCCGACAACGACGAGCTCGACTTTCTTATGGAGCCGCAAATCGAAGGCGTGCAAGGTGTGCTCGACACTACCCTCGCCCGCCTCGAAAATGGCGACGAAACACGCGGCGAACAAGGCACAGCCGCTCGCGACCGCTTGTTCCGCAAGCTGCGGCGCAAAGAAGTTTCGAAGGCCTTCCTTAAGGGTACAATCTTTGGTGTTGTAGCCGGGCTGTTTGCGCATGAAGTGGCTGCGACAGTTGTCTCGGGTGCACAGGGTGCAGCAACCGCGGCATTCGAATCTGGCAACGGCGGAGGGTCAATCGACACTGCACTTTATGACAGCCCGAACGCCACCGTCGAAACGCCACTGCACTATGCTCTAAATGGTGGAGGTGGTGAGGGCGGAACAATCGAAGGCACCGAAGCCCATGTCATCTCGCCCGAAACCAAGGTTAACCTGCCACCCGGCTTCGAAACACACGTCGACCCCAAAACCGGCGAAATGAGCGTGACCGGCCACGGTGTCAACGTCGAACACCTTAAGGTCACCAAAGATGGCAGCCTCACCGACGAATCACTGCAGCAACTAAAGGCTGCCGGGTTTAAAGTTGACTCGATCGACTCCAGCCAAACAGCGCACGAAGTCGCCCACCACGTAAAAGGCATGGACGCCAAAGAAGTTATTGCCAACCACAAGGGCGACACCGTACACGTTAAGCGCGATTACTGGTACGACAACGACACCAACAATATATTTGATAAAAACGAACAGGGCCTATGGAACCCGGTAAAACAAGCCGACGGTGACATTAAAATTACCATTGGCGGCATGACCGAAAACGGTTCTTCGCACAATGGCGTGTATGCGCACTGGCACGAGCTCGCCAAGGATGGCGACCTTAAGGTTGCGCTGTCACTTTCTAAGGGCACGCAATCAGACGTATTTATGTTTAACATCGACCAGCACGGCAATGCGATCATACCGCACGACAGCCCGCTAGCCAGCATGTTTAGCAAGCACGACGGCCACTGGCGTTTTGACGGCAAATACACCGAGGTTGTGCAAATCCATGGCGTCGATACCCACGGCGTCACCCACATGAGCCCGCTCGCGACCGATGTTGGCCGTGGCCACAGCACGTTTACCGACACGGTCATTGCAAAAGAAATGTCAAAATCGACCACCTACACCATTGGCTTCGCCGAAAACAAGCCGGGCGATGTACTGGTGCCGCCGGTCATCCCAGTATATGGGCGGCGCGGTTTGGAACCAATCCCCGAGCGTCGCCGGCCAACCCTGCCCGAAACTCTGCCTTCGCAGTTTTATTACGGCATGGATGGCGAAACGCTACAAACCTGGCTCGACCGCAACCGCCAGCGCTTAAGCACGCGCCACCGTATTAAAGACGGCGATACGTACCGTTGGGTTGAGGCAGACGGGACGACAGAAGTCACCCGCGACGTTGACCGCGAACGCGAAACACTTAACAAGTACATCGAATCTATCAGGGTAAACGAACCCGAATACGCCGCCTACCTCGAAGGACTGCTTAATGAAGCTACCGTGCAGCCGATGGATAGCGCAACCCGCGTCGCAATTAACATCCCGGCATGGATGGAAGAAAAAAACATCTACAAGCTACTCGAGATGTACACTAACCAAACGCATAAAGACGGCTCGCCTGTTGCGCCTGAATCATACGAAATTAACATCATTGTTAACCGTAAAACGGGTGCAACCCCAGACGGCACTGTTGCCGAAATACAACGCTTCCTGGCTGAATCTGGCGCTTTGGCACGCGGCTTTAAAATAAACTTTGTCGATGTCGAATTTGACCCGCCATACAACAACGTCGGCCACGCACGGCGCGTACTTACCGACCTCACCCTTATGCGCTCACTGGCCCGCACCAGCCAAGACGGCCCGCTTTACATCGAATCCGAAGACGCCGACATTTTGCGGCTCGACCCGCACACCGTCAGCAACCTTATTTCTAAATTCGACGACAACCCTCACTTCGACGCACTGCGCGGCGTACAAGACAGGGCGCCCGAAATCATGCAGGGCAACGATTACCTGTTCCTGCAGCAACGCCTTGGTAACTTTTCTGAGGTCTTTCTTCGCGACCAAAGGTTCCGCCCAGAAAACAACCCAAACTGGAACCCAGTATTTAACACGATTGCTACCGGTGGCTGGAACACGGCCTACACAGCTGAGGCTTACGCCTTAATCGGCGGCTACGACGACCTCCCGCCAGAAGGCATGGGCGAAGACTTAGCGATTGGCCAAAAAATATA
>CAYTEG010000033.1:0-9404 GCA_964436805.1 uncultured Candidatus Saccharibacteria bacterium
CAGGTACGTGTTGGGTTGCTACTGCACATGTGCCGCTTGGTGGCGGCGGAGGTGGCGGCGTTACCACAATCGGTGCGGTAAATTGTATGCCCTTGCCGCCCGATGCGCCAGCGTCGTCAATTACTTTGGCGTTCGAACTGAGTGTCCCCTGTTCTGGTTCGCTCGATGCAAAAAAACCGGCCGCGGTTGTAAGTACAATCGTTACGCCGGCGGCGAGTACAACAAGTGCTGCCCCGGCGGCGATAACCTTATTCTTTCTTGAGGTGCGCCAAAATGTGGTAGCCTTATCAGACCATGCCTTCATGTATGTTTTCCTTTTTTGTGCCATATAAAGAGTTTTATCCTTATGCTTATAGTGCGGTAATGAGCCCGCCGAGTCAACTGTTATTTTTGGGCATCTGGCTGGGTGGCCGGTTGCCCGGGCTGGCTGGCGTTCATCAGCTCGCTGGCGCGTTCGTTGGTAATGCGCGGGATTTGCACTGTGAAAGTGCTGCCCTTGCCGTACGAACTCGAGACACCAATGTGCCCGCTATTAGCTTCGGTGAGCCGGCGCGAAATGTACAGCCCCAGGCCGGTGCCGCCGATTTCGCGCGTGTCACTGTTGTCGACGCGGTAAAATTTTTGGAACAAATGCGGCAGGTCTTCGGGCGGGATGCCAATGCCGGTGTCGGCGACACTTATATTAACGTTGTCGGTGTCGCCGCTGACGTCGACGGTGACGCTCCCCTGCGGCGTGTATTTTATGGCGTTGTCGATGAGGTTGCTTATGACTTCGCGCATGTGGTCGGGGTCGATGTAAGCAAAATAAACCGGGCTGATGCGTTTGTTGCCGTCGCCGTCTTGGTCGCCGGGCGCGTAGCTAATAAACAGGCCTTTTTGTTTGGCTTTTGGGGTAAGGCTTTCGACGACTTCGCGCGTAAAGCCGATCATGTCCATCGGCTGCTGGCGCGGGATGAGCCGCGCGTCTTCGGCTTTAGATACCGTGAGCAAATCCTGGAACAGCCGGCCTAAATGTTGGGTCGATTCGTGCGCCTTTTGCAAATACATTTTGGCTTTTTCGTCGATGACGGCCGTGGCTGGGTTCATGGCCAGCCCCAAGTAGCCTTCGATCGCCGCCACTGGCGTGCGCATTTCGTGGCTGGCGGTGCTTATAAATTCGGCTTTTTGGCGCTCTTCTTCTTTTTCGCGGGTGATATCGCGAAAGACGGCAATCACGCCGGTCGCCGGGCTGGCCTCCCCCACTGGCGACACCACCAGCGAGACCATTAATTTTTTGCTTGTTTTGGTAACGAGCGTTAAGTCGTTATTGGTTGCCGATTTATTAGATGCCATCACCTGGCGAATCGGCGAAAGCTCGTCGGCCACCGGGTTGCCGCTGCCATCGATAAGCTTAACCACCGAACGGTAATCGAGCCCCACCGCATCTTGCTTTGGCCAGCCCAGCATTGTTTGTGCGGCCGGGTTAACAAGCTGGATAACCCCGTTTGTGTCGACCACCATTACGCCGTCGGCGATTGAGTTAATAATAATGTCAGATTTTGTGGCCGCCTGCGACAACTCTTGTTGTAAGGCACTTACCGCCTGCGCGTCGCCACTTGGCCCGCGCTTTTGGTGCCAAATAATAAAGCTGGCGATCAGCGGCGCCTCAACCGCAATAAGCAGCGCAATCGCCGTGCCGCCGGTTTCGAGCCCCATCGCCAACTGGTACAGCCCGTACACCGTGCCGACAAACGCAAACGCCCCAAGCAGGTACATGCCAAACAGTCCCACAAACACCGCAACCAACAGCCACAGCCCCACAAATGGCGAGTGAATCCCGCCAGTCATGCTAATAAGCAGCGTCACCGTAATACACAGCGCCACGTAAGCGATAAGCCCGGCAACGTGCGCGCGGTGGTCTTTTACAATAAGGTACGCCAGCAAACTATACAGCGCGGTCACGCTGGCCAGCACCAAAACGATTTCGGGCACAAAAAAAGTCTGGCCGCCGCCGATAATCCCCAGGCCAAAATGCCCCAGCGCATAAAGGCCAACAATAACCAGCGAGATAAGCAGTGTAATCTCGCAAAGCCGCCGGTACCAAAATGGCGATAAAGGCTGTCCGAACGAAATAGTGCCCCCTATTTGATTATGCTTGTTCTTATTATCGGGGCGGGCACAGGTGGTGTCAAGGCGGCGTGTGAGCGCAATCACTTTATGCCCTGTTTATTTAGTTTATTATGCAAACAAGTGAAAAAGACACGACGGCTGCGCTTGATTATCGGCTGCCTACTCGCCCTTTTAGGTGGTGCTGTGGTTTGGTTTGGGTTGTACGGCCGGACGCTGCAAATTGCCCAAACGGCGCAAAACAGCCAGGTGCAACCCTCCGAAACGACCATTAATAAAACGACAATCACCGGCGACGATATTGCCCAGCACACCATTACCAACGAAAACCTGGCGAGCGAAATAACCGAGTGGCGCAACAACGTTACCAACACAATCAACAACAATACCAGCCAAATTAACGAGCTGCATATTTCGCTGCTTTCGACCGGCACTTTAGGGTTGCCGCTGGGCAGTGTGTCGATTGATAAACTGGCGCCACAAGTGGTTGACCTGCTCAACCAAAGTGGCGCGGTAACCATTTTGGATGGCTCAATAACAAATGTGCAGTTGGCGCTGGGCACTATTTTGGGCAGTAATATCGCTGATGGCGCGATTTCGACCCTGCAGCTCGCCAATAACGCCGTAAATACCGCGCAAATTGCCGACGGCGTGGTGACCGGGCTTAAGGTGGCGACCGGCGCAATTGGCACGACGCAGCTCGCTAATAATGCGGTGGGAGCGTTGCAGCTGGCCGATAACTCGGTCACCAGCGGCAAACTTTTGGACGGCACAATCGCGACGTCAGATATTGCAAATAACGCGATCACTAATGTGTTGCTCGGCTCGGGCGCGGTGCAATCGGGCAATATTGCCAGTGGCGCGGTGACGGCGACCGAGCTGGCTGACGCCGCCGTGACAAATCTTAAGCTGGCCACCGATAGCGTTGGCGCCGCAAATATAATCGACAGTGCCATTACGAGCGATAAAATTTTAGACGCCGACCTGACCGGGTCGGATATTGCGCTGGGCAGCATTTTGGGCGGTAATATTGCAAATAACGCAATTACTAGCGGTTTGATCGCTGACGGTACGGTCGCCACCGGCGATATCGCAAATAATGCGATTACCAACGCCTTGCTTGGCACGGGCGCTGTGCAATCGGGTAACATCGCGACTGGCGCAGTTGGCCTTGGGCAGCTCGGGGCTGATTCGGTTAATGCGTCAAAAATTGTTGATGGCACGGTCGGTACGCTCGATATCGCCGGCAGTGCAATTACGAGCGCATTGATCGCTGATGGGACAATCGCAACCGGCGACGTGGCAAATAATGCCATTACAAATGCACTTATCGCCACCGGCGCGGTGACCTCGGCATCGATTTTTGACGGCACCATTGCGACTGGCGATGTGGCCAATGACGCAATCACCAGCGGGTTGATCGCGACTGGCGCCGTGGGTTTAACGCAACTCGCCACCGATTCGGTTAATGCCGCCAAAATTGTTGACGGCACCATCGCCACGGGCGACATCGCGACCGGCGCAGTCACCAGCACCAACCTGCTCGACGGCACCATTGCCGGCGCCGATATTGGCAGCGCTACCATCGGTACTGCAAATATTGCAGCCAGCGCCATTACCAGTGCCTTAATCGCCGACGGCACCATTGCAACCGGCGATATCGCCAGCGGTGCCATCACCGCCACCCAACTTGCCGCCGACGCTGTAACCAGCGGCAAAATTTTAGACGGCACCATCGGCAGCGGCGACATTGCCGCCAGCGCGATCACCAGTACCCTGCTTAACGCCAACGCCGTGACCACCGACAAACTCTCGGCCACCGCCAACAAAAAAGTCGCGACCGTACAAATTGGCGACATCGCAAGTTTAATTGGCGGCACGGTTGAGCGCCCGATTTTTGTCGCGCCCACCGACGGCACCATAACCAAAGTCACCTTTACCAATGCTGGCGGTATTACGGCCGGCGTTAACAAGCCAACCATTTCGCTGGAGCGCAAAACCGGCGGATTTGGCACCGTCGCCTCAACAGTACTCACCGCAGTTTCGCTGAGCGCCTACACGCCAAACGTGCCGTCGCTGGGTGGGGGCACTACGTTTAGTGCTGGCGACGTGTATTCGTTTAAATATGTGCAGGGTTTGGTGGGTGTGGCGCTGACCGGCTTTTTGGTGACGATCGAATACACCCCGAGCGAATAATTATTGTTTAACGGGCAGTGGCGCGTTTGCCTCGATACTCAACATATCGACGACTTTTTTAGCCGACGGCCGGTACACCACCAGTTTTTTGGCGTTGGCGTACACAAACAGCGTGTCGCCGTTTTCGACGCGGTCGGCAAGAATTTGGTTGGTCAATTTTGTTTTGTCAGAAATCGTAAACGACGTCGGCTGCTCGCCCGGCAATTGCAACACTGTGCCAATCGACTGCAGCACTTTTTGCTGGTCGGCCTGCGGGTTTTTGCTCGCCTCTTGGTACTTTAGGTAAAAAAACAGGCACGCGCCGGCGGTCGCCAAAAGTAATAACGCTAACACAATAATAAGGATTGGCAGGCGGCGGCGTGGTTTGGTTTGAGGTTCGGCATCGGCCATAATTTTGATACTAAAGCTTCGGCCTAAGAAGTTCTGTGAGCATCGCACCGTGTAAATATGACGCCAGTCACTAATATTACCTACCATCGTCACCCCGCCGCTGGCCAAGGTACGTTATGATGAGGCCATGAATATTGCCGACCTTATTTTTATCGTGCTGCTGCTCGCGGCGCTGCAGTTTGGCGCGCGCATTGGCATTGTACGCCAGGCGGGTATTACCGCCGGTTTGGTGCTCGGCGTGTTCAGCGCGGCGCTTTTGCAGAGCGCCTTTGCAACATTAATTGAGGTTTCACGCAGCGAAATCGCTTTTTGGCTACTGGCGTTGCTTTCGGTGTTGGTGATTGGCTTGTTTTTTAGGATCGGCTGGGCGATCGGCTCGGCGCTGCATAAAAAAGCCGAATCGTTTAAGTTTGTTGGGTTTGCCGACACGCTTGGCGGCTGCGCAATGGCCGGCGCAACAGTGGTCGCGGTGCTTCTTTTTTGGAGTTCATTATTGGTAAAAGGCCCAAATACGCTGGTGGCCAGCCAGCTTAAGGATTCGTTTGTGGTTAATGGCATGCGCCAGGCGTTCCCGCAGTTGCCCGAAGTTGTGGTGTATGCCGCTAATTTAATGGATCCGCACAGTATGCCGCAAATTTTTGCCGAAGCCGAGCCGGTGTTTACTGGCGTCAGCGTGTTGCCCGACAATGTGTTTGTCGAGAGCGTTTCGGCAAAGGCGCTAAGCGCCGTGGTGCGGGTTTCGGGCACCGGTTGCGGCGGCCAGGTGACCGGCACCGGTTTTGCAGCGGCAAAAAACGTTGTTATTACCAACGCCCACGTTGTTGCCGGTCTGTCGGCGGTTAGTGTTGGCGACCAGTCGGGCACGCATGTTGCCCAAACCGTGGTGTTCGACCCCAAACTCGACATCGCCATTTTGCGCGTTGCTAACATGGCCGCTACTCCCCTGCCACTTAAGGCCGAACGGCTTACTAATGGGAGCTCGGCCGTCACTTTTGGCTACGCTGGTGGCGCGCTCGGCACACATCCGGCGAGCGTGCTCGAAAAGTTAAATGCTACCGGTTACGATATTTACAACCAGTCGACCATTACCCGCAGCGTATATGTGCTGAGCGATGCGATCGAACACGGCGATTCGGGTGGGCCAATGGTCGACGAAGACGGCCAGGTTGTTGGCGTTGTGTTTGGCAAATCGAGTAATATTGCAAACGTCGGCTACGCGCTGACCGCCGACCAGGTTGTACCAAAACTGGCTGCGGTCACGGTTGACTCGCAGCCAGTAAGTACCGGCCAGTGTGGTGCGCGAAGCTAAAGGTTGTCGGTAATACCGGTTAAGACGTCGCCGCCCAAAAGGTTTTTGAGCGTTACAACGTTGCCGCTGCCGTCGCTCACGGTGCACACTTGTACGGCGACGAGTTCGTTGTGGCAGTCGACGCCAAGGCCGAGCGCGCGGGCGCGGTCGAGGGTTGAGTTGACGTTATCGCCTACTTTTATGCTCGCCAAAAAGTCGGCCAAGGTGCCACCACCATTTGTTCCGGAGTTGTTATTGGTGGTCGTATTGTTGGTTGTTGTGCTAGTCGAGGTGCTGCTGCGCTCGGTGGTGCTGGTGCTTCCGCCGCCGCTGCCTCCCCCGCCATTGCCGCCGCTACCGCCAGCGGTCGATTGGGTGCTCGCCGTGCCGCTTGTGTCGGGGATTGTCGACGCGGTCGGCGTAAATGACGCCGTTCGGCTGTTGCCCACCCACCAGTTTGATGCGTAGCCCAGTGTTGCCAGAAGCAGCAACACTAATATGCCAATCGCTGCTGCCGCCCAGCTAATCCACTCCTTTTGTTTTTTGTACTGGGCAAGTTGTTTCGCCTGCTGGCTCTCTTTTGCCTTCATTGTCGCCATTTCGGCTGATTTTGTCATTTTTGCTTTTGCCATACGTGTATCCTCTTTACTCTGTTAAGCGTAACCTCGAACCGGCAGGCTATCAGTGATGAAGCTGAGAAATCTATGTGACCAGAATCACGCTCAAAAAGTTAAGTTGCGAAAGTAATTTTGCGTTGGTACAATCAAATAAATGGACAATCTGTTACGATCTGACGAAGCTTTGCTTCCGGCGCTTTTCGCGGCTGGCCGGCGGTTGCAATACAAAAAGAAAGAGCTTATTTATCGCCAGGGCGACGTGCCGTCGGGGGTGTATTTGATTCGCGAGGGCATGGTTAAGGTGTACACGCTCGATTCGCGCGCAGACGAAAATATAGTATTTACCCTGGGGCCTGGCGACCCCTTTTTGTTAGCGTGGGCGCTGACCGATGTCGTTGACGACATTTGCGTGGCCGCCATGACGCCGGTTGAGGTGTTGCGTCTGCCGCGCCAGGATTTTGTCGCCGAATGCCAAAAAGACCACAGCCTTGCGCTGCGGCTACTCCACGAAATGACCGCGCAGTACAAGCTGGCGTTTGAGCACATATCCAACTTAGATTACCGCAGCGCCCAGCAGCGCGTCATTTACCATCTTTTGCGGCTGGCCAAACGGTTTGGGGTTACCAAGGGGCGGTTGCTGGCGATCGATAAAATACATACCGCGCACGGCACCATCGCCAGCTCAACTAACCTTGCCCGCGAAACCGTGACGCGCGAGCTTAACCGGCTCGAGACCACCGGCTACATCAGGCGCCTTAAAAAAGAGATTATTGTGAGCGATGTTTCGAAACTTGCGGCGGCCGTCAACCTTGAGTGGCCGCATATTTAACGCTACTGAACGACAACCACGCCTTTTATGCCGACCGGGTTGAGCGGGTCGTGGTAAGTAAACGTGCCAGAATCTTCGAAGGCAAACGAGTATGACTCACCTTTTTTAAGCGCGTCTTCGCTGTCGAATTTTTGCACTACTTCTTGGTCGAAGCTTATGCCGTGTTCGGCGTCGTCGGCGTTAGTCCAGATTATCGGCTGGTTTTTTTGCACGGTAATGGTGCCTGGCGCAAAGCTGTCGCCGTTTATATCGACAAGTATCGGGTTAGACAACAGCGCACTGTTTTTGTTGCCCGACTGCCCCCAAAAGTAGTAGCCAAGCGCGCCTATAATAAGCAGTGCGATAACCGCGATGCCGCCAAACATAATGAATTTCTTTTTGTCGAGCTTAGCCGATTTAGATGACCCCGTGATCGTTGTTTGTGAATTCGGTTGAGATGGTTCCATTGTCATGCCTTTCTTAGTTACCGGCTGCGCTGTAAGGCAGCGTCCTGGCTTTTTTGTTCACCATCGTTTACGAACACAGGGATGGTTTGGGCGTCGTAGTCGTGGGCTCGGTATACAACGTTGTAGCGGTCAGCTGGCAAGTGGCTAATGCGGTAGAAGCCCTGGGTGCCGGTGCGGTAAATAAAGCGTACGCCTTGCACTGTGGTTATGGCGCGCGAATACTTGATTGGCGCGTTGGTTGCGCGGTCTCTTATAACGCCGCTAATAACTGCGCTGCGGGTCGTCGGCGTCGTGTCCGAAAGCGTTTTTGCTGTCACAACCGATGACGCTTCGCTGACGTTACCTGCGCCGTCTTTGGCTTTTACGCTGTACGAATACGTTGTGTTGGCGGTAAGGCCGCTTGCCCCATAGCTTGGCGTGGTGACATCGGCGATTTTGGTTGGCGCGCCATCACCCATTGCCTGGTACACTTCGTATCCGGCGACAATAATGTTGTCGGTGCTTGCAGTCCAGGCCAGGTTAATTTGGGTTTGGCTTTTTACTGTGGCCGTAAGGTTGCCCGGCACGGTTGGCGCTTGAGTATCTGGTGTTGGTACATTTGGCGTTTTTACCGTGGCGGCATCTGAAACTGCCGATGTGTTGCCACTGGCGTCTGTAGCCTTAACGCGGTACGTGTAGCTGGTGTTGGGCGCGACTGTTTTGTCTTTGTAGCTTAAGGTAGTGCTCGAAAGTTGTGCGACCGGTGAGTCGTTACGCAACACCATGTATGAGTTAACTTTGTCGTTGTCGGTGCTGGCGCTCCAGCTTACGTTTACTTCGTTATACGAAGCGGCTGAGGCTTTTACGTTGGTGGGCGCGGTTGGCGCTTGTTTGTCGGTGTGTTTGACGGTAAGGGTAATGCTGTCTGAGCCAACATTGTTTGCTGCGTCGTAAGCCTTGGCGGTAATGGTGTAGTCGGCGTCGGCGACGTTGGCGACATCCCATTCGTATACATACGGTGCCGAGGTGTCGGTGGCGAGCAGGCTGCTGTTTTTGTAGAATTCAACCTTGGTTACGCTCCCGCCGGTGTCGGTTGCTGTTGCGGTAATACTTGTTTTGTCGCTAATTGTCGCGCGGTCGGCTGGCGCGGTAATGACCGTTTGTGGCGGCGAGGTGTCGCTCGATGTATTGCAGCTGCTCGACGCAGTTGTTGGCACGCAGTTGAGGTCTGACGCCAGCAAAATGCGGTCGATTTTGACGTTTTCGTCTTTACCAATCAGTTTAAAGGTGTGGTTGCCCTTGGTTAGTGTGGCGTTTGTTTTGTTATTTGTATTGCCAGCAAGAGTAGTGCCAGGATTGTAGTAGTCGACCCATGTCCAGGTGTTGGGGGCAATCGATGCGCCGCCTACCCAAAAGCAGGTTGAGCCGTCTATTTCCATAAGATACGTCCCGTGGCTGGTGTCGGGCACCATCATGCGCGTCCAGACGCCGTAGGTTGCTGCTTCGGGCACCTTAACCGTTGACGTTACCGAGCCGTAATCGGTGGTAGCACA
>CAYTEG010000034.1:0-4709 GCA_964436805.1 uncultured Candidatus Saccharibacteria bacterium
TACTTACAGCTACCCGGTTTGTCAACGAAAACCATCTATTAAAATTACAATGGTGTCGGCTTGCGAAGCAAACGGTTACGCCATTGTAATTTTAATAGATGGTTTTATGTGACCCGCGTAAAACTATTATAAAGAAGCTTCAATCGCGGCCCACTCGGCTTCGCGGTTGTCTTCGGGCACGATGATGCTAATTTGGTCGCCCAGTTTTGCCTTAAAGTAAGTGACGCTGGCCAAAAGCACGCGGTATTCGCGGCCGCCGGCATCGACGTAGTGGTTGCCGTCGTGCTGCACGAGGGTGCCAATAATTTGCTTACGCGCGACTGGCCCAATTTGCTTGTAAATAAAGCTGCCGTCGTCGGCGATGGTAAGTTTTAAAATATCACCTTCGATAAGCTTGGATTTGCTGGCGTAGTTTGCGGGCACGGGGTATGTTTTGCCGTCTGGGCCAACCATTGTTGTGCCGTCAAAGACGCCTTCGACAATTTTGCCGGCGATTTCTTCGGTGTGGGCGGCGCGGTCGATTGGGTCTTCGCCGACCAAACTAATAAGCAACTCTTTCGCAGCAGCCAAGTTTGTCTCGGCGTCTTGAATTAACGACTTGAGCCGCTTGATTTGCTTATCGGGTAAATCTGTCATTATATAAACTTCCTTCTCTGTTTGTTTCTTAGGCTACGCACCTAAAGACCTTGCCTGCAGCATAGCATCATCACGTAATGTGGTCAATAAAGTTTTCCACAGGCACCCCACATTTAGCGTGTGGCCTGGTTTAATTGTACTAATGCTTCGTTTTTAAGCGTGGCCATTTTTTGCAAATAGCTGGTGACGACCAGCGGGATGTCGTCGAGGCTTTTGGCGTCGATCCATTCTTCTTCGCTGTGGTGGCCACCGCCGATTGGGTAGGTAACAATGCAGGCCAAACCGCGGTCGACAAAGTGGTTGGCGTCGCTGACGGCGTGGGAAAGGACGCCCTCGCTAATGACACCGGTGTGTTCTTTAACACTTTCGGCAAAGGCTTGCATGTGTGGTTCGTCCATGTTGTGTGAGAGTGCGGCAAATTCAACAAACGGCTCCCAGGTCGCCCCATATTTTTCGCAAAGCCCAGCAATTATTTTTTTAACCCGCGATGTTTCGCCGTGGTCGAGGGTGCGGATATCGACGCCGGCCATCGCCTCGGCAGGTATTTGGTTGATAGCTTTACCAGGTTCACCAGCCTTAAGCACGCTGATGTTGAGGGTGTTTGTGGTAGGCCCGTGGTTTACGAAGTGGCCTTGCAGTTTGGCAAGCAGCTCAACCAGCCGCATGCTGGTACTATTGACCAACCATGGGCGTGAGCCGTGGCCGGTTTTGTCGGTAAGGGTTATAGTGCCGTACAGAGCGCCCTTTGCCTGCTTTTGCAACTGCCAGTCGTAGCCGCCATCAAAAATAACCGCTGCTTCGGTCGGGCAAAAACCTTCGTCCAGCATGTTTTTAACGCCAAGGTCGCGTGTTTCTTCGTCGGTGGTGAGCATAATTCCAAAATCGTAGGTGCCCAAAGATTCGCGCAGCGCTTCGACCGCCATAAGGTAGCCGGCAATCCCCGATTTCATATCCCACACGCCGCGGCCGTACAGCTTACCGCCGTCTTCGCGCAGCGTAAACAAAGCCTGCGACGCCGGCACGACGTCGATGTGGCCAATAAGCATGACGCGCGGCGTTTTGGTTTGCTGCGTGGTCGCCACCAGTGCGCCGTAACCTTCGTGCGCGGTGCGGTACACGTGCATACCGCGCTCGGTTAAAAATGCCTCAATAAAATCGAGTGCTTTATCGTTGGGGGTGTGCTGCCCGGTCACTGTTGGAATGGCGACGAGTTGCTGTAACAGGTTGCGGATTGTCATGTAAAAATCTCTCCAGAGTTGCCCGAAACGGGGCGATTGAGTTAAGTTCTGCGTATTCATTATCGCCATGCAGGTCGCGTCCGGCAAGGCCAAACTCGATGCATGGCGTGTTATAGGTTGCGTAGTGGCGGGCGTCGCTCGAGGCGTAGCGTTTTATAAGCTGTGGCGTTTTGCCGGTCGCGCTTTTAAATGCGGCCATAAAACGTTGCAAATGCTCTTGGTCGGGCGCAACGTCGACGGCAGGTTCGAACACCGATATGTTGGTGATTGTCGCACTTGGGTCGATACTTTTTAAAAAGGTGCTGACTGATTCTTCGTTTTCGAATATATGGTCTTCGGGGGTAAAACGGAAGTCGATTTGTAAAGTGGCGTAGTCGGGCACCTGGTTATAAGCTTTGTTGTCGGTGCTGATTGAGGCGATATTAGCGGTGGTAAGCCAGGCTTTTTGCTTTGGTACCGGGAACTTTTTAAGCACCGCCTGCGCAAAATTGCTGGCCCGCATGAGGGCGTTGTCGCCGTCCCACACGTAGCCACCATGCGATTTGTGCCCGGTAAATTCGAGCTCCACCCAGCAAAGCCCGCGTGTTTCGTTGCAAATGTCGAGGTCGGTCATTTCGCCGATGATCACAAAATTTGCAGTGACGCCCTGTTGCAGCTGGTAAGCGGTGCCGTCGTAACCACTTGTTTCTTCGTCGGCGACGATTTGCAGGCCAATGCGCTGCGGCGAAGTTGGGGCGATTTGGCAAAAAACGTCGGTCATTATTAAACTGGCCAGTTTCATGTCGTAGACGCCGCGGCCGTACAGTTTGCCGTCTTCGATTTTAGGTATAAACGTTTCGGGTTTGGCTGGCACAACATCGACGTGGCCGTTAAGCAGCACGTCGAACACGTCGGGGCGGGTGGCGCCGGCATACGCCAGCAAACTGGGGATGCCGTTCCGCTCGAAGCGCTCGATGGTCAGGCCTTCGTACTTGGCAATAATGTCGGCAATAAAGTCGACAGCTTGGTGCAGCGCCGGCTTGTTGTGGGCAGTCGATTGGATGGCAATAAGTTGCTTTGCCTTTTCAATGGTTTGTTCGGGGGTCATATATTTTTCCGCAAAAAAATCCGAGCAGTTCTTAGGCGGCTCGGTTATCAGGTAATGGATGCCTTAAACCGCCGCCTTAGTGGCGTACGAGAATAATGGCGACCATTACTTGGTTTTTTGACATAGCAATAACTATAGGTGGCGTTGGTTTTAAAGTCAAGCGTTATGCTTACGCTGGTCACATAAAACTGCCTCTTAAATTTAAAACCCCTTGTTGTTTTTAAAATGTTGTCGGCTTGCATGCAAACGGTTACGGCATTTTAAAAACAACAAGGGGTTTTATGTGACCCACCCAATCACAAAAACAAACCCGCCAAATAATAATGGCGGGTTTGTTGGTAAAAATCTGGTCGTGTTTGGGTTGCGCTTTAGGCAACTTCGACAGTTGCGCCGGCTTCTTCCAAAGCTTTTTTAGCAGCTTCGGCTTCGTCTTTGCTAACTTTTTCTTTGATTGGGCTTGGTGCGTTGTCGACCAAAGCTTTAGCTTCACCAAGGCCAAGGCCGGTGAGTTCTTTAACAGCTTTGATTACAGCGACTTTTTGTGCGCCGCCATCTTTAAGCGTGACAGTGAATTCGGTTTTTTCGTCGGCAGCGGCAGCAGCGCCGTCACCAGCAGGGGCGGCAACAGCAGCAACTGCTGCAGCTGGCTCAATGCCGTATTCATCTTTAAGGATGGTTTTGAGTTCGTTTACTTCGAGGACTGTCAGCTTGGTCAGCTCTTCAGCCAGTTTTTTTAGGTCAGCCATGTGGTTGGTTCCTTTGTAAATTAGTTAGTTGCTTTAGCTTCTACACCGTCGAGTAGTGCGTGGAGGTTGCCAGAAAGGCCACCGAGCACGCCATCGAGCGGCGAAGAAAGGGTTGCCATAACTTGAGCGATAAGCTCGTTCTTGCTTGGCAGGGTCGCGAGTGCCTGCACCTCGGCGGTGTCAAGCGCTTTGCCTTCGGCCGAAAACGCGCCGGTGAGCTGTAAAGCTTCGTGCGTTTTAGCAAAAGTTGCCAGCGTTTGCGCCGGTGCGACTTCGTCTGCGCTGCTGATTGCATACAGCAGTTGGCCGGTCATAGCACCGGTGTCGGTGCTTTTGAGGGCGGCGGTTTGCTGCATAGCGACACGTACAAGGCGGTTTTTAACCACTTTGATAGTGACGCCATTTTCGCGGGCGGCGCGGCGAAGGGTTTGGAGGTCGGCGACGCTGAGTCCTTCGTATTTGGCGAAAGCAGTCATTTTGGCATCGGCCAAAAGGGCTGCGAGCTCAGCTACGAGGGAGGTTTTTTTGGTGCGGGTTATTGCCATATATTACCTCTGTTACTTGATAGGAAGGGGTCCTGTCAGGCGTGCCAATTTTTCTTCTGCTCGGGCAAAGCCTCGCTGAAGAAAAATGACACTGCCTGCCACCCCTTATTTTTCCGCTTGCGCGGATTTAACGACCAGATTGTTAAGGTAATCCGAGAATTAAAAAAGTCTTTGATTCTCGCATTACCAAAGACTTTTAGCGTGTAAACAAATTGTTTGTTCGCATACCTCGGTAGCGGATTAAGCTTTTTACGGCGGCTACTGTCTTTAGTAATGTTCTCTGTTATTTTACCGCAAGTATTGTATGTATGTCAACAGCTTCTCTTGCAGGGGAGGCAAACCAGGCTGCGTGTTTTTGTTCCTCGTTGTTCCCCAACTTAAGCGCAGCCGCATCTTCGCGGGGGAGGGGGGATTAAAAAACCGCCGCCTCGGTTTCCGCAAGTCAAGAAAACCGGTT
>CAYTEG010000034.1:4719-8957 GCA_964436805.1 uncultured Candidatus Saccharibacteria bacterium
TTTTTTTTTTGCGGGTGTGCAAACCGGGGTGGGGTTTTTTTGGGTTGGGTTTTCCCCCATCTTAGGCGCTGCGTTTTTTGCGGGGTGTTGGTGTAAAAAAAAAAGCGCAGCCTGGTTTGCCGAAGGTCAGTAAACCGGTTGACTTTTATAACCGAATAGGTTTACAGTTATCTATGTGAACCAAGTTACCCATTGCCACGACTATAAGAAACAAGCTATGTTTATTAGCTTTATTCTCGTGCCGCACCAAGGGTTGACTCACCGTTCATAAGCAAAATTACTGCAAAACAACGACCGAGCTCAACCCTACCAGGTGAGCTCGGTTTTCGTTTAAGCGGTGGTTGGCCGCGATAAGCCCATGGGTTACTGGCCTCCCAGGGCTTATCGGGGTGAATCACCCTCTCTGGCGACGATGCCTTGAACCGTCACCAGGGGAACTAGTATTGGAGGGTGCGTTGTCCAAGCAAAAGGTTGAAGGTGTGTTAAAACGGCACATCGACCGCCTTGCCGAGCTGCTGCGGGTCGAAGAGCCCAACGTGGCGGCGGTCACACAGAAGTATCGGACTGCATTGAACATGACGCGAAACCGGTCGAAGGTTGAGGAACTTCTCCCTTCCGACCTCGTGCCCGTGCTGCGTGAGCTACTCGGCTCGCCCGACGGTCGCGCACAACTCGCTGCGTAACCCCTTTTACGAACCGATGGAGCCTGGCGATCCCAGCTCCATCGGTTTCAAAACCTTTATAATATGTTATAATAATTAATAATGTCTGAGCCACAATTCGAAGTCGTGCGTGAACCCTGGATGAGCCGGGGTGATTTTGCTGCGCGCGAAATTGCCGCCGCCGAACACAACCTTAGCAGCGCCCGTGCGGCCAAGGGTTTGAGCACCGCCTCACCCGGCGCAAGCGTCGATATCGCCGACTACCCCGACGACCTTCGCGCCCAAATGGCATTTTACGATTTGACCGAAGTGCACCGAACCCCGGGCAGTACTCCCGAAATATTAGGTTTGTACGTTGCATACCCAAATTTGGCGCCAGCAACTCTGGAACGTTTTGACATGGAAGGCGAATGGAACATGACCGCGCCCTATGAAGCGCAACTTTTAGGGGAATTTGCCAACTTGGGTTATCAGGAGCTGTACCGTATCCCGCGCAATAGCCCGGCCGCAGCGACAGAAATCGAAGTCCGCCCCGGCCTTACCAGCCAAAACGGCTACGTTGCGCTTAGCCGTGTGCGCGAATTTATTGTCGCCCGCCAGCCATTTGATCGTGGGCTTCGTGAGCAGGTGACAGTCATGAAAGTATTTACTTCTGCCCTTAATATTTTAGAGCTCGCCAAAGCCGACGAACAAGCGGCTGCCGAAGTCCGGCTTATCGTAGCTTCGGCCATGTGCCGCGCAGTTGATTGGGCGGCAATAATTCGCGGCCAATCGTACGACGACCGCGAACAAGCGTTTTTGATTGGCCAACTTGTGTCCGGCCAGGAAAATGAAGTATACGAGGAGTTATTTGAACGCATTGCCCGCCCCGACGGCGTTATTCCTTTTGAACCCGATGAAGATGTGCGCAATGCAATTGTGCAGGCCAACGAGCTTGGCCTTGCTATGCGTCGCTACGGCATGACAATCGAACAAGTGTTTGACCGTTTGGTCGAAGACCGCCCGCTTGAGCTACGCGACCCTGCTGGCATTGCCTTTGTCGAAGCAAACATTGCCGGCCGCGGCGACTTTATTGTCCCGGCTGCCACCACCTACTTTGTGCGCTAGCTTTACAAACCGGGGCGTCACCGGCATAATCGAACTATCTAAAAAGAGGGATTTTATGCCACCAACCGACGAAAAACCACAAGACGACGCGCAGGCCGACGGCTACTACGGCGATGACGACATGGGCTCCGACGAGCTCGACCTAAGCTTTTTGGATGACGAAGAAAAGTCCGATCAAAAGTAGTTTGCGTATTGGCTTGGTGGTGCCGCATATGTTTATGCACCGTGGTATTTTGCCCAAGGTGATATTTTCGCCTGGGCGTTTAGCGCTTGATTTAGCCGATGGATTGCAGCAATTGGGCGCAGACGTCACGCTCTTTTCGCCCGGGCTGGTCGACACCACGGCTAAAAATATCACTGCTGATTTGAGCTTGTTCGAGCAAGAACTTGCTGGCCGCGGCGGCGACTTTATTGATTTGCTCAAAAAACACCCGTTTACGTTTATTACCCTCGCCCGCCAAGTGCAGGCCGAACTAATCGCCGACGCTTTTGCGCGCGCTAACGCCGGCGAGTTCGACGTTATTCATATATATACCAACGAAGAAGACACGGCGCTGCCGTTTGCTGCGCTTTGCCGCGTGCCGGTGGTGTTTACGCACCACGACCCGTTTAACTTTTTGGTGAAGTACAAAAATGTGTTTCCAAAATATAAAGATTTAAACTGGATTAGCATGTCTTTTGCGCAGCGCTCTGGTATGCCGGCCGACACAAACTGGGTGGCGAATATTTACCACGGCATCGACCCGCAAAAATTGACGCCGGTTGCCCGCCCGGCTGGCGATTACATTGCCTATTTTGGGCGCATCATTCAGCCGAAAGGCTTGCATGTGGCGATTGCCGCCGCAAAAAAAGCCGGCGTGCCGCTTAAAATCGCTGGCAAACATTACGCTGGCAAAAAGGACGAATATTGGCAAAATATTATTGCGCCCCAACTGGGCGACGGTGTTGAATATGTTGGTTTTATAAAAAGTGACGCCGCCAAACGCGCATTCCTCGGCAACGCCCGCGCGCTTATAGTGCCGTCGTTGTTCGACGAGCCGTTTGGCATGGTAGCAATCGAGGCATTAGCCTGCGGCACGCCGGTTATTGCCCTTAACTCTGGCGCCCTGCCCGAAATTATCACTCCAAAAAACGGTATTTTGGTCGACAAAGCAAACGCCGTTGACGGTATTGCTGACGCGATTGCAAAAGTCACCACCATCCCCCGCGCCGCCTGCCGCACTGATTTTGAAGCGCGCTTTACGCTCGCGCGCATGTGTGCCGAGCACTTAGCGCTATACAATCACCAGGTCGGTTTTAATGCGCGGGTGTGATTGGTAACCCTCGAGCACAAAGTTTTCTTGCTTAAAATCATCAATGTTTTTAACGTCACCCACGATTTTAAGCTTAGGAAACGGGTATGGCTTGCGGTGCAGTTGTTCTTTTGCGGCCTCGATGTGGTTGTGGTACAAATGCGCGTTGCCGGCGCTAATAATAAGTTCGCGCGGCTCAGCACCAATAACATGCGCGACCATGTGCAGCAAAAGCGCGTACTGCGCAATGTTAAACGGCGCGCCTAAAAACACATCCCAGCTGCGTTGGTATAATTGCAGGCGCAGTTTGCCTTTGGTTAGGTCGAACTGGAACATGGTGTGGCAGGGCGGCAGGCGCATTTCGGCCAGCTCGCCGGCGTTCCAGCCGCTTACAATAATCCCTTTAGAATCGGGGTTGTTTTTAAGTTCGTCGATTGCCCACTGCAGTTGGTCGAACTCGCTGCCGTCGGGGCGTTTCCAGTGGCGCCATTGTACGCCGTAGACGCGGCCTAAATCGTTTGAACCTTCGTGCAAAAACCCATCCCAGTAAAAAATTTTGTGGTCGTGTAAATAGGTAACGTCGCTGCTGCCGCTGATAAACCAAAAAAGCTCGTGCAGCAAAATATTAAACGGCATTTTTTTGGTGGTCAGCAGCGGAAACCCCTGCCGCATATCAAACCGCACCTGATAGCCAAACAGCGATTTTATACCGTGAATGCCGCGCGTTTTTTTGCTTCGGCCGTCTTTAATAATGTCGGCCATCATTTTTAGGTACTGGTATTCGGGGTGCGCCATAATTACCTCACAATCCTTCTTACTTTTTTGCCGGCGGATTCTAACATTTTTAGGCCATAGCCGTCGGAGTGGTCTTCGACATACACAAATTCGGCAATGTCGGTTTGGGTGAACATACGCGCGCAGCTGGGGCACGGCAACACGTTTATAAACAATGTCGTACCTTTTAGGCCCATACCTTCTTTTTGTGCTTGTATAACCATCATGACTTCGGCGTGCACGGTGTCGTAAAAGTTAAGGTCGTGCGGCGGCGAAAAGTGTACTTCGCGTGCGGCGCCGTGGTGCATGGCGTAGGCCTGGTATGGCACAACGGTGTTGAACGATTGGGCTAAAAATGTGTAGCCGTTGCCGTGCGGTTTGCCAAGCGTGCAGCCAATTTGAA
>CAYTEG010000035.1:0-8779 GCA_964436805.1 uncultured Candidatus Saccharibacteria bacterium
TGCAGGAAGTCCCGAAACTCCAAAAAATTGTGCTTAACGTGGGCCTTGGTAAGCACAAAGACGACAAAGCGTTCCACGAATCGGTGGTAAACACGCTGCGCAAAATCACTGGCCAGCAACCGGTTGACCGGATGGCTAAAAAGTCGATCGCAACCTTTAAAATCCGTCGCGGCATGAACCGTATTGGGGTGAGCGTCACACTGCGTGATGGCCGCATGTACGAATTTTTAGACCGTTTAATCCAGGTTGTATTGCCACGCGTCCGTGACTTTCACGGTGTCAGCGCCAAAGCGTTCGACAAAGCCGGCAACTACAGCATTGGTTTGAGTGACCAGTCGGTGTTCCCAGAACTTGGTTTCGAAGACACTACCACTGTGCACGGTTTGCAGATTAACTTTGTAATCGACGCCAAAGAAAAGGCTCATGGCCGCGCTTTGCTCGCTGCCTTTGGCCTGCCATTCGAGAAGGAGAACCGCTAGATGGCTAAAAAATCAATCATCGCCCGCGACAAAAAGCGTTTAATGCTGATCGCGAAGTTCGCTGCCAAGCGCGCCGAACTTAAAGCAGCTGGCGACTACGAAAGCCTGGCGCTTCTGCCCCGCAACAGTAGCCCGACCCGCCGCAAAAACCGCTCAGCACTAAGTGGCCGCCCGCGCGCTTACATGCGCCGCTTTGGGCTCGACCGCATCAGCTTCCGCGAAAAAGCAAGCAAGGGCGAAATCCCTGGCATAACAAAGGCCAGCTGGTAGGAATAACAATATGAGTATGCAAACAACTGACCCAATCGCCGATCTGTTAACCCGTATCCGTAACGCAATTGCTGTTAATAAAACAGAGGTTGTCGTGCCGGCAAGCAAGATCAAACTAACCGTTGCCGAGCAGCTTAAAAAAGCTGGCTATTTGGCAGACGTTAAGTTTGTCGAGGCCCAACCACGCGGCAACATTGTGATTACAATCAACAAGCCAGGCGAAAACACCACTATCACCGAAATCCAGCGCGTCAGCAAACCTGGCCAACGGGTATACGCCGGTGCAACCGAGATCCCTCGTGTGCGCAACGGCCGCGGTATTGTATTAGTTTCGACCAGCCAAGGCGTCATGACCGGGCAAGCCGCCCGCAAAGCCCGCCTCGGTGGCGAAGTGCTGTGTAAGGTATATTAAGGAGTAAATGTAATGAGTCGAATCGGAAAACTGCCAATTCAAATCCCGAGTGGCGTGACAATCACGGTTGGCGACGATCACCTTGTGACTGTCGTTGGCCCCAAAGGCACGCTCTCACAGTTTGGCCAGCCTGACGTCACCGTTGCGGTAGAAGGCAACCAGGTTTTGGTTACCCGCGCAAACGACGAGCAGCTGGCAAAAGCCGGCCACGGTTTAATGCGTGCGCTCGTGCAAAACCTGGTGACAGGTGTTACCAAGGGCTTCGAAAAGAAGCTCGAACTTAACGGTGTCGGTTACCGCGTCAGCGGTGGCGGCCGGGCGCTCGACATGAGCCTGGGCTTTTCGCACCCCGTTAAATACAACGCCCCAGAAGGCATCGACCTTAAAGTCGAAAAAAACCTTATTACGGTGAGCGGCATTAGCAAACAGCAAGTTGGCCAGGTCGCGGCCGAAATCCGCGCCCTCAAAAAGCCAGAACCTTACAAGGGTAAAGGCATTAAGTACGTCGACGAAGTAATCTTGCGCAAAGCCGGCAAGACGGGAGGTAAATAGAAATGAGTAACGTTATGCAAAAACTTGCCTCGCGCCTGCTGCGCAAACACCGCGTGCGTGCGACCGTAAACGGTACGCCGGAGCGCCCACGTTTAAGCGTGTATGTGAGCAATATGCACATCCACGCCCAGATTATCGACGACACAACTGGCAAAACTCTTGCCAGCACCACGACTGCGGTTGCAAAAGATGTAAAAGGTAGCCTCAGCGAAAAAGCCGCTTGGGCTGGCAAAGACATCGCCGCGAAAGCAAAGAAGGCAAAAGTAACCAAAGTGGTCTTTGACCGCAATGGCCGTAAATATCATGGCCGCTTAAAAGCGCTTGCAGATGCTGCGCGCGACGGCGGGTTGGAGTTTTAATTATGGCTGAAGTACAACAAGCAGTAAGTATCGACCCTCGCGACAACCGCCGCCAAGGTGGCCCACAGCAGCGTGGTGGCCGCCGTCCGAACGACCGCAACAACGAACCCCGCGAAGAGAAAATCTTCCAGGAATACGTTGTCAGCATCGACCGCGTGGCCCGCGTGGTTAAAGGCGGCCGTCGGTTCCGTTTTAAAGCTCTTGTCGCTGTTGGTGACGGCAAGCAGCGCGTTGGCGTTGGCGTTGCAAAAGGCCAGGACGTGCAAGCGGCTGTGGCCAAAGCCACCGACAAAGCTAAAAAGCAGCTTATTACCTTCCCGGTGACGAGCAAGGCGACTATCCCGCACGAAATTAATGCCAAAGTTGGCGGCGCAAAAGTGCTGCTTATGCCAGCGCGCCCAGGTACCGGTGTTATTGCCGGCGGCGTGATGCGCTCGATCATTAACCTGACCGGCGTCACAAACCTGCTTGGCAAAGCCCTTGGCTCAAACAACAAGGTTAACAACGCCTACGCGGTTATCGAAGCGCTGCGCACCCTGGTAGCCGAAGACGACTGGCTTAACAAGCCAGCCAAAAAACCAGCCGCAAAAAAGGCTGAAGTAGCCGAAGAAAAACCTGCTAAAGCAACTAAAAAGGCGGAGGCAAAGTAATGAAGATCAACGAATTAGAAGTTGCACCTCGCCCCGACCGCAAGCGCGTCGGCCGCGGTATTAGCGCTGGCCAGGGTAAAACTGCCGGCCGCGGTACCAAAGGGCAAAACTCGCGCACTGGTAAAAAACACAGCCACGGCTTTGTTGGTGGCCAGGGCGTGCTGATGCAGCGCGTGCCTAAAAAGCACGGCTTTACCAGCAAACGCGTACCTGCGCAAGTAGTGTACACCGACATGCTCAGCAGCTTCGACGGCAAAACCGCCGACAACAAAACAATGACCGAAGCTGGTTTGATCGTTAGCCCGTTCCACGCCGTCAAAATTATTTTGCGCGGCGAAGTAAAAGGCAAAGTGACACTTAAAGCCCAAGGCGCAAGCAAAGGCGCTCAAGAGGCGATTGTAAAAGCCGGCGGGAGCTTCGAAAAAGTCGAAACCCCACACTTCCCTGCAAACGAAGCAAAAGCCAAAGCGAAAGCCGAAGCAGCCGAGAAGCCAAAAAAAGAAGCCAAAAAGTAATTTTTGCTGTTTCACTAAAAACGCGTCAGTAAATGGCGCGTTTTTAGTTTGTTTTTTGTAGCGTAAGCTGGCAGCGTGTGGTATCTTAAATGGAGTACAACCAAAGAGGCCGATAACTGATGAGCTGGAAAACAATCTTCAAATCCCTAAAAAGCCGCGACATGCAAAAACGTTTGCTTATCGTGTTTGGCTTGGTTATTGTCTACCGATTTTTGTCGCATGTGCCCGTGCCACTGGCCGAGCCGACGCAGCTTAAACAGGTGCTCAGCAACGTTATTAGCCAAAGCGACCTCGGCGGCTTTATAAATATTTTGTCGGGCGGGGCGCTTGCCAACCTCTCTATTGTGTTGGTGGGGCTGTCGCCATACATTACCGCCTCTGTTATTACGCAGTTGCTCACTAAAGCCATTCCGCGGCTCGAAGAGCTACACAAAGATGGCGAGGTTGGGCGGCGTAAAATCCAGCAATGGACGCGGCTTATCACGTTGCCACTCGCAATTTTGCAATCGATTGCCTTTATATTTATTTTGCGGCAAACGGTGCTGGCTGGCGCTTCTGGGGTAGATATCACCGCAAATACCTCGCCGTTCCAGTGGGTGGTGATGGTCGGCGCTATGACTGCCGGCGCGATGCTGCTTATGTGGCTGGGCGAGCTTATTACCGAACAAGGTGTCGGCAATGGTATGTCGCTGCTTATTTTTGCCGGTATTATCAGCCAGATGCCGCAGACGCTCGGCACGCTGGTGGCCTCGATTGGCAGCGTTCCGAGCCCCGAAGATGCGCTGCACGTATTTAACTGGTTTACCGTGCCTATAAACGGCCCAGCAACCATGGTCACATTTATTTTGGGAGTGCTGGGGCTGGCAGTGCTGTACATAATTGTTAAGATCAACGAAGCGCAGCGCGTGGTCACTATTAGCTACGCCAAGCGCGTGCAGGGCAACCGCGAATACGGCGGCGTTACCAGCATTTTACCTATTAAACTTATTACCGCCGGCGTGATCCCCGTTATCTTTGCAGTTGCGTTTTTGGCTTTGCCGGCTTTTGTTGGGCAGCTGCTTAAGGCCACGGCAAACCCCGATTGGCAAACTTTGGGCGCTAACCTGGCACTTTGGTTTCAAACGCCAAACGCCAACAATTTTGCGACCGGCGATATGACAACGCTTATTTACCCTGTGGCATACCTGATTTTAGTGATTTTGTTTACGTATTTTTACACCAGCATCGTGTTTAACACCACCGAAATCGCCGAGAATCTGCAAAAGCAAGGTGGGTTTGTCGCAAACATCCGCCCTGGCCAGCAAACCGAAAAGTTTTTAAAAACAACGGTCACGCGCCTCACGCTGTTTGGCTCGATTGCCCTTGGCTTTATTGCCGTGCTGCCCTTTGTGTTCGAATTTGCGTTTGCCAAGCTTGGCTTTACTGGCACGACCAACCTCGCTATTGGTGGCACCGGCCTTTTGATCGTTGTTTCGGTGACGCTCGAAACCCTGCGCCAAATTAATTCGCGTGCTTTAATGGTTACCTACGACGAAGATTAGCAGTCATTGCTATCACCTTAACGCCGTGCTATAGTGGCCGGCGTGTCTACTACTGACAGCGGTAAAGGTGCCACAACCGAGCAACCGCAGGCTGATTACACCGTCGACCTCACGTTGACCTTTACGCCTGGCGACGTAAAAGAGCGCCGGCTCGTGTCTCTTCTCGCGGCGACGCTCCCGAAAAGCCAATGGGTAGGTGTCCGGAAGGCGTTCGGTAAAGAGCGGCTTCTGGCGATGTCCAAGGAGGTGCTTAACCTGGGTGAGAGGGCTGCTGGGGTCGTCGAAGGCTACGGGGCAAAAACCGTCGCCGACGTGGTGGGGCTTTCGTTATCGACACTGAAGGCCGACCCCTACGTGCACCATAGTGTCCTCCGCGGCATCATCCAGCGGGTTATGCACTTCGGCTTCCAGCTGCAGCCATGACGACACCTTCTCCCGCCGGATCGCATCAAGAGCATCCGGCGGGAGAGCGATCCCAAACCACTTGATTTTTCGCTAAATCGCAGTATCATAGAACTAACAACGCGGATTAACGCGAAAGTCTTTTAAAGTAGTGCTTTACAACAGAGTAAAACCTCTGTATAATCAACTATTGTAATTTATGCCTAAACCCAAGAGAGCACGCAGACCAGCCTCGAACGTCCAGCGCAGCACCCAGCAGCGCCAAACGCCAGAGAGCAAAGAGGTTATTAAACTCACCGGCGTCGTCGTTGAGGCGCTCCCCGGTGCAAAGTTTAATGTCGAACTTGAGAATGGGCATGTCATCCTCGGCCATGTCGCGGGCAAAATGCGAAAGCATTATATCCGCCTCGTGCCAGGGGATAAAGTGGAAGTTGAGTTAACCCCTTACGATCTCACAAAGGGCAGAATCACTTTCCGCTTACGAGATTAACTGTAAGGATCAAGCGCAAAGGAGATCAACCGCGTGAAGGTTCGACCAAGTGTCACAAAATTAGGCCCAAAAGGCTACTTTACCCGCCGCAAAGGCGTGCTTGTCTTTATCGACAAAACAAAGCCACGTCATAAGCAGAGGCAAGGTTAACGATGGCGCGTATTGCCGGGGTAACCATTCCCACTGACAAACAAGTCCAAATCGCCCTTACCTATGTGTACGGCATTGGGCCGCATTATGCTGCCAAAATCCTAGAGGCGACTAAAATTGACCCAACAGTTCGTGTCAAAGACATGAGCGAGGGTGAATTGCAGCGCATCCGCGACGAAATCACCGCCAACTACACCGTAGAAGGCGAGCTTCAGCGTGTGGTGACAACCAACATTAAGCGCCTCAAAGAAATTAAAGCCTACCGTGGCCTACGCCACGCCGCTAACTTGCCTGGCCACGGCCAACGTACCCGCACCAACGCGCGTACCCGCCGCGGCAAAAAAGTTACCGTGGGTGGCACTAAAAGGAAGGTCGCATCGAAGACTTAGGACTTTATTATGGCAGATATTCCAACCAAACCTACCACGACCAAAAAGAAGGCAAAGCGCAGCGTCCCTGCTGGCGCAATGCACGTTAAAGCTACCTTTAACAACACGCTCATCACTTTTACCGATAAAAAAGGCAACGCCCTTACCACGGCAAGCGCCGGCGCCATGGGCTTTAAAGGCTCTAAAAAAGGTACCGCTTACGCCGCACAGGTCGCCAGCGAAAAAGCTGCGACTGCTGCTAAGCAAACCTTTGGCATGACCAGCGTCGACGTATACGTCAAAGGCGTTGGCCTGGGCCGCGACGCCGCAGTGCGCGCATTGCAAAACGTCGGTATCAGCGTAGAGAAAATTCAAGATAAAACTGGCTTGCAGCACGGTGGTGTGCGTCCACGCAAGGCACGGAGGGCTTAACCTATGGCACGAGATCGTAGCCCTATTGTCAAACAGTCACGCCGCGAAGGGTATGCTTTGCACCCTAAAGCGCACAAAATCATGGCTAAGAAAACTGGCATCCCAGGCATGCACGCCCACGGCCGCCAGGGTAAACAAAGCATGTACGCCCAGCAGTTACGCGAAAAGCAAAAAGTTCGCCGCCTGTATGGTTTGCTCGAAAAGCAGTTTGCAAAACTCATGAAAGAAGCCAGCCGCACCGCTGGCCAATCTGGCAGCGTATTGCTGCAACTGCTTGAGCGCCGCCTCGACAACGTCATTTACCGGGCCGGTTGGGCAGTAAGCCGCCGCGGCGCACGCCAATTGGCTGGCCACGGCCACCTTATGGTCAACGGCACCCGTGTTGACGTACCAAGTTTGCGTGTTAAACCAGGCGACGTTATTACCGTCCGTCCAGCAAGCACCAAAACGCAGTACTTTACCCACCTCGACGACATCATGAAGGACACTAACCAACCGACCTTCAGCTGGATGAAGTCAGACCCTAAAAAATTGACCATCACCATTACTGGCTTGCCTAAACGCGAAGAAGCCGAAGCAGATATTAACGAACAACTGATCGTCGAGTATTACTCACGTTAAGACTTTTAAAGAAGGTTGAAGGAGAACATCACCGTTATGAAAGTCATTCACAACCCAACGCTCGCTAACGTAGACGAGCACACACCAACCAGCGCAACGTTTGTCGTTGAGCCTTTACACAAAGGCTACGGCATGACGCTGGGTAACAGTATGCGCCGCGTGCTGCTGAGCAGCATTAGTGGTGCTGCGATTACATCATTTAAAATCGAGGGCGCAACGCACGAATTTACCACCGTGCCTGGCGTTAAAGAAGATGTCGTTGACATCATGCTTAACCTCAAAAACGTGCGCCTTGTTAGCCACAACGACGAACCAGCAACCGTTCGCCTCGAGAAAAAAGGCGCTGGCAAAGTTACCGCTGGCGACATTAAAGTTACCGGTGATATCGAAGTCGTCAACAAAGACGCTGTTATCGCAACCATCGACGACCCCAAGGCAAGCTTTGTCATGGACATCGTCATCGACAGTGGCCGCGGTTACCGCACCATCGAAGAATCAACCGCCAAGCGCCAAAACAGCGACTTTATTGCCCTCGATGCATTGTTCAGCCCTGTTGTACGCGTACGCTACAAAGTTGAAAACACCCGCGTGGGTCAAGCAACTGACCTCGATAAGCTGAGCCTGACCGTTGACACTAACGGCACTATTACCCCACAGGAAGCTTTCGAAGAAGCTGCTGCAATTTTGATCAACCAATACACCGCGCTTGCCGGTAGCACCCGCGTCGAAGCCGGCCCAGCAGTGGGCAGCAAGGGCATCGATGGCGACTCAGCTGAGCTGATGACCCCAATCGAAGACCTTAATTTGACCGCACGCACTACCAATGCGCTGATTAACAACGACATCCGCACCATCAACGACCTCGTGACCCTAAGCGACACCGAACTTCGTGAGCTTAAAGGTTTTGGCAGCAAAGCCCTCGACGAAGTTAAAGAGAAGTTGGCGGAGTTGGAGCTCTAAATGCATCGACACGGCTACAAAGGCAGAAAGTTTCATCGCGAACGCGATCAGCGCCGAGCTTTAATTAAGGGCTTGGCCGATTCGCTCATTAAATACGAATCCATCGAAACTACCCTACCCAAAGCCAAGGAAGTCGTGCCTTACGTAGAAAAACTCATCACGAAAGCCAAAAAGGGTGATCTGCATAACCGTCGCCAAATAGTCGCTGCCTTACAGACACTAACCAGTGCCCATAAGTTGGTAGATGAAATTGCACCGAAACTACAAGCTCGCTCCAGCGGACACCAGCGCATTACCAAGACAACGGCTCGCCTGGGTGAAGCCGAAGCAGGACCGCCGCCGGTCATGGGTTCTGGGCGTTTGATGACATGATGCTCCGGGCGGGTGGTGCAGCGGCGCGTCGTCGCCGGGCGCCTTCGGGGAGGGGCAGTGGAACGAGCGGTCGGGGGGCGTCGGCGCGCGTGTGCGACTTTCTGGGGACGCACGTGTCCCGGTCACGGGCGATCGAGCTGCTTCAGATGACGGCGGGCGCGTCGCTGCCGGTGGAGGTGACGCAGATGACGGACGCGCAGCTGTGC
>CAYTEG010000036.1:0-8497 GCA_964436805.1 uncultured Candidatus Saccharibacteria bacterium
AGTAACTTTAGGCATTTTACCAATCTTACCCCTTAAACGCAAGCTATTGGCTGATTGGATTGCCGATTTGGTCGACCTTAATATATTCGACGATTTTATTTTGCTTTTTGAGCTCTGCAAGTTTTTGCGTGACCACTTTGTACGAGACGTATATTTTGGCAAAATGTACATCGCCGGTATCGCGCTTTTCGAGTAGCCTTACGATGTAAAGCCCGTCGGTGCCTTCGATCACCCCCGAGAACTGACCTGGTTGCAGCGCACTCACCGCTTCGATGATACCATTTGGATCTTCGCTGTTTTTACTGACAAACCCTACGTCGCCGCCGTTCGCTTTGCTGAGCATGTCTTCTGACACCTCGCGGGCAAGGGCGGGAAAATCGCCACCTTGGGCAAGCGCCTGGGCAACAGAATTAATTTTAGCCCTGGCATCGGTGTCGAGCCTTGCGTTGACTTTTTTGCTTAGCATCTCCTGGCGGACAGAGTTTTTATATTCGTCGAACGTCCAGTCGTAATAATCGCTTATAACCTGCTTGTACACTTCTTCGCTCACCCCAAGTTTGTTTGAGGTAATTTGCTTTTTAACAAAATCGTCGAGCTCTTTAGACGAAACACTTATGTGGTTGTCGCTGGCGAGTTTTGTAATATACGCGTCGCGTGTCGCTTTGTCGAGCGCCAGGCGCTTTTGGTAGTCGAGCTGGCGTTTGCCATCGGTCGAATTAAAGTTGACGGCTTCTTTGGTCGTAAGGTAGTGCACGGCGCTGCGGAGCTCTGACAAATAGTCGCTATAGCGCACCAACTCGGTATCTACCTTGGCCACCGGCACCGGCAGCACGCGCGTCAGACCATAAGTAAACTTGTCGTAAGCCTGTGCAAAGTAAAGCTGCCATACAAAAAATACAACAAACAAAATAAGCGCAAGGATACTTAGCAAAATGCTTATAAATAACACGCGGTGCTTGGTGTACTGAAGCGGATATTTAAACTTACGGCCACCGGCCAATACCCGCTCGCGGTGCTCGGCAACGGTTTCGTTTGTAATACGCCCACCTGTTTCTGGTGGCTTGACCGAAGTTTTGAGTATTTTATGCAACATCTTTTTCATGGTTGGCGTGGTTTTTAATTGCTTCGCTTAATTCGTTGTAAATTTTTTCGGGATGGTCGATTTTTTCGAGGAACAAATCGCCAACATACGTTTGTACCACCAGGGTACCGAACCCAAAAATAGCAGCACTAAAACCAGGTACATTATAGCTTATGTTCTGGATTTTCGACAGGCCGAGGTCGATCACACTCCTATTAAAGAAGCCTTTTTGGGTAATTTGCCGCAAACGTTCTGTTGTAACAATAAACACACTAAAATACCAGCCGAGCCAATGGTAAAAAAACAACAACAGCCCTAAAACAAAACCGCCGAGCGCCACCCAAAGGTTGTCGATGTTCTCTGGCCACACTAACACCGGTATCGAAGCGAGCAAAAAAGGGATCGCGAGCAAATAAAAACCTTTGCGGATTTTTATAAGGTGGTGCCTAAACACAAACAACACCTCTTCCCCTTCGTGCTGGCCCTCAAATTGCTTTGGCATGGCCTTATTATACCGCAAAATAAATACCATCAGTGCGATGGTATGTATTACGTGGTGCCCCGGGTAGGAGTCGAACCTACGACACCCTCCTTAGGACGGAGGTGCTCTATCCAGCTGAGCTACCGAGGCATGTAAGGGGCGGCTCCGCCCCAAAGTTAATAGTTGCGGCCGTACATTATGCCCTCGTTGCCGAGGTCGTAATCGTGGATTTGTTCGTCACCAAACCAAAGCTTAATTTCTTTGGCAGCTTCGTCTTTTGTTTCGCTGGCGTGGAATAAGTTGTGGATAGCGCGTTTTTCGGTGTTGGCGATAACAGGGCTGTCGACCGAAAAATCGCCGCGGATTGTGCCAACCTCGGCTTTGTAGGGCAAGGTGTTACCGGCAAGTTTGCGTACCATATCGACTGCCTGCAAGCCTTCGACAACCATGGCGACCACAGGGCCGGACTGCATGTATTTAATAAGCGATTCAAGCACTTCTTTGCCAAGAGTCAAGGTGTTGTCGGTGCCCAACACTTCTGCCGGGTTAAGGTGCTTTAGGTGTTCAAAACTGGCAACACCCTTTTTGCCAAGCCGGTCGACCCACGCTTCGTCGCTCGATGGATAGTGGGCGCGCACGAGTTCGTCGCTTGGCGTCAGCATTTTTAGGGCGACCACTTTAAGGCCGGCCTTTTCGATGCGGTGCGTAATTTCGCCAATAAGGCCACGCATGACACCATCTGGTTTGATCATGCAAAATGTTCGTTCGTAACGGATGTCGTAGAGGTCGGGATGCATTTGCTTGTTTTTGGGCATAGATATAAAACTCCCTTATGCAATATTATCTGCCTACACTTTACCACATGCTGGGTATAGATCAGCCAATAAATAAGAGCGCAAGCACGACAAACGCCAGCGAAATGCGGTAAATGCCAAAGCTTTTTAGGTTGCCTTTTGCCAAAAAGCGCAGCATAAAGCCGACGGCAGCCAGGCCACAAACAAATGCGGCGATGTTGCTGGCCAACCAAACGCTAAAGTTTGCGGCGATAAAATCGCGGCCTTCGTGGCCAACAAAGCCAAGCACTACGACTGCAAACATTACCGGGATCGATAATAAGAAGCTATATTCGGCAGCCTGTGCGTAGCTGAGCCCGGCAAGCCGGCCGGCAATAATGGTCGACGCCGAGCGCGACACACCTGGCACCAACGCGAGCATTTGCGCCAGGCCAATGGCACCGGCGCGTTTTGGCGACAAAGCTTCTTGTGTTTTTACTTCGCTGGCGCGCGGGAGCTTATCGAGCACAACCATAACCACACCGACGACCAAAAGCGTGCAAACCACAACCCATGGGTTTTGTATGCTGGCGCTTTCGAAAAAGTGCTTCAAAAAGAATCCGGCGACGCCGACGGGAATGGCCGAGATGATGATGTTACGGGCAAGCCGAAAATCGTGCTTGGTAAAAATCCGTAGCGCAATGCCCCACAACCGCTTGCGAAAATAAATGACCAGCGCCATAAAGGTGCCGAAGTTAATAAGCGAATCAAAAACAGGTACGCTTTGCAGCCCCAAAAAATGTTCGGCAATAACAAGGTGGCCAGAGCTTGATACCGGAATAAATTCGGTAAGACCTTGTACGATGCCTAAAATAATACCTTCTGGTAATCCCATGTGCATATTTGTATTGTGCCACGAGTACGCCAAAAGCAAAAACGAACACATTTTTTATGCTTCTCTACCTCAGGGTGACGTGATAAACTATAAGCACTATGAGCCACTACGTGTCAGAACTCATTACCCCGTTTTTGGAATACTTAGAGATCGAACAAAACCGCGCCTCCAAGACCAGCGAAAACTACCGCTTATATATTACCCGCCTTGTTGAGTTTGCCGAAGACCCGGAGGTCGAGAATATAGATGACGAAATGGTGCGCAAATGGCGCATGTGGCTTTCGCGTTTTCGCGATACACACGGCGAGCTGCTTTCGGCCACAACCCGCTCGTACCACCTTATTGCCCTGCGCAGCTTTTTACGCTTTTGCGCCAAACGCGGGTTCGAAACACTTGCGCCGTCGCGTATCGAACTGCCGCGCATTAAAAAAAAGCAGGTCAGCTTTTTAAACGAAGCTGAGTTAAAAGATTTATTCGCAGCCATCCCCGACAACACACCAGCCGGATTACGCGACCGTGCGATCGTCGCTTTGTTATATTCGAGCGGGCTGCGTGTTTCGGAACTAACCAACCTCGACCGCACCCATATTAACCTGGCTCGCGGCGAATTTAGCGTACGCGGCAAAGGCCAAAAAGACCGCGCAGTATTTGTCGACAGCGCTGCAACCGAACTTATAAAAACATATTTCGCCGCCCGCACCGACAACCTCCCGCCCCTGTTTATTAGCTATGGCGGGCACCAAACCATTGACCAATCAGGCGATTTTAAGCGCCTCACGCCGCGCAGCGTGCAGCGCATGATTAGCCACTACGCCCTGCTCGCCGGCATCACCAAACAGGTTTCGCCACACACCCTGCGCCACTCATTTGCAACCGACCTTCTTATGAACGGCGCCGACTTACGCAGCGTCCAAACGCTACTTGGGCACAGCAATATTGCGACGACTCAAATTTACACGCACATAACCGACCCACACCTAAAAGAAGTGCACAAAAAATTCCATAAAGACATAACCTAAGGGCAGTTGTTGGCCTGGTAGTCGGTGGTGTTGTTAGAAACCTGCATTGTTTTGCAGATGGTGTTGGCGCTTTCGGCTGCGAATTCGGGGTAGTTGGTCAGGGCGTTTACCACCACTCGGGCTTGCAAGCGTCGAAAGACATCGGCCGCGCGGCCAGTTGCGTCGATAATTGGTTGTACTTGGTCGAAGCTGACTTCGGTTCCGCCACTCACCAACGCTACCCTAAAGTGCGTTGCGCCGTATTCGGGGGTAATCCGCAAAAAGTAATTGTTGGCTGTGCTGGCATAAGCGGCGCCGGTTGGCAGTTCGAGCAACGCCGTGCAAGCATAGCTACCGATGTCGGTTGTTGGCGACGGGTCGCACTGGATGCTTTGCGGGCTGAGCTCGGCCGTGCCAAATACACCAGGGTTTGGGTCGACCGTACCAAAGTTAATTGGTGTTGTCGACGCCGTGCCACTTTGGGTGGGCACAAGCAAAACCGAGCGGCTGCGCTGCGTGAGTTCGGTGCGGCTAAACGAGCCGCTGCTTGGGTAACCGTATAGCTGCACCCGCAAATATGCCGGGTAGCCCAGTTTGTCCCAACCAAGTGCAGGGGTGCCCGAGTTAATTGCCGGGTACAGCAACGGCCCTACGGCATAATATGGAGCAACACCAGGGGTCGCACCCGGCAACCCGTCGCCGTCTTCGGCGCCCACGGTTGCGCTCAACAAATGCCACGACACTTTAACCTGGGTGTAGTTACCGCCAACTGCCTTAAGCGGCACCAATTGGCTTTTGCCAGCCGACGATTGCGACAAAAAGTCGGGCGAATTAAGGTTCACGCTTAAACAAGTGTACGCCTGGTTGATTTGGCTGTTGTTAACTACATTACCGACGCTCGAAATACCGAGGTCGCTGCCCACCTGCGAGGTTGTTATGGCGTCGCAGGTATTAGCTTTTGGCGCGGTCATTTGGGTGTAGTACGTTGATTTATCGGCAGGGTTTGAAAGGCTAAAATATTTAAGCACGGCGCGCTTGCCGTCCTCGACCCCAGATTGTGCCGAAGCCAGCGCCGAAGCCGAAAGGTCGTTGTTAAGCGCCTGCTGTTGTTCGGTCGTTGTAATTTGTATGAACCCAAGGGTAATCACCGTAATCAGCAGCATAAAAAATATCGTCGAAAACAATGCTACAAAACCGGCCTCTGCCTGTCGAACCGTATACTTGGCCATCACCTACCTCCTCCTGTCATAATCGTTGTACTAAAATCTGACGTCGCGCAGAACTGGCCAATCGTGCCACCTTTTGCGCATTGACCACTGGTGATGGCCGGGTCGTTTGCTACGGCAAGCTTGATGCTAAGGTCGACCAGTGGCGCGCCCACCGCTGGCTGGGTCATAGTTATGGCCATAACCCAAACGTTGCTGCCTAGAACTTCGGTGGCTTCTACTTTTGGCACCGCCGGATAGCTGCCGCTGGCATTTGAGCACATGGCGTTTGCCGCGTCGTTGACGCGCACAAGGGTAAACGAACTGCCGTCGTCGTATTTATTTGCGCTGGCCGGCGCCGTGTTGTACAGGTTCCATACATAGCTGACCCCGCCAAGGCACATGCGGTTGGAGCTCATGGCAGAAGCATTGACCGCGCCCGGGTCGGCAGTACGCAAATAACGCGATATATATTCGAGCGTCGTGCGCCCAGCCTGGTTAATCTGCTTAAGCGCCAGTCCCTTGTTGTAGGTTTGCATTACTTGTATCACGGCCGAGGTGGCAAAAATAAGGATGAACGCCACAAAAGCTAATGCGATCATAAGTTCGACCAGGGTAAACCCGGCTTGTTTAGCGCGATGGATCATACAACCTCACTGCGGTTACGGTTTTTTGCTGTCCGCCCAAAGTGCCGCTTCCCTCCCAGCACGCGCGCAAAACAAAATCGACATAAGCTGGCGATACGCCGGTGGATGGCGTGGCTTCTATCCACATGCCGTAGCCGGCGGTGGCGTAAAAGGTCGATGGTTGAAGGCTCGGGTCGAAGGCAACTTTTATAATAGGTGTCGCTGGCCGGTCGAGGTAAAATGCTGTGCCGGTTTTTGCAGCGGTGACGCTGCAGCCGTTGTAATCGGTCGGGCTTGCGTTGCTGGAGCTGATGATACTCGCCCACGTAAGGCCGTCGGCGCCGGTGCTGTTAACGGTGTATTGGTCGCGCAGATACTTTAAAAATTCGATTTGGCGGTTAACGGCCTGGCGCGTCTCGGAGTGTTCGAGCGCCAGCTGCGCCGACTGCAGGCCCCTGTTCATAAGCGTCACGGCGCCCACAATAATAACGCTTAAAACGACAAGCGACATAAGTACCTCAACCAGCGTATCGCCATTTTGTTTAGACACCGTTGCACTCCGTATCTACTGCGTTAAAATTAATGGCCGCGGCATTTTGGCTGGAGCCACCGCTGACGTACAATTTTGCTGGCGTTCCGAGCCCATCGGCATTTTTAATGCAAAAATTGGTGGGCTGCAGCCGGTTGGTGGCGTCGTTTACCAGGCTGGTGAGGTTGGTCGGCACCGCCACTGGCACTTTAAAGGTGTAACTGAGCACCCGCGACGATTTAAGCCCGCGTACCAATAGCAGCCCGTTCGTCGCCTGGTTGTCACTGAGCCGCTTAAAGCCAGACGGATACGCGCCCCACGGGATGGTATAGGTGTTGACCGCCGTGGCCGTTACGGTTTGCGGCTGGAAGGCAGTAACTAAATCGGCGTCGCTGAGCGAATAATTAACACCCGCCGGCTCGGAGCCGATTACGTTATACACCGTAACGTCGGAGTTACCACTGCGGAACACCAAAAGCTTGCCCATAAGCAGACAGTTGCTGCTGCCAACAGTTTGGCTGGTGCTGGTGTCGATAACGCCACTGTTACAACTAACCGAATTGCTGCGGCTGTTGAGGCCGTTTATTATATCGTCGTACTGTTTTTGGGTAAATGTCTCGAGCGAACGCCCGCTGTCGGTAAAACGAAAGCTGCGGATGGCGTTGCCGGTGCCAACAATTGCGACCAAAAATAGCAAACTCGTTATCGCTAAGAATAACGTAATCTCAACAATCGTAAAACCCGCCAAACGTGAGCCAGCCATTTGCTGTCATTATAGCATAAGCAGGTTGCCTAACTACAACCCGGTAAGGCCGAGGTACCAGTGGATAAGTACGTCGCCCCAAAGCCCCGCAACCAAAAAGCCGGCGATTAAAAACGGGCCAAACGGCACACGGCTGGTGCGGGTGAGTTTGCCGCTGAGCAAACCGGGCACGACCACCAAAAAACCGATCACATTTGCCAAGCCCAGCACCAGCAATGCTTTTTGCCAGCCGAGCACCGCACCAATAAATACCGCCAGCTTTACGTCGCCAAAGCCAACCCATTTGCCGCGCGAGATAAAATACAGGGCGCCGTACAGGCCGGCGATAGCGGTAATCCCCAACCCAACGTGTAAAACATAGCCAAGCGTACTTGCCTGCCCTATTAAGCTGACCCGCAGCGCGGCGTCAAAAAAGCCAACGGCGATAAGTGGCAGCACTAATTTGTCGGGTAGCAACATCCAGCGGGCGTCGTATATAAGCAACATTGCCAGCACTACAATATATAGCAGCCACAGCGCAAACAGCGCCTGCGCCTGCCACTCGCCAAAGCCAAGCGGCCAATATATATACGAAACGACAAACGCTGTGGCTACCACTGTTTCGGCAAAAAACGTGAGCCAGCCAATTGGCGCCTTGCAGTAGCGGCATTTGCCACCCAGCACAAGCCAGCTGACGACGGGGAGTAGATCCCCTACCCCAAGCTTGTGGTGGCAATGCTCGCATTCGGAGCGGTCGTTCACCATATTGCGCTTAGTGTGCAGCCGCCAGGCCGTTGCGCCGGCAAAGCTACCCATAGCCGCCCCAATAAGCCCCAAAAATGTAGCAATTTCTGCCTGTACCATGAGCATTATGCTAGCAGGTTTTCGCTCCATAACAAAACGGCACCCTTTGGAGGTGCCGTCTGGCAGTAGCCATGCCTACTTACAGGCTACTAATTGCTTTGGCAGTAGTAACCGCCCTGCTCTTGGTAGATAACAGCGGCGAGTGTTCGGCTTGTGATACTTACCGTACCAGTACCACCGCTCACGTTGGCGCAGGTAAGGCCTGGGTAAGTAAAGATGTTACCGGCAGTAACGCCCGTAGGCAAACCGGCACCAGTAGAAGCTGCTTGTTGGGTCACAGCGTAAGTGCTACCGTTGGTTGGG